>NZ_JADBPZ010000012.1:0-139359 GCF_014893445.1 Enterobacter cloacae complex sp. P29RS | reverse complement strand
TGCCGAACTCAGAAGTGAAACGCCGTAGCGCCGATGGTAGTGTGGGGTCTCCCCATGTGAGAGTAGGGAACTGCCAGGCATCAAACAGAAAGAACCCCGTACCGGAAGGTGCGGGGTTTTTTGCTTTGTGCGCGGAAAAACATGCCGGATGGCGGCTTCCCCTTATCCGGCCTACAATTGTTAAAACGATTTTAACAAAGGTGCCGCTTTGACTCGTCCTTTTGATTACCAACAAGATTTTGCAAATATAAATTTTCGCGAACATCCCGAACGGTATCAGGTTGGCCGGGGTGAGCAGGGCGTATTGATGGTCGAGCCTTATAAAAGCGAAATCCTTCCACACTGGCGTTTTAAAAATTCTGAAGTCGCAGCGCGTTCGGCACAAGAGATATACGCTCTCTTTGAAGAGTACCGCAGTAAAAACGATTTTGTAGGTATGGATATGGCGCGTAAATTCATACAAATGGGCTATACCCGCGCCCGGCGATACGCGAATCATAAGGGCGGTAAAAAGTATGATGCGGAACGACAAGTCAAACCCCTCGATCACGATCCAGTGAAAGCAGAAGCAGCCGCAGTCTTCAAAAAGTGGTGGGATAAAATTCGTGCAGACGAAGATTACTTGCAGCGAAAAAAGGCCCACCAGCAGTCCTGGGGATAATTACTGCGTCCGCTAATAATTAGATAGCTGATCGAGTTCACAAAACGCAATGAAACATATTGGAAACATTTTATTTACCTAACGATTCGTTTTAAATCCGGTTTTACTGTTTGTGGGCAAAGGCCCGCAATGTGAGACAGGGGATATTAAAATGACAGAAACCGTAGCCAGTGCAGATACGGATAACACCAATTTGGCAGGTAAGGATACTCGCCGTCGGGTTTGGGCAATCGTTGGGGCCTCATCAGGAAACCTTGTAGAGTGGTTTGACTTTTACGTCTATTCATTTTGTTCACTCTACTTTGCGCATATCTTTTTCCCGTCAGGGAACACCACAACTCAGCTTTTGCAAACCGCGGGCGTTTTTGCCGCCGGGTTCCTGATGCGCCCTATCGGTGGATGGCTATTCGGCAGGATCGCAGACAGAAAAGGGCGCAAGACCTCCATGCTCATCTCCGTATGCATGATGTGCGTCGGCTCGCTGGTGATTGCCTGCCTGCCCGGATATGACACTATCGGAACATGGGCACCCGCATTGTTGCTGCTGGCACGTCTGTTCCAGGGGCTGTCAGTCGGTGGCGAATACGGCACCAGTGCGACATACATGAGCGAAGTGGCGGTTGAAGGCCGAAAAGGTTTCTATGCATCATTTCAGTATGTGACCCTCATCGGCGGACAGCTGCTGGCGTTACTGGTTGTGGTGATCCTGCAACAAATCCTTAGCGATGAAGATTTGCGCGCCTGGGGCTGGCGCATCCCGTTTGCTATGGGCGCTGCCCTGGCGGTTGTCGCCCTGTGGCTACGCCGTCAGCTTGATGAAACCTCTCAACAGGAGGTCAGGGCGCTGAAAGAGGCGGGCTCGATGAAGGGACTCTGGCGAAACCGCAAAGCATTTTTGATGGTGTTAGGTTTTACCGCCGCGGGCTCGCTAAGTTTCTATACCTTCACCACCTACATGCAAAAATATCTGGTTAACACCACGGGCATGCATGCAAACGTTGCGAGTGTCGTCATGACGGTGGCGTTACTCGTCTTTATGCTCATCCAGCCGATTGTCGGCGCGCTGTCGGACAAAATTGGTCGCCGTACCTCCATGCTGATCTTTGGCGGCATGCTCACCCTGGGTACCGTTCCGCTTTTGACGGCGCTACAGCATACAACCTCTCCGTATGCCGCTTTCGCTTTAATCATGGTGGCGCTCATTATTATCAGTTTTTACACGGCAATCAGTGGCATTTTGAAAGCGGAAATGTTTCCCGCACAGGTGAGGGCGCTGGGCGTAGGCCTGTCTTATGCGGTCGCGAATGCCCTGTTCGGCGGTTCGGCGGAGTATGTCGCGCTATCGCTTAAGTCGTGGGGCAGTGAAACGACCTTCTTCTGGTATGTCACCGTAATGGGAGCGCTGGCGTTTATTGTCTCGCTGATGCTGCATCGCAAAGGAAAAGGTATCCGCCTTTAATAATGCGCCATCTGCCAGACGGCGTAGCCGGTTGTTGCCCCGGCTACGTCCCAGGCAAAATCTTTCCAGCTCCAGCCACTTCCCGAGGGGCGGCTATCCCAAAGTTCTTTTGATGCCCCCAGGCTGATGGAGAACATCAGGCCTATTGTGGCACTTCGATCCCTGCTATAACCCTGGTGCAGCGCATACTCATTACCCGCAGCGGACATCATTGCCGACGCCAGAAAGTGCTGAGCTTTATCCTGACCCGACCAGTTATCATTAGCCATATGGCTGCAACCTGTCAGCAAAAGAGGGATTATCAGGCAAGGCGTACGCATTAACAGGCTCCATAAAAAAGCCCCGTCGATGACAGGGCTCGTGTATTACAGAATGCGGCTGATGAGGCGATCGATACGGATCCGACGTAGACGGCGAATCAGCTTGCGAACTTTCACCGGGTAATCAGCGATGCTTTGCAGATCGCGATAATGACGAACCACTGTGGTATGCGTGCGTATAAGCTCC
The DNA here is from genome assembly GCF_014893445.1 of Enterobacter cloacae complex sp. P29RS. Taxonomy (NCBI): domain Bacteria; kingdom Pseudomonadati; phylum Pseudomonadota; class Gammaproteobacteria; order Enterobacterales; family Enterobacteriaceae; genus Enterobacter; species Enterobacter cloacae complex sp. P29RS. Next base: position 136,732 of record NZ_JADBPZ010000012.1, on the reverse strand, counting down.
AGCTCACGATCGCGTTTCGCGGCTAACGCATGCTGAGGATCGTGAATAAGAATGGCGTTTTCCAAATCCAGACGCCAGGCGCGTGGGTTCAGGTTATTACCGGTCAGCAGAATCCACTCGTCATCAACCCACATTCCTTTGAGATGATAACTGTTATCTTCATCTTTCCAGAGGCGCACGACGAGCTGGTCCGTGTTCACATAGTACTGTAAACGGCTCAGAAAGCGGCGCAGGTTAATCTCATAGAGATAAGGCAGTGCGCCGATGATCTTGAAAGGCTGATCTTCCGGAATGAAAAAGTCGTTTGCCGTTTTATCCCCGACAATGATTTCCACCTTTTTACCATCACGCAGCAACTGAATGATATTACGCACCAGAACGGCGGGAAGGTTGAAGTAAGGGGTGCAGATGGTGAGCTTATGCTCCGCGCACGGCATCAAATGGAAGATAGTCTTGTTCAGGAGGCTGGATTTACCCAGGCCTACCAGAGGCGTAACGGACAGTTCTTCATTATTGGCATCACCCTGGAAACGATAAACCGCATCGCGCAGCTCCTGGCGGAAGGAGCGAACGTCGTTTTTGATTTCCGGGCTTTTCGGGCGATGAGGATCGTCAAGACGATGCACACCCCGGCCATGAACCAGGTTTTTATCAACCCAGTTGAACATGATGTCGGTCATCTGCGGATTGCGGATCAGATGGTAGCGATCGTAACGGTATTTATCGAGCTGATGGAGATAAACATCATTCAGGCTGGCGCCGCTGTAAAGGACGCTGTCATCGATGATAAATCCTTTGAAATGAAGAACGCCAAGCGCTTCACGGGTATTCACGGGCACACCATACACCGGAATATCGATCCCCGGGTTCTCCTGGGCCGTGCGGCAATACCAGTCAGCGTTAGTGTTCGAGGCAGCCGCACCAATACGGCCACGCTGAGCACGGTGCCAGTCAACCAGCACGCGAACATCCAGTTCCGGACGCTGACGTTTCGCTTCATAGAGCGCGTTCAGGATCGCACGCCCACCTTCATCTTGTTCAAGATAGAGCGCCACAATGCAAATACGTCGCGTAGCGCTGGCAATCTTTTCAAGAAGCGTCTCCCGGAAATGAGCGGGAGCATAAAAGAACTCTACATCATCAACTGACTGAGAAATCTTCGGTAGTTGAGCAAGGTGTTGTTGATGTTTATTACGCTTAAATTTTGACAACATCACAGTGCGTTTCTTCTCTGTTCATTGAAGGGTTGTCTGTACCAGGCAAACAACATAAGCGGACAATGATACCCCAGTGCCGGGAAAAGTGGGTAACATTTCCAGCAGCTTACTCTTGTTTATCCGTCGAAGTCAGGCTGAGGGACAAAGAGACAATGCCTTCATCCAGCTGGATATCAACGTCAAAACCGAGCTTCCGCGCCAGGGTCACCATACCCCGATTATTTGGCATAGTAATGCCATTGAGCCGTGACAATCCGTGATCGCGCGTATAACCAATGAGTTTTTCGAGCAGCCGTCTGCCCAAACCCAAACCTTTAAGATCGGAACGCACCAGTACGGCAAACTCCGCATCCACGTTATCCGGGTCGGAAATGGCACGCGTCACGCCGAGGATCTCCTCTCCCTCTGCGGAACGGCGGACCGCGACAATCGCCATTTCTCGATCGTAGTCGATCTGGGTCATATTGGCTAAATCGTCGTGGGTAAATTCATTAATTTCGCTGAAATAGCGATAGTACAAATCTTCTTTCGTCACCTGCGAGATGAACGCTCGCAGCAGCGGCTCGTCTTCCGGCAGGATAGGACGAAACAGTGCCCGCTCTCCATTTTTCATCTCCACCCACTCTTCCAGATGGAGAGGATAAGGACGAATGGCGAGACGGCTTTCCCGGTCACCGACAAATGGCGCAATTTCCAGCGTCACGTCGAGGGCAGTGAATTCATTTCCGGAAGCGAGGAGCGGGTGGATGTCCAGGCGCTGGATCTCCGCACAGTCAACAATGAGGTTGGAGACCTTCACCAGAAACTGGCTTAACCCGGCGATATCAAGCGGCCTCAGAGCGCTTCTGCCGCGGATTTTTTTACTTTTGATGGCCTGAATAACCAAATAACGCGCCAGGTTCATGTTTAGAGGTGGAAGCGCGACAGCCGCTTGTTCTTCTGGCCGCCATTCAACGCCGCCGTCACCCAGCATAATAAGTGGACCAAAAACCGGATCGTGTTCGACGACCACGCGCAGCTCCTGCGCACCTGCTCGGTTAGCCATGCTCTGCACCAGCAGGCCGTGGATCCGGGCCTGTGGCCACGTCATTTTAACGCGATCGATAATGGCATCCGCGGCCTGTTGTACTTCTGTCGCGGTGCGCAGATACAGCATGACGCCCTGAACATCCGATTTGTGCGGAATATCGGGGGAGCGCAGCTTCAGCGCGACCGGATAGCCAATCTGCTCAGCGATATGTACCGCCTCAGCGCTGTCACCGGCAATCCAGGTCGGCAGTGTTTGCATCCCATAGCTGCCAAGAATGGGTTGCACTTCATGCGTATCAAGCGAAGTGGCGCCCTCTTCGATGGCCTGTTGCAATAAACTGTGTACGTCCACCGAATTTGCTGTGAGGTTGCCCGGTAGGGCAGGCGTTTCACGCAGCTGCTTCTGGTTGCGGCGGTACTCAACCATATGCATAAACGCGGTTATGGTGCCCTCTGGCGTACGGTAGGTTGGCAACCCGGCTTCACTAAACAGACGTCGCGCTTCCTGCGAGGAGAACTCGCCGCACCAGTTGGTCAGCAGGGTGACGTATTTGCCGCGCGGATGGTTTCGGACAGCCTCAATCAGCGTTCGTGCACTTTCGCTGCCTGGCGCAACCGCGCTGGGCGAATGGATAATCATCAGCGCATCAAAGTCCTGGCTATCCAGCAAAATCGTGATCGCCTTAATGTAACGATCGCTGCTGGCATCATCGCGCAAATCGAGGGGATTATCGGGAACAACGCTTCCCGGTAACGCGTCCCGCAGGCGCTGGAGCGTCTCTTCACCCAGCGTGGCCAGCTTGCCGTTGCGTAGCCAGAGCTCGTCCAGCGCCAGGGCGGCGGGAGCGGCTCCGTTGCTGACAATCATCAGCTTTTCACCGCGCAGGGGACGCATGTGGCTCAACGTTTCGACGGCGGAAAAAAGCTCGTGCGTATCCTGTACCCGCAGTAAACCGGCGCGCTGGATCGCTGCATCCCATGCGGGATCCATCCCGGAATGGGATTGCAGCAGGCGCTGAGCCGCGGGGCTGCGCCCGCTTTTGATGACCAGAATCGGTTTATTACGCGATGCGCTACGCGATGCCGACACAAAACGACGGGCGTCACTCAGGTGTTCAAGGTAGAGCAGGATAGCGCTGGTTTTGCTGTCACGCGCCAGGAAATCCAGCAGCTCATCAACGTCAATGTCCAGGCTGTCGCCGAGGGCGATGAAATAGGAAAAGCCCATCTCACGCTGCTGCGCCCAGTCGAGGATGGTATTGGATACCGCTGCCGACTGTGAAATAAAGGCCAGTTTGCCTTTACGGATCGGAACCGGGGAAAAACTGGCATTCAGCCCTTGCCAGGGCGCAAGCAGACCGAGGCTATTTGGACCAAGAATGCGCATCTGGTAGCGGCTGGCGCAGGCCAGCAGTTCGGGCTGCTGTTCAGGAGGCGAGGAAAGAATAATGCAGGTTTTACAGCCTTTCTGACCGAGCGACTCAAGCAATTCGAGGTTTCGTTTCGCATGCGTACAGAGCACGGCGAGGTCGGGAACAAACGGTAAACTTTGCACGTCCGGCCACGCCAGCACCCCCTGTACCGCTTTATAAGCGGGCGTAACGGGCATGACCGGGCCGTTAAACCCGCCAGCCAGCAGGTTACGCATCATCAGATACCCTGCGCGGTCCGGTTTCATCGAGGCGCCAATAACGGCAATGGATTTCGGACGGAGTAGCGCTTCTAACCCTCTCTGGCTCATGCAGGCCTCCTGTGAATGCAAGCGACCTGATGATTTTAAACGCTTTCTGTCTCTGTTGCTGTGACGCTACCCTTATGAACGGTTTTTCCTGCCAGATAACGTTCGCGGAAGCAGGAGAAGTGGGAGCTTAATGCGCTGGCCGCCTGGGTATCGCCCGCCAGATCCAGTAGCGCAATGGCGACTTCAGCGGTGCAATATTGACCCTCGGCATGCGCTTCTCGTAAGCGATAGGCCGAAACGCGCGACAGATCGACGGAAATCACCGGCAGCGCATCAAGATAAGGGCTTTTGCGAAACATCTTTCTTGCTTCGGTCCAGGTGCCGTCGAGCATAATAAACAGCGGCGGCTTACCGGATGGTGGCGCCGTAAGCACCTGGCGTTGTTCGCCTGCATATGATGCCGGGAAAACGACCATGGGCTGATAGTCCGGGTTTGCCACCAGGTCAAGCAGAGCCTGAGGTGGCTCAGTGCGCGACCACTGAAACGCTGCGGTATTGGGCAGAATATCGGCGATCAAACGCCCCGTGTTGCTGGGCTTCATCGGTTCGGTATCGAACATGACCAGACAAAAGCGGCTTTTCGCCTCGCTCGGTGTAAGCGTTTCGCACAGACACACTTTCAGCGGTAAAAGGCAGCGCTGGCAGCGGCGAATACGATTGCCTCGGGCCAGAAAAGGGCGGGTTGCGCGCGCAAGGCGCTCGGCGCGTAATTGAAGTACAGCGTTATCAGTCATGGGCGAAAAGGCAGGAAAAAACCCATTTTCGCAGAGGAGAGAACGGGGCACAAGATGTGCCCCGTGAATGTTACAGGGATTCGTTTAACCAGCTGTCGAAAGGCGCCTTCGGTACTGCACCATTGAGCATGTCGATCACTTCCCCATTTTTGAAAATCATAATGGTTGGAATGCTGCGAATGCGAAAACGGGCGCTGAGTTCACGTTCCGCTTCGGTATTCACTTTAACAAAACGCATTTTCCCGCTGCGCTCTTCAGCCACGTCTTCGAAGATGGGCGCAAAGTTACGGCAGGGGCCGCACCACGGTGCCCAGAAATCGACCACAACCGGCAGATCGTCCTTGAGGAGTTTGTCCAGCGTAGCACCCGTCGCGTTAATGACATCGCCATCAAATAATTCGTGGCCACAACGCCCGCATTTCGCACCGTCATCCATCCGATCGTCCGGAATGCGGTTTAAAGCCTGACAGTTGGCACATACGGTATTCATAACTAACCTCTGATAGAGCCGTGGAACAACGGCAGAATGCCGATAATGTTTCTGATATGTTACATATTATCAGTGAGCCTGTATAAATCGACAACGCGTTTTATTCAATGGGAACAATAGTCACAGGCTTTTGTACGAAATTATGGCTATGAGCTTGCACATCGGGTAATCTGCGCGCTTCGCGCAGCGCTGGTGGAGAAAAGCATGAACGACGAAATGAAAAACAAAAGCGGCAAGGTCAAAGTGATGTATGTCCGCAGTGATGATGACTCTGATAAACGCACCCAAAATCCGCGTACCGGAAAAGGTGGCGGGCGTCCGGCGTCTTCTCGTGCAGACGGTGGCCGTCGCCCCGCCCGCGATGACAGAAATAACCGCGGCGATGACCGCAAACGTGATGACCGTAAGCGTGACGATCGCAAACGCGATGATTTTGTCCGCGACGGTGGATCGCCATGGCGTACCGTTTCGCGCGCGCCCGGTGAAGAGGCGACCGAAAAAGCCGATCACGGCGGTATCAGCGGAAAAAGCTTTATCGATCCGGAAGTGCTGCGTCGTCAGCGTGCGGAAGAAACCCGTGTATATGGCGAGAACGCCTGTCAGGCCCTGTTCCAGAGCCGCCCGGAGTGTATCGTTCGCGCATGGTTTATCCAGAGCGTGACCCCGCGCTTTAAAGAAGCGCTGCGCTGGATGGCGGCGAACCGTAAAGCCTACCACGTGGTTGACGATGCCGAGCTGACAAAAGCGTCCGGGACTGAACACCACGGCGGCGTCTGCTTCCTGATCAAAAAACGTAACGGCACCACCGTGCAGCAGTGGGTCAGCCAGGCGGATGCCGATGACTGTGTGCTGGCGCTGGAAGATGTGGGTAACCCGCATAACCTGGGCGCTATGATGCGTAGCTGCGCGCACTTTGGCGTGAAAGGCGTTCTGTTGCAGGATGCCGCGCTGCTGGAATCCGGTGCGGCAATCCGTACCGCGGAAGGCGGTGCTGAGCATGTTCAGCCGATCACCGGCGACAGCGTGCTGGAGGCCCTTGAGCAATTCCGTAACGCGGGCTACACCATTGTCACCACCTCAAGCCGTGCCGCTACGCCGCTGTTTAAAGCGACGTTGCCGCGCAAAATGGTGCTGGTGTTAGGTCAGGAGCGCGATGGTCTGTCTGATGCGGCACTCTCCAGCGCTGACATGAGCGTTTCTATCGACGGCACTGGCAACGTTGAAAGCCTGAACGTATCCGTTGCGACCGGCGTGCTGCTGGCCGAATGGTGGCGTCAGAACAAAGCATAAGCCTTTTATGTGCCGGGCCTGACCCGGCACATTCAAACCCTACTCACTCTCTGCCGGTAACACAGGCATCCAGTCAATCGGCTTTTCGCCACGCTTTTCCAGCCACTCATTCGTCAGAACAAAATGGTTACTGCCAAAGAAACCGCGATGCGCAGACAGCGGCGACGGGTGCGGTGCTTTCAGTACGTGATGGCGCTGACGATCGATAATCGCCCCTTTCTTTTGGGCATGTGAACCCCAGAGTAAAAACACGACGCCTTCACGATGCTCATTGATTAGGCTGATAACCTTATCGGTAAAGGTTTCCCATCCCAGACTGGCGTGGGAGTGTGCCTGACCCGCCCGGACGGTTAATACGGTATTCAGCAACAGCACGCCCTGGCGCGCCCAGCTTTCCAGATAACCGTGATTAGGGCGGGTGAAACCCGGAATCGTTCCTTCCAGCTCTTTATACATATTCAGCAGAGAAGGGGGAATGGCCACGCCCGGACGCACGGAAAATGCCAGTCCGTGAGCCTGCCCGGGACCATGGTACGGATCCTGCCCCAGTATAACCACCTTCACGTCGCTCAGTTCGGTGTAGCGAAAGGCGTTAAATACATCTTTCTGCGGTGGATAAATTATCTGGCCGGCCTGCCGTTCAGCCGCAACGGTACTGAGGGTATTAATAAAATAGGGCTGCTGCTTCTCTTCTGCCAGCACGTCATGCCAGGTTAAAGGTGTTGTCATCTCGCTCTCCTGCGAATTTCATTCTCTGCCTAGCTTACCTGCTAATGCCTGGTGAGCAAAATTACCCGCGGAAAAGCGGCTAAGTGTCTCAATTTATGTTGAAAACCAGGCAGGGTAAGTTGAATTGGTAAATCATTAAAATTGATCTAAAACAAAAAATTCAGACCACACTCTTTATGTGGTTAGTGATTTTGTTGATTTAAATCAATAAATCACCCGGGTCTGAATGTTATATATACACACAACAAACAATGGTTTTACCAATTGGCCGCAAAAGGCCAGCATCAGTTAATGTAGCCTAAGGGAGGCAACACATGATTACAGGTATCCAGATTACTAAAGCTGCAAATGACGATCTGCTGAACTCTTTCTGGCTGCTGGACAGCGAGAAAAACGAAGCGCGCTGTGTAGTAGCGAAAGCAGGTTTTGCGGAAGACGAAATCATTCCGGTGAGCAAACTGGGCGAAATTGAATACCGTGAAATTCCAATGCAAGTGCAACCAGAAGTGCGCGTGGAAGGTGGTCAGCACCTGAACGTTAACGTCCTGCGTCGTGAAACGCTGATGGATGCTGTTGAGAACCCAGAAAAATACCCGCAGCTGACCATCCGTGTGTCTGGCTATGCGGTGCGTTTCAACTCTCTGACTCCGGAACAGCAGCGCGACGTTATCGCCCGTACCTTTACTGAAAGCCTGTAAGGTTTCAGCTTCGGGGGTGGAATAAAAAAGCCGGGAATGTCCCGGCTTTTTTTTACTCTTCAGTTTTTGTCTCTGGCGCAGCAGAACTTGGCTTACGGCGCTTACCAATATTTTTGGTATCGCGGTGGCGCTGCTTCACGCGCGGCTTCTCTTTTTCTTTCTCTTTTCTCTCAGCACGTTTCGCGAGCGCTTTCTTGGACGGTTTACCCGTCATTTTTTCACTCGGCGCACGTGTCGTCGGACGAAGTTCGTCAATCACACGAGCTTTTAGCGGCTCATCAACGTAGCGGCCAATTTTTTGGAGCAGCAGATGGTCGTGCGCTTCTACCAGAGAAATAGCAATCCCTTTGCGGCCCGCACGGCCGGTACGACCAATACGGTGCAGGTAAGTATCACCGCTGCGCGGCATATCAAAGTTGATCACATGGCTCACGTCCGGGATGTCGATCCCGCGCGCGGCAACGTCGGTTGCAACCAGCACATTCACGCGACCATCGGTCAGGCGCTTAATCCCTTCGGTACGCTTAACCTGTGCCATTTCACCTTCGAGATAGCAGTTGTTGATGCCAGCGTTGCGGAGCATTTCTGCCAGCTCATGCACGCGCTCGCGTTTACGTACGAAGACGATGGTACGGGTTGCTTCTTCCTGCTTCAGCAGATGTTTCAGCAACTCAACTTTATGCTCAAGGTTATCTGCGCGGTAGTACCACTGGTGGATCTTCTTACGCTCACGCGTCGATGGCGTAGCGGACACTTCCACCGGATCTTCCAGCAGACGTTCGGCGAAATCTTTAATGGCATCCCCTTCAAGGGTTGCCGAGAACAGCATTGTCTGGTTACGCCAGCGCGTTTCACCCGCGATGTGTTCGATATCCTGGGCAAAGCCCATGTCCAGCATGCGGTCAGCTTCATCGAGAATCAGCGTTTCCACCGCCCGGCAGTCGAAGTTCTCTTCTTTTATGTATTGCAGCAGACGGCCTGTCGTCGCGACAACGATATCCTGGTTTTCGCTGAACACTTCGGCGTGGTTCATATACGCTACGCCGCCGGTGATGGTCGCGATATCCAGATGGGTGTTCGCCGCCAGCTCACGCGCGTGTTCGGCAACCTGCATCGCCAGTTCACGGGTCGGGGTCAGGATCAAAATGCGCGGCGGCCCTGATTTTTTACGCGGAAAATCGAGCAAATGCTGCAACACAGGCAGCAAGTAGGCTGCTGTCTTCCCCGTGCCGGTTGGCGCAGAACCGAGCACATCGCGGCCCTCAAGCGCAGGCGGAATGGCCGCGGCCTGAATGGCGGTCGGGCGTGTAAAGCCTTTACTCTCAAGAGCATTGAGCAGGCTTTCATCGAGTTCAAGTTCGGAAAAAGTCGTTACAGTCATGTTCTACCTCTGTGTGGGGCGCTGATTATAGACGTTACGGCTGTAATCTTCATCTGTTTGTATGGATATCGCTTTTCGACCACTTCGCTTTCCCCTATGCTACTCCAGTTTCACACAGAAGGTTGCCCTGACATGTCTCAACTCAAAGCGCAGTTGCGCCGCGATGGTTTTACGTTTAAACAATTTTTTGTGGCGCACGATCGTTGCGCAATGAAAGTCGGTACAGACGGTATTTTACTGGGTGCATGGGCCCCTGTCGCAGGTGTAAAACGCATTCTGGATATTGGTACGGGCAGCGGACTTCAGGCGCTGATGCTGGCGCAGCGTACCGAAGAACACGTCACTATCGACGCCGTTGAGCTTGATCCTCAGGCGGCCCAGCAGGCAAGCGAAAACGCTGCCGATTCTCCGTGGGCAGAACGGATCAGGGTGGAATGTGCCGATGTCCTGACCTGGGCACTGGAGCAGACTGCGCGTTACGATTTGATCGTCAGCAATCCGCCGTATTTCACGCCAGGTGTGGAGTGTGGAACGCCGGAACGCGAGCAGGCACGTTACACCGGCTCGCTCGATCACAAGGCGCTACTGACCAGCGCGGCGGAACTCATCTCGGAAGAGGGATTTTTCTGCGTGGTCTTGCCCGAAAGCACGGGTAACACCTTCATTGAGATCGCTCGGGATATCGGCTGGAGTTTGCGTCTTCGTACCGATATTTCGGATACGGAAGGTCGCTTACCGCACCGTGTGTTGCTGGCGCTCTCGCCGAAAGAGGGGGAGTGCTTTACCGACAGGATGGTTATTCGCGGGCCAGACCAGCGTTATTCCGAAGATTACACTGCCCTGACCCAGGCCTTTTATCTGTTTATGTGAACCTGCGGCGTCAACACCGACGGGCCGGACGTTTCCAGCGGGTCGGGATAGTCCAGCGTATAATGCAGGCCACGACTCTCTTTGCGCATCATCGCACAGCGTACAATCAGCTCGGCAACCTGCACAAGGTTGCGCAGCTCCAGCAGATTATTGGAAACGCGGAAGTTGGCGTAATATTCATCAATTTCCTGCTGTAACATCATGATGCGGCGTAACGCGCGTTCCAGACGCTTCGTTGTGCGTACAATCCCGACATAATCCCACATGAGAAGCCGCAGCTCGTGCCAGTTATGCTGGATAACCACCAGTTCGTCCGGGTTCTCTACTCGACTTTCATCCCATGCTGGCAGGTGCGTTGTTGGACGTGCATAGGGCATGCGTTTGGTTATATCTTCCGCAGCCGACCACCCATACACCAGACACTCCAGCAATGAGTTTGATGCCATGCGATTCGCACCATGCAGGCCGGTGTAACTGACCTCGCCGATCGCATACAAACCATCCACGTCGGTACGACCATGATCGTCAACCATCACCCCGCCACAGGTATAGTGAGCGGCAGGCACAATCGGCACCGGATCGCGGGTTAAATCGATACCCAGACTCCGCAGCTTTTCATAAATCATCGGGAAGTGCTGGCGAATAAAGTCTGCCGGTTTATGGCTAATGTCCAGATACATACAGTCCACGCCAAGCCGCTTCATCTCGTGGTCAATGGCGCGGGCCACGATATCCCGCGGGGCAAGTTCACCTCGGGGGTCGAAGTCCGGCATAAACCTGGAACCGTCCGGTCGCTTGAGATACGCGCCTTCGCCGCGCAACGCTTCAGTTAACAGGAAGTTACGTGCCTGCGGGTGGAACAGGGCGGTAGGATGGAACTGATTAAACTCCATATTCGCTACGCGGCAGCCTGCGCGCCAGGCCATGGCGATACCGTCTCCGGAGGCGATATCGGGGTTAGTCGTGTACTGGTAAACCTTGGAGGCGCCGCCGGTCGCCAGCACAACGGCTTTAGCCTGGCAGGTTTCCACCTTCTCTTTATTCCGATTCCACACCCATGCGCCGACAACACGGCGCGTGCCGGGCAGGTCAATTTTATCGGAAATAATCAGGTCGACGGCGTTACTGCGCTCCAGCACCCGAATATTGGGATGGCTGAGGGCTTTGCTGACCAATGTGGTTTCAACCGCTTTTCCTGTTGCATCAGCAGCGTGCAGAATACGGCGATGGCTGTGTCCGCCTTCACGGGTCAGATGATAGCTCTCTTCACCATTAGGCTGAACCTGCGTATCAAACAGCACGCCCTGGTCGATAAGCCATTGCACGCAGTGGCGGGCATTGCTGGCGACAAACTCTGCGGCATGCTCATCCACGATCCCGGCACCGGCAATCAGAGTGTCTTCTACGTGTGAGGCAATGCTGTCCGTTTCATCAAACACGGCGGCAATACCGCCTTGTGCATAGAAGGTGGAACCTTCGCTCATCGGCCCTTTACTCAGCACGATTACGTTCTGATGTTCCGCCAGGCGCAGCGCGAGGGAGAGGCCAGCAGCACCGCTGCCGATAATCAGTACATCACAATGGAGTTCAGGCGTTGTATTCATGATGTTTGTTTAATTTACTAAACATGGTCTGGGCAGAATAGCATTGTGATGCGAGTTATCGCACGTTTTTTTTGAAGCGTGTTGCAATGACTAAACGGATGGCCGGAAGTTAAATCATCGCTAAATGACTGGAATTATTTTGCGAAGCAGATCGTTAGCTTCAGATTTTGTGGTGAAATAAAGCCTGTGTTGCGTTACTCTTCTGACGATAAAGTTAATGATTCTTGTCAGAAAGCGGGTGCGTATCGTGAACAGACTTATAATGAGAGAAAATGAACGGTCTGCGGCGCGATGAACAAAAACAAAGGCGTTACGGAACTTATTGAAGAACAGACGCTCTAATTCGGTGCTTGCTCAAAGTGCAATGTTGTTAGAGTGGCGTTTCGATAACGCGTGGAATTTGGTTTGGGGAGACATTACCTCGGATGAGCGAGCAGTTAACGGACCAGGTCCTGGTTGAACGGGTCCAGAAGGGAGATCAGAAAGCTTTTAACCTACTGGTGGTGCGCTACCAGCATAAGGTAGCGAGTCTGGTTTCCCGCTATGTACCGTCAGGCGATGTTCCTGATGTGGTACAAGAGTCTTTTATTAAGGCCTATCGCGCGCTGGATTCATTCCGGGGGGATAGTGCTTTTTATACCTGGCTGTATCGTATTGCAGTCAATACGGCTAAGAATTATTTGGTTGCTCAGGGGCGTCGTCCGCCTTCAAGTGATGTTGACGCTATCGATGCAGAAAACTTCGAAAGTGGCGGCGCGCTGAAAGAAATTTCGAACCCTGAGAACTTAATGTTGTCAGAAGAACTGAGACAAATCGTTTTTCGCACGATCGAGTCGCTCCCGGAAGATTTACGCATGGCAATTACGTTACGGGAGCTGGATGGCCTAAGCTATGAAGAGATAGCCGCCATCATGGATTGTCCGGTCGGCACGGTTCGTTCACGAATTTTCCGTGCGCGAGAAGCCATTGATAATAAAGTTCAACCGCTTATCAGGCGTTGACGATAGCGGGATACTGGAAAAGGTATTAGGCATGCAGAAAGAAAAACTTTCCGCTTTAATGGATGGTGAAATGCTGGATAGTGAGCTGCTCGATGAGTTGTCTCATTCTCCCGAAATGCAACAGACCTGGGAGAACTATCATCTTATCCGCGACACTCTGCGGGGTGATACCAGCGATGTTCTCCATTTCGATATCTCAGCACGCGTTATGGCGGCCATTGAGAACGAACCTGTTCATCAGACCACGCCGCTTATTCCTGAAGCGCAGCCTGCACCTCACCAGTGGCAGAAAATGCCGTTCTGGCACAAGGTGCGTCCATGGGCCAGCCAGCTCACCCAGATGGGAGTCGCTGCGTGTGTATCGCTTGCAGTTATCGTTGGGGTCCAGCACTATAATACCCAGTCTGAAGCCAGTCAGCAGCCTGAAGCGCCAGTGTTCAATACGCTGCCGATGATGGGTAAAGCCAGTCCGGTTAGCCTGGGCGTACCGGCAGATGCCTCCGCAAGCGGCGGACAGCAACAGCAGGTACAGGAGCAGCGTCGTCGCATTAATGCGATGTTGCAGGATTACGAGTTGCAGCGTCGTCTGCACTCCGAGCAGCTTCAGTTTGAGCAGGCCCAAACCCAGCAGGCTGCTGTGCAGGTGCCAGGAAACCAAACTTTAGGAACGCAATCGCAGTAATGAAGCAACTTTGGTTCGCCATGTCTTTGATGGCGGGTAGCCTGTTCTTCTCTGCTAACGCCTCGGCTGATGTTTCATCCGGGGCGTTGTTGCAGCAAATGAATCTGGCCAGCCAGTCACTCAATTACGAGTTGGCATTTATTAGCATCAATAAGCAGGGTGTCGAATCGTTACGCTATCGCCACGCCCGCCTTGATAATCAGCCGCTCGCCCAGCTTTTACAGATGGATGGCCCGCGTCGGGAAGTGGTCCAGCGTGGGAACGAAATCAGCTATTTCGAGCCAGGCCTTGAGCCGTTTACGCTCAATGGTGACTACATCGTTGATTCCCTGCCATCGCTCATTTACACCGATTTTAAACGTCTCGCCCCCTACTATGATTTTATCTCAGTGGGGCGAACGCGTATTGCCGACAGGTTGTGCGAAGTGATCCGCGTAGTCGCGCGGGATGGGACACGTTACAGCTATATCGTCTGGATTGACGCAGAGACGAAGCTGCCGATGCGCGTTGATCTGCTCGATCGCGACGGTGAAACGCTGGAGCAGTTCCGCGTGATCTCCTTCGACGTGAACGGTCAGGTTGGCAACAGTATGCAGAATCTGGCCAAAGCCAGCCTGCCGCCTTTGCTTTCCGTACCTGCCGGCGATTCTGTCAATTTCAACTGGGTACCTTCCTGGATCCCGCAAGGATTCAGCGAAGTATCCAGCAGCCGTCGCCAGCTGCCGACTATCGAAACACCGGTTGAATCGCGCCTCTATTCCGATGGGCTATTTAGCTTCTCGGTGAATATCAATCGCGCTACGGCGAACAGTTCCGAACAGATGCTCCGTACCGGTCGCCGGACGGTTAGCACGACGGTACGCGATAATGCGGAAATTACCATTGTTGGTGAATTACCGCCGCCAACAGCAAAACGTATTTCAGACAGCATTAAATTCAGGGCTGCGCAATGATTAAAGAGTGGGCGACGGTCGTATCCTGGCAGGATGGCGTAGCGCTTGTCAGCTGTGACGTTAAAGCATCATGCAGCAGCTGCGCTTCGCGAGCCGGTTGCGGCAGCCGCGTATTGAATAAGCTGGGGCCGCAAACGTCGCACACTATTGCTGTGTCGAGCGATCAGCCGCTGGTGGCAGGGCAAAAAGTGGAGCTCGGCATCGCTGAAGGCAGCCTGCTCACTTCCGCCATACTGGTTTACCTTTCTCCGCTCGCCGGACTTTTCGTGATGGGCGGGGTTTTCCAGATGCTGTTCGGCACAGATTTGGCCGCCATGTGCGGTGCCGCCTTGGGCGGTGTGGGCGGGTTCTGGCTTGCTAAAGGCGTTTCCCCAAGGCTTACCGCCCGGGAAGCCTGGCAGCCCGTCATTCTCAGCGTTGCACTGGCACCCGACCAACTTCGTGTTGAGACGCTCTCTTCTGAGGCCCGGTGATCTGCCGGGCTTTATTATTATTTACATCGCAATAAAGTAAACGCCGTCTCTTCGCGCTATACCTGACTCTAAGTGCATTTCCAGCAGACGAGGTTGTAGTGTAGAATGCTGCGTTTTCGCACTGAAAAACGTCAGGCTAAGAACAGCGGCCTCCAGGAATTCGTAAGGCATAATTATTTAACTATATGAAGAACATACGTAACTTTTCGATCATTGCTCACATTGACCACGGTAAGTCGACGCTGTCTGACCGTATTATCCAGATTTGCGGTGGCCTGTCTGATCGTGAAATGGCAGCCCAGGTTCTGGACTCCATGGACCTGGAACGCGAACGCGGTATTACCATTAAAGCCCAGAGCGTGACGCTCGACTATAAGGCTTCCGATGGTGAAACCTACCAGCTGAACTTTATCGACACCCCAGGGCACGTTGACTTTTCTTATGAAGTGTCACGCTCGCTGGCGGCCTGCGAAGGCGCGCTGCTGGTGGTGGATGCCGGGCAGGGCGTAGAGGCCCAGACGCTGGCAAACTGCTATACCGCCATGGAAATGGATCTCGAAGTGGTGCCGGTTCTGAATAAAATCGACCTGCCAGCCGCCGATCCTGAGCGCGTAGCGGAAGAAATTGAAGACATCGTCGGTATCGATGCGACCGATGCAGTGCGCTGCTCGGCAAAAACCGGCGTAGGTGTTCCGGATGTACTGGAACGTCTGGTGCGTGACATTCCGCCGCCGGAAGGTGACCCGGATGCGCCGCTCCAGGCGCTGATCATCGACTCCTGGTTTGATAACTACCTGGGCGTTGTCTCGCTGGTGCGTATTAAAAACGGTACCATGCGTAAAGGCGACAAAATCAAGGTCATGAGCACCGGGCAGGTCTACAACGCTGACCGCCTCGGCATCTTCACGCCAAAACAGGTTGACCGTACCGAACTGAAATGCGGCGAAGTGGGTTGGCTGGTCTGTGCAATTAAAGACATCCTCGGCGCGCCAGTGGGCGATACCCTGACCGGCGCACGTAACCCGGCAGATAAAGCGCTGCCAGGCTTCAAAAAGGTGAAACCGCAGGTTTATGCGGGTCTGTTCCCGGTCAGCTCCGACGATTACGAAAACTTCCGCGATGCGCTCGGAAAGCTGAGCCTCAACGATGCTTCCCTGTTCTATGAGCCAGAAAGCTCAACGGCGCTGGGCTTCGGCTTCCGCTGTGGCTTCCTCGGTCTGCTGCACATGGAGATCATTCAGGAACGTCTGGAGCGTGAATACGATCTGGATCTGATCACCACCGCCCCGACGGTTGTCTACGAAGTAGAAACCACGTCGAAAGAGGTCATCTACGTCGACAGCCCTTCCAAGCTCCCGCCGCTGAATAATATTCAGGAACTGCGCGAGCCTATCGCAGAGTGTCACATGCTGCTGCCGCAGGAGTTCCTCGGCAACGTGATCACCCTGTGTATTGAGAAGCGTGGCGTGCAGACCAACATGGTGTACCACGGTAACCAGGTGGCGCTGACCTATGAAATTCCGATGGCGGAAGTGGTGCTCGACTTCTTCGACCGTCTGAAGTCTACCTCCCGTGGCTATGCGTCACTGGACTACAACTTCAAACGCTTCCAGGCCTCGAACATGGTTCGCGTGGACGTGCTGATCAACGGCGAGCGAGTTGATGCCCTGGCGCTGATCACCCACAACGATAACGCACCGTACCGTGGTCGTGAGCTGGTTGAGAAGATGAAAGAGCTGATCCCGCGTCAGCAGTTTGACATTGCGATTCAGGCGGCCATTGGTAACCACATCATTGCCCGTTCAACCGTGAAGCAGCTGCGTAAAAACGTTCTGGCTAAGTGCTACGGCGGCGACGTCAGCCGTAAGAAAAAGCTGTTGCAGAAGCAGAAAGAAGGTAAGAAGCGTATGAAGCAGGTCGGTAACGTTGAGCTGCCGCAGGAAGCATTCCTTGCCATCCTTCATGTTGGTAAAGACGGAAACGGTAAATAACCTTAAGGAGTTGGCATGGCGAACATGTTTGCCCTGATCCTGGTCATCGCTACCCTGGTAACAGGTCTGTTATGGTGCCTGGATAAGTTTATCTTCGCCCCAAAACGCCGTGAACGTCAGGCTGCCGCGCATGCAGCCACGGGCGATACGCTGGACGCGAAAACCCTGAAAAAAGTCGGCCCAAAACCGGGCTGGCTGGAAACAGGGGCATCGGTCTTCCCGGTGCTGGCGATTGTGCTGGTGGTGCGTTCATTTATTTATGAACCGTTCCAGATCCCGTCAGGATCGATGATGCCAACGCTGCTGATCGGTGATTTCATTCTGGTTGAGAAGTTTGCCTATGGCATCAAAGATCCGATCTACCAGAAAACGCTGATCGAAACGGGTCATCCGAAACGTGGCGACATCGTGGTGTTTAAATATCCGGAAGATCCACGGCTGGATTATATTAAACGCGCGGTAGGTCTGCCGGGCGATAAAGTAACCTACGATCCGATAGCGAAGGAAGTGAGGATTCAGCCAGGCTGTAGCTCTGGAACTGCATGTGAAAATGCGCTGCCAGTCACTTACTCCAACGTTGAGCCAGGTGATTTTGTGCAGACCTTCGCCCGCCGTAATGGCGGTGAAGCGACCAGCGGATTCTTCCAGGTGCCAAAAGGTGAAACCAAAGAGAACGGTATTCGTCTGGTTGAACGCAAAGAGACGCTGGGCGATGTCACTCACCGCATTCTGACCGTGCCAATCGCACAGGACCAGCTAGCAATGTACTACCAGCAGCCAGGCCAGCAGCTGGCGACCTGGATTGTGCCGCCGGGACACTACTTCATGATGGGTGACAACCGCGATAACTCTGCGGACAGCCGTTACTGGGGCTTTGTGCCGGAAGCGAATCTGGTCGGTAAAGCAACCGCTATCTGGATGAGTTTCGAGAAGCAAGAAGGCGAGTGGCCGACCGGCGTTCGCCTGAATCGTATTGGCGGAATTCATTAATTTTCGTCAAAAATAACACGTAGCGGCTTTTATTCGCCGCTACGTGAATTATTTCAGCGATAAATCTCTTTGAACTAACGACATCCCCTGTCGTTGCGTATAGAATATTCCCCCGAAGTTTAAGGTTGGCCCTGCAAGGGTGCCACGGCACACGAAACCGCGTTGGTTTTCTCAGGTCGGTTTCGTGTGCTGCATTTTTGACGCATTCATTTATTGGTATCGCATGAACCCCATCGTAATTAATCGGCTTCAACGGAAGCTGGGCTACACTTTTCATCATCAGGAGTTGTTGCAACAGGCATTAACCCATCGCAGTGCCAGCAGCAAACATAATGAGCGTCTCGAGTTTTTAGGCGACTCTATTTTAAGTTTCGTGATTGCAAATGCGCTTTATCATCGTTTTCCGCGTGTGGACGAAGGTGATATGAGCCGCATGCGTGCCACGCTGGTGCGTGGCAACACCCTCGCTGAAATCGCACGCGAGTTTGAGCTGGGTGAGTGTCTGCGTCTGGGGCCGGGTGAGCTGAAAAGTGGTGGGTTCCGTCGTGAATCCATTCTTGCCGATACGGTCGAGGCTTTAATCGGTGGCGTGTTCCTGGACAGCGATATCCAGACAGTAGAAAAGATGATCCTGAACTGGTATCAGACCCGTCTGGACGAAATCAGCCCGGGCGATAAACAAAAAGATCCTAAAACGCGTCTGCAAGAATATTTGCAGGGTCGTCACCTCCCGCTGCCATCCTATCTGGTGGTGCAGGTACGTGGCGAAGCGCACGATCAGGAATTTACCATCCATTGCCAGGTCAGTGGCCTGAGTGAACCGGTGGTCGGCACGGGTTCAAGCCGTCGTAAGGCTGAACAGGCTGCCGCCGAACAGGCGTTAAAAATGCTGGAGCTGGAATGAGCGAAGAAAAAACGTATTGCGGATTTATTGCCATCGTCGGACGTCCGAACGTTGGTAAATCCACCCTGTTGAATAATCTGCTTGGACAGAAGATTTCCATTACCTCGCGTAAGGCGCAGACCACGCGTCACCGCATCGTCGGTATCCATACTGAAGGCGCTTATCAGGCGATCTACGTCGATACCCCGGGCCTGCACATGGAAGAGAAGCGTGCCATCAACCGTCTGATGAACAAGGCGGCGAGCAGCTCCATTGGCGACGTAGAGCTGGTGATTTTCGTTGTGGAAGGCACCCGCTGGACGCCGGACGACGAAATGGTCCTGAACAAGCTGCGTGACGGCAAAACGCCGGTGATCCTCGCGGTCAATAAAGTGGACAACGTGCAGGAAAAAGCCGATCTGCTGCCGCATCTGCAATGGCTGGGCAGCCAGATGAACTTCCTGGACATCGTCCCGCTGTCTGCGGAAACGGGTCTGAACGTCGATACCATCGCGGGTATCGTGCGTAAACATCTGCCGGAAGCGACTCATCACTTCCCGGAAGACTACATCACCGATCGCTCTCAGCGTTTTATGGCGTCTGAAATCATCCGTGAGAAGCTGATGCGTTTCCTGGGCGCTGAACTGCCGTACTCTGTAACGGTGGAGATCGAGCGTTTCCAGAGCAACGAGCGTGGCGGCTACGATATTAACGGTCTGATCCTCGTTGAGCGTGAAGGTCAGAAGAAGATGGTGATCGGCAATAAAGGTGCCAAGATCAAAACTATCGGAATCGAAGCCCGTAAAGACATGATGGACATGTTTGAAGCACCGGTTCACCTGGAACTGTGGGTGAAAGTGAAATCTGGCTGGGCCGATGATGAGCGTGCGCTGCGCAGCCTCGGTTACGGCGAAGATCAGTAACCTAAGACGACGAGCATATGGATGGATGGCAGCGCGCCTTTGTCCTGCATAGTCGTCCCTGGAGCGAAACCAGCCTGATGCTGGACGTCTTCACGGAAGAGTCCGGTCGCGTGCGCCTTGTTGCCAAAGGCGCACGTTCCAGACGTTCTAATCTGAAAGGTGCCTTGCAGCCTTTCACCCCGCTGCTGGTCCGCTTTGGCGGGCGAGGGGAAGTCAAAACCCTGCGCAGTGCTGAAGCCGTCTCCCTGGCGCTTCCTCTTTCTGGTATCACGCTCTACAGCGGTTTGTATGTCAACGAACTCATTTCACGGGTTCTTGAACATGAGACCCGCTTCTCTGAACTTTTCTTTGATTACCTGCACTGTATTCAGGCACTTGCTGGCGCAACCGGCACCCCTGAGCCTGTGCTGCGTCGTTTCGAACTGGCGCTGCTGGGGCACCTTGGTTACGGCGTTGATTTTCTGCACTGTGCGGGAAGCGGAGACGAGGTAGAAGACACCATGACATATCGCTATCGTGAGGAAAAGGGCTTTATTGCCAGTGTCGTCGTCGATAACAGCACTTTTACCGGGCGCCAGCTCCGGGCACTGTATGAACGCGAGTTCCCGGACGCCGACACCCTGCGTGCGGCAAAACGCTTTACCCGAATCGCGCTCAAGCCGTATCTTGGGGGCAAACCTTTAAAGAGCCGCGAATTATTCAGGCAGTTTATGCCGAAACGCTAATGTTTTACCCCTCACCCCAGCCCTCTCCCGGAGGGAGAGGGAGAAGGTAAATGACCAAAAATACCGAGGATTGTCATGGCTGAATTACTGTTAGGCGTCAATATCGATCACATCGCCACGTTACGTAATGCACGCGGTACCGCGTATCCCGATCCGGTTCAGGCGGCATTTATCGCTGAGCAGGCTGGCGCCGACGGCATTACCGTCCACCTGCGTGAAGATCGTCGCCACATCACTGACCGCGACGTGCGCATCCTGCGTCAGACGCTGGATACCCGCATGAACCTGGAGATGGCGGTGACAGAAGAGATGCTGGCGATTGCCTGCGAGACCAAACCGCATTTCTGCTGCCTGGTGCCGGAAAAGCGTCAGGAAGTGACCACCGAAGGCGGTCTCGATGTGGCCGGGCAGCTCGACAAAATGCGCGATGCCTGCAAACGCCTGGCGGATGCCGGTATCCTGGTATCTTTATTTATCGACGCTGATTTCACCCAGATTAAAGCCGCTGCCGACGTGGGTGCGCCGTATATTGAAATTCACACCGGCTGCTATGCCGATGCCGAAAACGACGCAGCGCAGGCGAAAGAGCTGGAGCGAATCGCCAAAGCGGCAACCTACGCCGCGAGCCTGGGACTGAAGGTTAACGCCGGACACGGCCTGACCTATCACAACGTAAAAGCCATTGCTGCCCTGCCGGAAATGCATGAGCTGAACATTGGCCACGCCATTATTGGTCGTGCGGTGATGAGTGGCCTGAAAGAGGCGGTGTCCGAGATGAAGCGCCTGATGCTGGAAGCGCGTCAGTAATGGCTATTCTGGGCTTAGGCACCGACATCGTTGAAATAGCCCGCATTGAAGCGGTGATCGCCCGCAGCGGCGATCGCCTCGCAAGACGCGTGCTGAGCGATAACGAATGGGCTATCTGGGAGGCGCATCAACAGCCGGTGCGCTTTCTGGCAAAGCGCTTCGCGGTAAAAGAGGCGGCGGCGAAAGCGTTCGGCACGGGCATTCGTAACGGCCTGGCGTTTAACCAGTTTGAAGTGTTTAACGATGAGCTGGGTAAGCCACGTCTGCGTTTATGGGGCGAGGCGCTTAAGCTGGCGGAAAAGCTGGGCGTGGCGCACATGCACGTAACGCTTGCAGATGAACGCCACTATGCCTGTGCGACGGTGATTATTGAGAGTTAAATTTTGTCCGCATGGTGCATCAGGACAAACTTATCCCACAACTGTTCTTCGTTCTCGACGTGTGCCGGATCTTTTAAGATCGTATTGGGAATTGGGCACACCTTCTGGCAGGTCGGCGTTTCATAGTGGCCGATGCATTCGGTGCAGCGGTCGCTGTTAATCTCATAAATGCTGTCGCCCATCGAAATCGCCTGGTTCGGGCATTCGGGTTCGCACATATCGCAGTTGATGCATTTTTTGGTGATTAACAGCGCCATCAGGAAATTCTCAGAAACATCACAAACAGGGCGGGCATTATACGCTCATTCGTTGTTCAAACCAGTTTTTTTACCAGCTCTTCGCTGTGCCGAATACGTTCTGGCGCACGCTCCAGATCCTGCTGAACCAGCGCCATAAACAGCAGGTCCGTCAGCATCATCTGCGCACTCGTCGACGAAATCGCCGCGCTGCGAGTGGCCTGTTCCTCGGCAATGGTATACAGGCAGCGGGTTGCCCGTTGCTGGAGCGCATTCGGGCTAAATCCGGTAATCGCCAGAATTTTTCCCCCTACGCGCAGGGCTTCGTCAGTGGCCATATTAATTTCACGTCGCTCGCCAGAATAGGAGATGGCCAGCAGTAAATCGTCAGGATCCATGGCCTGCACGGTCGCCAGCAGCGCGTGCATATCCTGTTCAACGATGGCGTTATAGCCGATTTTTGTCAGCTTCCAGCCAAAGTTACGCGCAACCAGTCCGGAGGCGCCGATCCCGGTCAACACAATACGCCGCGCGTCGCGAAGCATGGCTACGCTTTCCAGCAGTTTCTCTTCTGTGTTCACATCCAGCGTGGCATGCATTGCCGCCACGTTCTCCTTGATCAGCTTTTCGCCCACCAGACGCATCGGATCGTCGCCACGGATCTGGTTATGCACCGGCATTGACTGCGGATTCGGGTTGCTCACCAGTGCTTCACTGATCGCCAGCTTTAGCGCCGGAAAGCCCTTATAGCCTATTTTCTGGGCGAATTTCACCACGCTCGACTGGCTCACCCCGGCTTCGCCTGCCAGCTGCTGGGAGCTGAGGTGTCGCGCGCGATCGGGCTGAGAAAGTAAAAAATCCGCCAGCTTTTTATCACTCTGGGCAAACCCTGCGTAGCGCTGACGAATACGAATTAAACAGTTCATACGGTCTCCTGGCGAAAATGTGATTACCCGCGCAAATACGAATTTTGCTCGCCTGAATGAATTTTATATTCCATTATAGTGCGTTTATTATGAATTAAAAATTCCAGAGGTAAATAACATGAATCTTGGCTCTCTTGTTTCTGAAACGCGTAACCCGCAAACCATGGATCTTGATGCACTGCCCACGCTGGAGCTGGTAAACCGCTTTAATCAACAGGATACCCTCGTCGCGCTGGCAGTCAAAGAGACATTGCCTGAGGTAGCAAAAGCCGTAGACGCCGCTGCCGGCGCTCTGAAAGCAGGAGGACGCATTATTTATATGGGAGCGGGAACCAGTGGGCGCCTCGGTGTGCTGGATGCCTCAGAATGTCCGCCGACTTTTGGCGTTCCGCACGGGCTGGTCGTTGGCCTGATTGCCGGTGGCCCCGGCGCGCTGCTGAAAGCGGTAGAAGGGGCAGAAGACAATAAACAGCTTGGGGAAGATGATCTCAGGGCGCTAAACCTGACCGCGCAGGATCTGGTGGTCGGCCTGGCGGCTTCTGGTCGTACGCCGTACGTCATTGGTGGACTGGAATATGCCAGACAGACCGGGTGCACCACAGTGGCCATCTCCTGTAACCCGGGCTCGCCGATTGCGCAGGTGGCCGCCATTGCCATCTCTCCGGTCGTCGGGCCGGAAGCGCTCACCGGCTCCACACGGCTGAAGTCGGGTACCGCGCAGAAGCTGGTGCTCAATATGATCTCCACTGGCGCGATGGTGAAATTTGGCAAGGTCTACCAAAACCTGATGGTGGATATGCAGGCCACTAACATCAAGCTGGTGGACAGAGCGTGTCGCATGGTAATGGAAGCGACAGGCGCCAGTCGTGAAGAGGCGGAAAAGGTGCTTCAGCAGACCGATCACGATGTAAAACCCGCCATTCTGATGATATTAACCGGGCTGGATGCAGCCGCGGCCAGAGCCAGACTCGAAGCCCATCACGGGTTTTTACGGGCGGCATTAGAACACCAATAAGAGGCGTGTATGGACAAAACAGCAGCGCTCGCCAGCGACATCCTGCTCGGGATCGGTGGGGAAAAAAATATTCAGCGTCTTGAGAACTGTATGACGCGTGTTCGCGTCGAGGTGCATAACGACGAACAGCTTGATTTGACGCGCCTTAAGCAGCTTCCCGGCGTGAGCGGGTACGTTAAGCAGGGGCAACAGCACCAGTTGATTGTCGGTCCGGGCAAAGCGGCGCAGGTGGTAGATGCCATGCGCGCCCTGATGACGGGCGGTGAAACGGCTCCCGCCTTTGACGATGCGGAACGCACCAAAGCGCAGGCGAAAGCCAAATACAAAGCCCCTATGAGCGATGCGCTGCGCCAGCTGGCTAACGTCTTTATTCCGCTGATCCCGGCGTTTATCGCGTCGGGGCTGATCACCGGGATTATCAATATTCTTAAGCGTCCGGATATTGTCGGGGATTTTGCCACGCAGTATCCGAACCTGCTGGGTATTCTGGCGATTTTCGGCAGCGCGGTGTTTGCCATCATGAACATTCTGGTGGGGGTGAACACGGCCAAAGTGTTTGGCGGCTCGCTGGCGATGGGCGGCGTTATGGCGGGTATCCTCTCCAGCCCGCAGCTGGCGCAGATTACGCTGTTTGGCGAGGCGCTTCAGCCTGGCCGCGGCGGGGTGATTGCCGTGCTGCTGGTGGTCATTCTGATGTGCTGGATCGAGAAAAAGCTGCGCGCGGTGCTGCCAGGCTCGATTGAGCTGATCCTCAACCCGCTGCTGACCACATTGATTACCGGGAGCGTGGCGATTGTGGCGCTGCAACCGTTAGGTGGCGCCATCTCTGAAGCCATCGCCCACGGCGCGTCTCTGGCTATCGATCGCGGTGGGTTATTGGTGGGGGCTGTGCTGTCCGGAACCTTCCTGCCGTTAGTGCTGACCGGTCTGCATCAGGGGCTAGTGCCGATTCACGTCGAACTGGTACAGGCGCACGGCTATAACGCCCTGCTGCCGATCCTGTCGATGGCGGGCGTTGGGCAGGTCGGCGCGGCCATCGCGGTGCTGATGAAAACCCGCAACGCACGTCTGAAAAAGGTCATTAAAGGGGCGTTGCCGGTCGGGTTGCTCGGTATCGGCGAGCCGCTGATTTTCGGCGTTACGCTGCCGCTGGGCAAGCCGTTCCTGGCCGCCTGTCTCGGTGGCGCGGTGGGCGGGGCGTTGATTAGCTACTGGAAAGTGGCGACCGTTATCACCTTCGGGATTTCCGGTTTACCGCTGGCATTAACCATCGTGACCGGAAAAGTGATGCTCTATCTGTTAGGCTATCTGGTAGCGGTGATCGCCGGGTTCCTGTTTACCTGGCTATTAGGATTCAACGACCCAGAGGAGTAAGGTTTGGCAAATCACGAGCGTCGCGTTGTCTTTTTTGATCTGGATGGAACGCTGCATCAGCAGGATATGTTCGGCACCTTTATGCGCTATCTGCTGCGGCGCCAGCCCCTTAACGCGTTGCTGGTATTGCCCCTTTTACCCGTTATTGGCATCGCGCTACTGGTGAAAGGCCGTTCAGCGCGCTGGCCGATGAGCCTGCTGCTCTGGGGATGCACGTTTGGTCATAGCGAAGCGCGTCTTAAGCAGCTTGAACAGGATTTTGCCCACTGGTTTCGCGGGCACGTCGCCGCGTTTCCCGTGGTCCAGGCGCGCCTGACCAGCTATCTCGACGCCAACGATGCCGATATCTGGCTGATTACCGGCTCCCCGCAGACGCTGGTGGAGCAGGTCTATTATGATACGCCCTGGCTGCCGCGCGTAAACCTTATCGCCACGCAGATCGCGCGCGGCTACGGCGGCTGGGTGCTCACCCTGCGTTGCCTCGGACATGAAAAAGTGGTGCAGCTGGAGAAACGCATCGGTACGCCGCTGCGTCTGTACAGCGGCTACAGCGACAGCAAGCAGGACAACCCGCTGCTCTATTTTTGCCAGCACCGCTGGCGCGTCACGCCTCTGGGCGAACTTCAGCAACTCGAATAGTCTTATCTGTACCGGCTGTGTATAATGCCGCCCGCTTTTCGACTGGAGTATCAGCCCTTGTCCAACCCTGAACACAATCATGAATACTGGATGCGCCACGCGCTGGCGCTGGCTCAGCGCGCCTGGGAAGAGGGCGAAGTTCCCGTGGGCGCGGTGCTGGTCCATAACAATCAGGTAATTGGTGAAGGGTGGAACCGTCCGATTGGCCGTCACGATCCTACCGCGCATGCTGAAATTATGGCGCTGCGTCAGGGCGGACTGGTGCTGCAAAACTATCGTCTGCTTGATACCACTCTGTACGTCACCCTTGAACCGTGCGTGATGTGCTCCGGGGCGATGGTGCACAGCCGAATCGGTACGCTGGTGTTTGGCGCGCGGGATGAAAAAACGGGCGCTGCTGGTTCACTGATGGACGTGCTTGGGCATCCGGGGATGAACCACCAGGTGAAAACTATCGGCGGGGTACTTGCACCAGAATGTTCGGGTCTGTTAAGTGACTTTTTTCGAATGCGTCGGCTGCAGAAAAAGCAACAAAAGGCAGAATTGAAACCGCAGGGTGATTAAGCTCGTCCGGTGCGACCACCGGATAGCTTTCAGCCAGCTGTTGCGCCTCGGCCGCCTCTTTTTCTTTCTCCAGCAGATATCCCACCAGGCTTATCTGATACTTACGAATATTTTCCACGTAGGCATACGCTTCATGCCCGCGCGCATAGCCGTACGTCAGCTTCTGGTACCACTGTTTCTGGCTAAGCAGCGGCAGGCGCTGTTTTACATCTGACCAGCTGTCCGGGTTACCTTTGGTTTTTGCCGTCAGCGTCCGCGCGTCGAGCATATGGGCATAACCCATGTTATAGGCGGCCAGCGCAAACCAGATCCGCTCCCCTTCAGGGACCGTCTCCGGCACTTTCGCCATCATATCCTGTAAATATTGCGCGCCGCCGCTGATGCTCTGTTCCGCATCGGTTCGATCGCTAATGCCGAGGCTCTGCGCGGTATTTTTGGTCAGCATCATCAACCCGCGCACGCCCGTGGGGGAGGTGGCCTGAGCATCCCAGTGCGATTCCTGGTAGGAAATTGCCGCCAGTAACTTCCAGTCAATCTCCTGAGCGTACTTCTCGAACAGCGGTTGCAGGTCCGGCAGCACGCTATCCACCGCGCGCAGGAAGGAGCGGGTGTCAACGTAATCAAAATCGTCACCGTGACCGAGATATTTCTCTTCCAGACGCGCCAGGGTGCCGTCTTCATTGATGGAATTAAAGAAATCGAGCATAGCCGCAGAGACGGTTTGATCGTCGTCCAACTGGGTAAACCAGGTTACCGGCTGTTCATCGGTCACATCCAGCGCCACGGCGATTTCAGGATGAACGCGCTGGAAAAGGCTGATCGCCACCGAATCAGCAATGGTATAGGCCAGCTTTTTATCTTTTACCTGCTCCAGCAATTCGGTAGTGCCGAGTTTAGGATCGACCGTCCAGCTGAGGTTCGGGTATTTTTTCTCTTTCAACGCCCGCAGATCGTCAATCACCACATGGCCTGGCGCAATGGTCAATTGCTGGTCGGTAATGTCGGCCAGTGAGCGCGGGCGCAAGCTACCCACACGATAAACCACCTGCTGCGACACGGAGTAATAGGTCGGGCCCGGCTGATAATTTTTGCTGCGTTCGCTGTTGTACACCAGACCTGCGGCGAGAATATCGGCACGGTCATGGTCTAAATCATCAAACAGCTGGTTGATGTTCTGCCGCACGGTGACTTTCAGCTTCACGCCCAGATAGTCCGCAAACAGCTGTGCCAGTTCGTAATCAAGACCAATGGTTTTACCGTTGATATCGTCGTATATAAGCGGAGAGGAGAGGGTACTGACGCGCAACTCCCCCCGCTCCTGAATGGCGGCGATACGGTTTTCGGCTTTGCCGAACCAGGGGATAGACGGCCAGAGGGCCACTGCCAGCAGCAACGTAACAATGCCGATGAGCAGATAATTAATCTTTAATTTTTTCAATTAGTTAATTCTCTGCGACGCCGGTTGCCTCAGTGTGCTGTAGTCATGTTAAGAGTAGAGTTTGCCATTGATTGAGCGGCATTTTGCGCAAAGTAGCGCCAGTTGGCAACCAATTAGAGAGACAGGTCACATCTATTGTTAAACAAAAAGGATGATTTTATTTCGACGCAAACGGTTTCGTCGGCGCTCAGGATTCTCTATAATGACGCCCGTTTTCCCCCCCTTGCGCACACTGTAAGCGCCCCGGCGCTTCGAAGACGAGAGACTTATGATGGAAATTCTGCGTGGTTCGCCTGCACTGTCTGCCTTCCGTATTAATAAACTGCTGGCACGTTTTCAGGCGGCCGACCTTCCGGTAAGCAATATTTACGCTGAGTATGTCCATTTTGCTGACCTGAATGCCCCCCTGAATGCAGAGGAGCGCGTACAGCTGGAACGTCTGCTTAAATATGGCCCAAGCCTGAGCAGCCATACGCCGACCGGCAAATTAATCCTCGCCACGCCACGTCCTGGCACCATCTCCCCCTGGTCTTCCAAAGCCACCGACATCGCTCACAACTGCGGCCTGAGCCAGATTAACCGTCTGGAGCGCGGCGTGGCGTACTATGTGGAAGCGTCAACCCTGAGCGACGCGCAGTGGCAGGCCGTGACAGCGGAGCTGCACGACCGCATGATGGAGAGCGTGTTTGACTCTCTGGATGATGCGCAGAAACTGTTCTCCCACCATCAGCCTGCGCCGGTACAGAGCGTGGATCTGCTGGGGCAGGGGCGTCAGGCGCTGATCGACGCAAACCTGCGTCTTGGTCTGGCGCTCGCAGAAGATGAAATCGACTACCTTCAGGATGCATTCGTTAAGCTGAATCGCAACCCGAACGACATCGAACTGTATATGTTCGCGCAGGCCAACTCCGAGCACTGCCGCCACAAAATTTTCAACGCCGACTGGATTATCGACGGCGAACAGCAGCCGAAGTCGCTGTTCAAAATGATCAAAAACACCATGGAGCAAACCCCTGACCACGTGCTGTCTGCCTATAAAGACAACGCCGCGGTGATGGAAGGTTCCGAGGTGGGCCGCTTCTTCGCTGACCGCGAAGCAGGGCGCTATGACTTCCACCAGGAGCCTGCGCATATCCTGATGAAAGTGGAAACCCACAACCACCCGACGGCCATCTCTCCGTGGCCGGGTGCGGCGACCGGCTCCGGCGGTGAAATCCGTGACGAAGGTGCGACCGGTCGCGGCGCGAAACCAAAAGCGGGTCTGGTCGGTTTCTCCGTTTCCAACCTGCGTATCCCGGGCTTTGAACAGCCGTGGGAAGAAGATTTCGGCAAGCCAGAGCGCATCGTGACCGCGCTGGATATCATGACCGAAGGCCCGCTGGGCGGCGCGGCGTTTAACAACGAATTTGGTCGTCCGGCGCTGAACGGTTATTTCCGTACCTATGAAGAGAAAGTGGACAGCCACAACGGCGAAGAGCTGCGCGGCTACCACAAACCCATCATGCTGGCGGGCGGGATCGGCAACATTCGCGCCGATCACGTGCAAAAAGGTGAGATCGTCGTGGGCGCGAAGCTGATCGTGCTCGGCGGCCCGGCCATGAACATTGGTCTGGGCGGTGGTGCAGCCTCGTCTATGGCTTCCGGCCAGTCTGATGCGGATCTCGACTTCGCGTCCGTGCAGCGCGACAACCCGGAAATGGAGCGCCGCTGTCAGGAAGTGATCGACCGCTGCTGGCAGCTCGGCGATGCCAACCCGATTCTGTTCATCCACGACGTGGGCGCGGGTGGGCTCTCTAACGCCATGCCGGAACTGGTGAGCGACGGCGGTCGCGGCGGGCGCTTCAACCTGCGCGATATCCTGAGCGATGAGCCAGGCATGAGCCCGCTGGAAATCTGGTGTAACGAATCCCAGGAGCGCTACGTGCTGGCGGTTGCTGCCGATCAGCTGCCGCTGTTTGACGAGCTGTGCCGCCGCGAGCGCGCGCCGTATGCCGTCATCGGTGAAGCTACCGAAGAGCAGCACCTGACTCTCAGTGATACCCATTTCGACAACCAGCCGATCGATCTGCCGCTCGACGTGCTTCTCGGCAAAACGCCGAAGATGACCCGCGACGTTACAACCCGCAAAGCGGCGGGTAAAGCGCTGGATCGTCAGGGCATTATTGTGGCGGAAGCGGTTAACCGCGTGCTGCACCTGCCTGCGGTGGCGGAGAAAACCTTCCTGGTCACCATCGGCGACCGTACCGTGACCGGTATGGTGTCACGCGATCAGATGGTCGGCCCGTGGCAGATCCCGGTCGCTAACTGCGCCGTGACCACCGCGAGCCTCGACAGCTACTACGGCGAAGCGATGGCGCTGGGTGAACGCACCCCGGTGGCTCTGCTGGACTTCGCCGCTTCTGCCCGTCTGGCGGTCGGTGAAGCGCTGACCAATATCGCCGCGACGCAGATTGGCGACATCAAACGCATCAAACTTTCCGCGAACTGGATGGCCGCTGCCGGTCACCCTGGCGAAGACGCGGGCCTGTACGAAGCGGTAAAAGCGGTGGGTGAAGAGCTGTGTCCTGCGCTCGGCCTGACCATTCCGGTGGGTAAAGACTCCATGTCGATGAAAACCCGCTGGCAGGAAGGCAGCGAGCAGCGCGAGATGACTTCGCCTCTGTCGCTGGTGATCACCGCGTTTGCGCGCGTGGAAGACGTGCGTCATACCGTTACGCCGCAGCTTTCCACTGATGATAACGCCCTGCTGTTGATTGACCTCGGCAAAGGCCATAACGCGCTGGGTGCCACCGCGCTGGCACAGGTTTATCGCCAGCTCGGCGAAAAGCCAGCCGACGTGCGGGACGTCGCACAGTTGAAAGGCTTCTACGACGCAATTCAGGCGCTGGTGGCGCAGCGTAAGCTGCTTGCCTACCACGATCGTTCCGATGGCGGCCTGCTGGTGACGCTGGCAGAGATGGCCTTCACCGGCCACTGCGGCGTTGAAGCAAACATTGCAACGCTTGGTGAAGACCGCCTGGCGGCGCTGTTTAACGAAGAGCTGGGTGCCGTCATTCAGGTACGCGCCGCAGATCGCGACGCGGTGGAAGCGATTCTGGCGCAGCACGGTCTGGCAGACTGCGTGCACTATCTCGGTAAAGCGGTGCAGGGCGACCGCTTCGTGATTGAAGCCGACGGCCACCCGGTGTTCAGCGAAAGCCGCACCACGTTGCGTATGTGGTGGGCGGAAACCACCTGGCAGATGCAGCGCCTGCGTGACAACCCGGAATGTGCCGATCAGGAGCATAACGCGAAGGCGAACGACAACGATCCTGGCCTGAACGTGAAGCTCACCTTTGACATCAACGAAGACATTGCCGCGCCGTACATTGCGACCGGTGCGCGTCCGAAAGTGGCCGTGCTGCGCGAGCAGGGCGTTAACTCCCACGTTGAGATGGCAGCGGCCTTCCACCGGGCGGGCTTTGACGCCATCGACGTCCACATGAGCGACCTGCTGGCAGGGCGTACCGGGCTGGATGATTTCCAGGCACTGGTAGCCTGCGGGGGGTTCTCTTACGGTGACGTGCTGGGCGCGGGCGAAGGCTGGGCGAAGTCCATCCTGTTCAACAGCCGCGTACGTGACGAGTTTGAAACCTTCTTCCACCGTCCGCAGACGCTGGCGCTGGGGGTGTGTAACGGCTGCCAGATGATGTCTAACCTGCGCGAGCTGATCCCGGGCAGCGAAGCCTGGCCGCGCTTTGTGCGTAACCAGTCTGACCGCTTTGAAGCGCGCTTCAGCCTGGTAGAAGTAACCCAAAGCCCGTCTCTGCTGTTGCAGGGGATGGTCGGTTCGCAGATGCCAATCGCGGTTTCGCACGGTGAAGGTCAGGTTGAAGTCCGTGATGCGGCGCACCTGGCTCAGCTTGAAAGCAAAGGACTGGTGGCGCTGCGCTTTGTTGATAACTTTGGCAAGGTCACCGAAACCTATCCGGCTAACCCGAACGGTTCGGCAAATGGCATTACCGCGGTCACCAGCGAAAGCGGTCGGGTGACGATTATGATGCCGCACCCGGAGCGTGTCTTCCGTACCGTGAGCAACTCCTGGCACCCGGAAAACTGGGGCGAGGACAGCCCGTGGATGCGCATTTTCCGCAACGCACGTAAACAACTAGGTTAAGTTTCTACGCCCTGACTGTAGGCCCGGTAAGCGCGAGCGCCACCGGGCTTTTTTGTCTCTGTCGCAAAATCGCGACAACTCTCTGGTCTGAGTGTCTCCAAAAGGAGACATTTAACCTATTGATTTATATGCGGCAGGACAGGTTCCCGTTAAGGTGTTGCTTAATAGCGACACTTAGCCTGGAAATCATTCACGTAACAATCAATACGGTTTGATAATAAAAATATTACTAATCATAAGGATAGCATTAATTTTTGCAATCTGGCACGCGTGTTGCATAATAGTAACCAGTGGCTCATTCACCTTCTTATGTCAGCCCCTTCGGGACGTGCTACATAAACTTCGAATGACGCACAAAAAGGTGCCTGCCGTCCAACTACTGATTATTGCAATGCTTTATCAGGCCAGGGCGAAACGTCGAGTTAGGCACCGCCTTATTCCATGACAAAGCCGGGTTTTTACCCGGCTTTGTTGTATCTGAAGGGCAGACTCAGTTACGCTCTCCTCAAACCCGGATGAAGAGAGTAATGTGTTGAAACGCTGGCCCGCTTTCCCTCGCTCCCTGCGACAGCTCGTTATGATGGCCTTCCTGCTGATCCTGCTACCTTTGCTGGTTCTGGCCTGGCAGGCCTGGCAAAGCCTGAACGCGTTAAGTGCTCAGGCGGCCCTGACTAACCGCACCACGCTTATTGATGCTCGCCGTAGCGAGGCGATGACCAACGCCGCGCTTGAGATGGAGCGTAGCTATCGCCAGTACTGCGTGCTGGACGATCGCACGCTGGAGAGGGTCTATCAGAACCAGCGTAAACGCTACAGCGAAATGCTGGACGCCCACGCCGGGGTGCTGCCAGATGACAAACTCTATCAGGCGCTGCGTCAGGATCTGAACGATCTGGCGCAGCTCCAGTGCAAAAACAGCGGTCCTGATGCCGCCGCCGCCGCCCGACTTGAAGCCTTCGCGAACGCCAATACGGAGATGGTTCAGTCCACCCGTACGGTTATCTTTTCCCGTGGTCAGCAGCTTCAGCAGGAGATTGCCGAGCGCGGCCAGTTCTTCGGCTGGCAGGCGCTGGTGCTGTTCCTCGTCAGCCTGGGGCTGGTGCTGCTCTTTACCCGCATGATCATCGGCCCCGTGAAGGGGATCCAGCGGATGATTAACCGCCTGGGGGAGGGTAAATCTCTCGGGGATACGGTCGTTTTTAAAGGCCCGCGCGAGCTGCGCTCGGTCGGTCAACGCATCATCTGGCTTTCAGAGCGCCTGGCGTGGCTGGAATCGCAGCGCCACCAGTTCCTGCGCCATATCTCACACGAACTCAAAACGCCGCTGGCCAGCATGCGTGAAGGTACGGAACTGCTGGCCGACGAAGTGGCGGGGCCGTTAACCCCTGAGCAAAAAGAGATCGTGGCGATTCTGGATGCCAGCAGCCGCAATTTACAAAAGCTTATTGAACAACTGCTGGACTATAACCGCAAGCTGGCGGATGGTGCTGTGGTGCTTGAAAGCGTTGAGATTGAACCGCTGGTGGACATGGTGATCTCCGCCCATAGCCTGCCAGCAAGAGCTAAAATGATGCATACCCAGGTGGAACTCAACGCGCCAGCCTGTCTTGCAGAACCGATGCTGTTAATGAGCGTACTGGATAATCTTTATTCCAATGCGGTGCACTATGGTACTGAATCCGGTACCATTTATATCAGAAGCAATAACAACGGTTCGCGGGTATTTATTGACGTAGCGAATACCGGAAGCCCGATTCCGGATGATGAAAAAACGCTGATCTTTGAACCCTTCTTCCAGGGGAGTCATCAGCGAAAAGGTGCGGTAAAAGGAAGTGGTCTGGGGCTGAGTATTGCCCGCGACTGCATAC
Organism: Enterobacter cloacae complex sp. P29RS; assembly: GCF_014893445.1. Classification (NCBI taxonomy): domain Bacteria; kingdom Pseudomonadati; phylum Pseudomonadota; class Gammaproteobacteria; order Enterobacterales; family Enterobacteriaceae; genus Enterobacter; species Enterobacter cloacae complex sp. P29RS. The sequence continues at coordinate 102,925 of NZ_JADBPZ010000012.1, read as the reverse complement.
GACGCATGCAGGGTGAGCTTAACATCGTGAGTGATGAACGCGCCGATGTCTGTTTTCGTATCGAACTGCCTCTTGAGCCGGAAAAATCAATGAAATGAATAACAACCTGGTGAGTATGTCACACGTCTTTTACCGCGCACTGCGCGCGGTGTTTTCCAGCAAAAATGTGCGCCTCAGCCTGCCCTGCTTACTGCTGGCAGGCTGTGTAACCCATGCACCGAAAAGTGCAATTAGCCACAAACAGGAAGATAAATGGCCGCAAAAACAGCTGGCTGATTTCCTTTCGACACGTTGCGATGATATCTGGAGCCTGTCGGGGCGTGATGTAGAATCCAATCCTCTGTTCTGGCTGCGCGGAATAGACTGCGCCCAGCGGCTGGCGCCCGCCGAGGCCCGTGCCCAGGCGGCGATGCTGGTGGACGATACCTGGCAGGACGCGTTTAAACGCGGGATCGTGATGGCGGATGCCAGAATCACGCCTGTCGAACGCCGCGCCAACGTGACGCGGCTGGATACTTACGTGATCAATATTCCCCCGCAGGTGCGCCCGGTCTATCAGCTCTGGCGGGACGGACAAACCCTGCAATTACAGCTGTCTGAAGAGCGTTTCCGCTACAGCAAATTGCAGCAGTCAAGCGACAGCGAGCTTGATGCGCTTCGCCAGCAGCAGGAGTCGCTGCGCGAGCAGCTGGAAACCACCACCCGCAAGCTCGAAAATCTGACCGATATCGAAAGACAGCTCTCGACGCGTAAGCCGGCAGGCAGCTATCTGCCTGATGGGTCGAAAGGCAACTCTGCCACGACGCCAGACAGTGAGACGCCGAAACAAGAGGATGTGAAGCCATGACAAGCCGTAAACCTGCCCATCTGTTACTGGTGGATGACGATCCCGGGCTGTTAAAGCTGCTGGGGATGCGTCTGGTCAGCGAAGGCTACAGCGTGGTCACCGCTGAAAGCGGGCAGGAGGGGCTGAAGGTGCTCAGCCGTGAGAAAATCGATCTGGTGATCAGCGATTTGCGCATGGATGAAATGGATGGCCTGCAACTGTTCACGGAGATCCAGAAGCAGCAGCCCGGGATGCCGGTGATTATCCTCACCGCTCACGGATCTATTCCTGATGCGGTGGCCGCGACGCAGCAGGGGGTATTCAGCTTCCTCACCAAACCGGTGGATAAAGACGCCCTCTATAAAGCGATCGACAGCGCCCTTGAGCACGCGGCGCCATCCGGAGACGACGCCTGGCGTGAATCCATCGTGACGCGTAGCCCTGTAATGCTGCGCCTGCTGGAACAGGCGCGGATGGTGGCGCAATCCGACGTTAGCGTGCTGATCAACGGCCAGAGCGGGACCGGGAAAGAGATCCTCGCCCAGGCGATCCACAACGCCAGCCCGCGCAGTAAAAATGCTTTTATTGCCATTAACTGTGGCGCGTTGCCGGAACAGCTGCTCGAATCAGAGCTCTTCGGCCATGCCCGCGGCGCCTTTACCGGCGCGGTGAGCAGCCGTGAAGGGCTGTTCCAGGCGGCTGAGGGCGGCACGCTGTTTCTTGATGAAATTGGCGATATGCCCGCGCCGCTGCAGGTCAAATTGCTGCGCGTGTTGCAGGAGCGGAAAGTACGTCCGCTCGGCAGCAACCGCGATATCGATATCAACGTGCGTATTATTTCTGCCACCCACCGTGATTTACCCAAGGTGATGGCGCGCAACGAGTTCCGCGAAGATCTCTACTATCGACTGAATGTCGTCAACCTGAAAATCCCGGCGCTGGCCGAGCGTGCGGAAGATATCCCGCTGCTGGCAAATCACCTTTTGCGCCAGGCCGCTGACCGCCACAAACCGTTTGTGCGCGCGTTCTCCACCGATGCGATGAAACGCCTGATGACCGCAAGCTGGCCGGGTAACGTACGCCAGCTGGTGAACGTGATTGAGCAGTGCGTGGCGCTGACGTCATCGCCGGTGATCAGCGATGCGCTGGTGGAGCAGGCGCTCGAGGGGGAAAACACGGCCTTACCGACGTTTGCGGAAGCGCGAAATCAGTTCGAGCTGAACTATCTGCGCAAGCTGCTGCAAATCACCAAAGGCAACGTGACCCACGCGGCGCGCATGGCCGGGCGTAACCGTACCGAGTTCTATAAATTGCTCTCACGCCACGAGCTGGAAGCGAACGATTTTAAAGAGTAATACCGCAAAATTCGCCTGAATATGATACTGTGAGCAACCGATTACGAGGCTGCTTACTGGCAAGAGTTTAAGGACCCACCATGAAAAAAATTGATGCGATTATTAAACCTTTCAAACTGGATGATGTACGTGAAGCGCTGGCAGAAGTAGGCATCACCGGGATGACCGTAACTGAAGTGAAAGGTTTTGGTCGTCAGAAGGGCCACACCGAGCTATACCGTGGCGCAGAGTACATGGTGGACTTTCTGCCGAAAGTGAAAATCGAGATCGTGGTGAGCGATGATATCGTCGATACCTGTGTGGATACCATCATCCGCACGGCGCAGACCGGTAAAATTGGCGACGGGAAAATCTTCGTCTTTGACGTGGCGCGCGTGATCCGTATCCGTACCGGCGAAGAAGACGACGCGGCGATTTAACATTCTTGCCGGGTGGCGCTGCGCTTACCCGGCCTACAGAACCCTTCGCAGGTCCGTGCAAGCGCAGCGCCGCCGGGCGATTACAGCACTTTATGCGGGCCGAAACATTCGTAATGAATGTTGTCTTTGTTCACGCCCAGGTCTACCAGCTGCTTCGCGGCATACTGCATAAACGCTACCGGCCCACACACGTAGAACTGCATCCCCGGTGCGCTAAACGCCCCTTCGTGCTGCCCTAAATTCATCAGGCCTTCGCTGTCAAAACGTGCCGCTGCGCGGTCAGCTTCCGTGGGTAAACGATACCAGGTATGCGCGGTAAAGTGTGGCAGACCCGCTCCGAGCGCTTTCACTTCATCTGCAAAGGCGTGCACATCACCGTTTTCGGCCGCGTGGAACCAGTTAACCTGCGCGCTGTGGTTTGATTTTGCCAGCGTATCCAGCATCGCCAGCATTGGCGTTTGACCAACACCTGCGGAAATCAGCGTCACCGGGGTACCCGATTCCACCGCCATAAAGAAATCACCCGCTGGCGCGGCCAGATGAACGATATCACCCACGCTGGCGACGTTATGCAGCCAGCTGGATACCTGACCGCCTTCCTCACGTTTAACCGCAATGCGATAGCCTTTGCCGTCTGGCTTGCGGGTCAGGGAGTACTGGCGAATCTCCTGGTGCGGGAAGCCTTCAGGCTTCAGCCAGACGCCCAGATACTGCCCCGGCTGGTAATCGGCAACTGGCTGGCCGTCCACCGGCTCAAACTCAAAGCTGGTGATCAGTGCGCTGCGCGGGGTTTTCTCAACGATGCGGAAAGCACGCGTGCCTTCCCAGCCGCCATTCTTGCTGGCGTTTTCGCTGTAGATCTGCGCTTCACGGTTGATGAACACGTTTGCCAGCACGCCGTATGCCTTACCCCAGGCATCCAGCACTTCCTGGCCCGGGCTGAACATTTCGTCCAGGGTTGCCAGCAGGTGACTGCCCACGATGTTGTACTGCTCAGGTTTGATCTGGAAGCTGGTGTGCTTCTGGGCGATTTTTTCCACCGCAGGCAGCAGAGCCGGCAGGTTTTCGATGTTGCTGGCATAGGCGGCAATAGCGTTAAACAGCGCTTCGCGCTGATCGCCGTTACGCTGGTTGCTCATGTTGAAAATCTCTTTGAGCTCCGGGTTATGCGCGAACATGCGATCGTAGAAATGAGCGGTCAGTTTAGGACCCGTTTCAACCAGCAGGGGGATTGTGGCTTTCACGGTAGCGATGGTTTGGGCGTCGAGCATAGCAGCTTCCTTCTGATGTTACTTTAATGATGTATTTTATATGCATCTTATAAAAATACCCCTGCAATGTAAATGGTTCTTTGCATCGTGAAAAATATGCATCACAAAGCTGAAAAGAAATCCGTTGAAAATGGCGAGAGCTTTATTGCTCAAACCCTTGCGTGGCGTGGAGGTAAACGTTTGCGTAAAATCGTTTGTCAAGACCTGTTATCGCAGAACTATTCAGTTATACTGTTGCCCGTCGTCCAACAGGACTGCCTTTTCAGGCCAAAAATTTACTTGTTAGCTGAGTCAGGAGATGCGGATGTTAAAGCGTGAAATGAACATTGCCGATTATGATGCCGAACTGTGGCAGGCTATGGAGCAGGAAAAAGTACGTCAGGAAGAGCACATCGAACTGATCGCCTCCGAAAACTACACCAGCCCGCGCGTGATGCAGGCGCAGGGTTCTCAGCTGACCAACAAATATGCTGAAGGTTATCCGGGCAAGCGCTACTACGGCGGTTGCGAATACGTTGATATCGTTGAGCAACTGGCGATTGACCGTGCGAAAGAACTCTTTGGCGCTGACTACGCGAACGTCCAGCCGCACTCTGGCTCTCAGGCTAACTTCGCTGTTTACACCGCGCTGTTGCAGCCGGGCGATACCGTTCTGGGTATGAACCTGGCGCAGGGCGGCCACCTGACTCACGGCTCTCCGGTTAACTTCTCTGGCAAACTGTACAACATCATCCCTTACGGTATTGATGAGTCCGGTAAAATTGACTACGAAGACATGGCGAAGCAGGCCAAAGAGCACAAGCCGAAGATGATCATCGGTGGCTTCTCTGCTTACTCCGGCATCGTTGACTGGGCAAAAATGCGTGAAATCGCTGACAGCATCGGCGCGTACCTGTTCGTCGACATGGCGCACGTTGCCGGTCTGATTGCCGCTGGCGTTTACCCGAACCCGGTTCCACATGCGCACGTTGTGACCACCACCACCCACAAAACCCTGGCGGGTCCACGCGGTGGCCTGATCCTGGCGAAAGGCGGTGACGAAGAGCTGTACAAAAAGCTGAACTCCGCCGTGTTCCCAAGTGCCCAGGGCGGCCCGCTGATGCACGTTATCGCCGCGAAAGCCGTCGCGCTGAAAGAAGCGATGGAGCCAGAGTTCAAGGTTTATCAGCAGCAGGTTGCTAAGAACGCCAAAGCGATGGTGGAAGTGTTCCTGAACCGCGGTTACAAAGTGGTATCCGGCGGGACTGAAAACCACCTGTTCCTGCTGGATCTTGTCGACAAGAACCTGACCGGTAAAGAAGCTGACGCAGCCCTCGGCCGCGCCAACATCACCGTGAACAAAAACAGCGTGCCAAACGATCCGAAGAGCCCGTTCGTGACTTCCGGTATCCGTATCGGTTCTCCGGCCGTAACTCGCCGTGGCTTTAAAGAAGCGGAAGTGAAAGAGCTGGCGGGCTGGATGTGTGACGTTCTGGACAACATCAATGACGACGCGGTTATCGAGCGCGTTAAAGGTAAAGTGCTGGACATCTGCGCACGCTTCCCGGTGTACGCATAATTCTCTGCGTTGCAGAACTGAAAAAGGCCGCTAATGCGGCCTTTTTTTATGGGCTAACGTCGATCGAGGGAGATGGCCCCCGGCCCGGTAATCGCCAGCAAAATAAATGCGCCAGCGATACTCACATTTTTGTAGAAGTTAATCATATTTGGCAGGACCGCATCGCCCGTCATATCCCAGTAGTGGTGACCAATCACCGCCGTTCCCAGCGTATAGAAGACAAAGATCACCGCGAGAGGGCGGGTGAAAAAGCCCAGCACGATTAGAATCGCGGCGGGGACTTCCATCACCACCGCAATAATCGCGGCCAGCATGGGCATGGGGGCGCCGAGCGACGTCATATACTGAACGGTGCCGCTAAACCCCGTCAGCTTGGGATAACCGAAAATAATAAACAGGACCAAGATAGCAATGCGGGCAATTAAAAGCAGGAGAGAACGAGAGGAGCCGAAATCGAAATAACGTAAGCTGTTCATGGCAAACGACCTCTTCAGGCGATGTCTTATAAACGTAATACAGTTTTACCGCTCTCGCCATACGCTGCCCGGCTGGTGATGATGTTAATTTTTAGTTAATTTATAGCGCGCTAACGACTTGCTAAAGTCAGGGATTAACGCCAGACTATCGCCTCCATTTCGGGAGGGATTCATGGTCTTGCATTCCACGCGCTGGCTGGCGCTCAGCTATTTCACCTATTTCTTTAGTTACGGTATTTTTCTGCCTTTCTGGAGCGTCTGGCTCAAGGGAATTGGTCTGACGCCTGAGACCATTGGCATCCTGCTGGGCGCGGGGCTGGTGGCACGTTTCCTGGGTAGTCTGCTGATTGCGCCCCGCGTCAGCGATCCCTCCTTACTGATTAAAGCGGTGCGAATTCTGGCCCTGCTGACGCTGGTCTTTGCAGCCTGCTTCTGGGTTAGCCACCAGTTTGCCTGGCTGATGGTGGTAATGGTTGGCTTTAATCTGTTCTTCTCCCCGCTGGTGCCGCTGACGGATGCCCTGGCGAACACCTGGCAAAAGCAGATCACCATGGACTATGGCCGCGTGCGCCTGTGGGGATCGATTGCCTTCGTGATCGGCTCTGCGCTGGTCGGGAAACTGGTCAGCCTCTATGACTATCGTGCCATTCTGGCGCTGTTAACGCTCGGCATCGCCTCGATGCTGCTCGGTATGTTGCTGCGTCCGTCGGTGATGCCGCAGGGCGAAAGCCGCCATCAGGAGAGCGCCGGCTGGCCCGCCTGGCGCTCGCTGGTGGCGCAAAGCTGGCGTTTCCTTGCCTGCGTCTGTCTGCTTCAGGGGGCGCATGCGGCCTATTATGGCTTCAGCGCCATCTACTGGCAGGGGGCGGGTTACTCGGCTTCTGCGGTAGGCTACCTGTGGTCGCTCGGCGTGGTGGCGGAGGTTATTATCTTCGCGCTGAGCCAAAAACTGTTCCGTCGTTTCGGGGCGCGTGACCTGCTGCTGCTTTCCGCCGTGTGCGGCGTGGCGCGCTGGGGCATCATGGGCTGGACGACGGAGCTGCCGTGGCTGATTGTGGCGCAAATTCTGCACTGCGGAACCTTCACCGTCTGCCATCTGGCGGCGATGCGCTATATCGCGGCGCGAGAGGGTGGGGACGTTATTCGTCTTCAGGCAGTCTATTCAGCGGTGGCGATGGGCGGCAGTATTGCGGTGATGACCGTATTTGCCGGTTTCCTCTATCAGCACCTGGGCCACGGTGTGTTCTGGGTGATGGCGCTGGTCGCTTTACCGGCCATTGTCATCCGCCCTAAAGTCGCTGCTCGCACGTAACTAGGATTCGAGCATAACGCGAATATGTTCCTGCTGCTGCGTGTTCAGGGTCTCAACGGCATGAATGAGCGGCGGCGAGAACAGCGGCAGCGCGGTTGGATAAGGCGTAATAACCAGCGCCGCCTCGCGGGGGGCGCCCTCCTTCTTAAACGCTTCCAGGCTAAGATAACGAATATTGAGCGGCAGCAGCGTCAGCTCGCGAAGCTGCTGCTCAATTAACTCCTCGCAGGCTTTATCTTCCCCCGTTAACAGGACCACCTGTTTTTCATGAAGATCGGTTTCCTGCATCAGCCAGGCACCAAAAATCACCGCCACCAGAGCCATCTCTTCACCGGAGAATCGCAGGCCAAATTCGGCTTCCAGCTCAAACAGCGCCTCTTTAGTGGTGCGCAGCAGCCGGGGGTATAGACGGTGGATCTCTTCCGGCAGACTGTTGTCGATGCCGATGTCAAATAAGGAGCGGTCCAGCGCCTGAGCCAGATGAATATACAGCTGATCGGTCAGCCCTTGCTCATCGCTGAAGTTCATCCCGGTTTGCGCCCGGAAACGGGCAATCATACGCACGATGGCCCGACGCAGGCGCTGATCCTGCTGGTGTTTATCCAGTACCGGGTCGGGTGTGCGGAGCATCATAAACAGCAGCGCCAGGAACAGCTGTTCATCACTGTGCGTTCCCTGCGGGACGCGCCGTTTCCAGTGACGGACAATTTCCTGCGCCGTAAAGTATTCCCCTCTCGATTGCGTCCAGCTGCGCTGAACGGGTGAAAACTCCGGCGTATTGCCCAGATGATGCTGAATCAGACAATATTGCAGATAAAGCTGTAAAAACTGTACGTCGCGGGACTCAAACTGGCGCTGAAGCTTGCGCGCGCAAAAGTTGATAAGCGCCCGAAGGTTCGCATCGTCATAAAGCGGGCGGGCAATGCCGTGCTGTTTGAGCGCGGTTTTTAAGGCAGGGGTAAACTGTTGGGCGACAAAATGTGGACACAGCCGAAGCGCCCTGCGCAGCCAGTGCAGCAGGCACAAACGCTGATTCAGGGCGGAGCCCTCAATTCGGTAACAACCGTCATGGTGCGTGACGATATCAAGCCGATGATAGCGCTGGATTTCATCGCGCGTCTCGGCTATATCTTGCCGTGCCAGGACGTCGTCCACGCCATTGGCAGCGATTATGCTCTGTGCGGTGACGGCAGCATCGGGCAGGTAAAGCATCAAAAGCACCTGGCAACGGCGCTGCGAACTGGAAAGCACAGATGGAATTTCAAGCGTCGTCATCATCTGTCGGGTATCCAGTGTGAATGTTTGATAAGAATAGCTAAAGGATGGGCGCTGAAAAGCGCGCCGGCAGGCCTTTCATTCAGGATTGCTGGCGAACATCACAGAATTTTTGACGTGAGGAATTGATGCAAACAGTTAAACAAAGCGTGACAGCGTTATTTTTGGCGGTTATCACCTCCGCCGCCAGCGCACATCCTCACAGCTTTATCAGCCTGAAAACCGAACTGGTGACGGACGGCACACAGCTCAGCGGCCTGAAGATGCGCTGGACGATGGATGAAATCACCTCCGCCGACCTGCTGTACGATGCCGGAAACGCAAAGCCCGGCGACGAGATCTGGAAAAAGCTGGCGGCGGAAGTCATGGCCAACGTGCTGGGTCAGCACTACTTCACCGAGTTCTGGCACAACGGACAAAAGGTGAAATTTCTTAACCGTCCCACGGAGTACGGTATGACCCGCGACGGCCATCAGGCGGTGCTGACGTTTATCCTTCCGCTGGCGCACCCTCAGCCGCTGGCCGGGCAGAAGTACAGGTTTTCCACGTTTGACCCAACCTACTATGTCGATATGCATTACGCCCAGGACAGCGACGTACAGTTGCCAGAAATATTGCAAAAAAGCTGCAAAATTGCCGTGCACACGCCGACGCCCAGTGAAGAGACGCTGAACTTTGCCGTTTCCCTTGATAAAGAAGATGCGCCTCCAGAAGACATGGAATTAGGAAAACAGTTTGCGCAGGAGGTGACGTTACAATGTCAGTGATCTCCTCCCCCGTCAGTAAGCCGCGTCGCTGGCTGCACCTCTGGCCTCTGGCGCTCTTTTTGCTGTTAGCGTCTGGCGGCGCGCTCTGGCTGTGGCAGGCATGGCCGCAGGTGATGATGAAAAGTATCCTCTGGCAGCGGGAAGTTAATCTGCAGATGAGCGGGCTGCTGAAAGCCGTGGCGGAAAATCCGTCCAAAGCGGGCGGCTCTCTTCTGGCGTTCAGCTTTATCTATGGCGTGCTGCATGCCCTGGGGCCGGGGCACGGCAAAATCGTCATCACGACCTGGCTTGCCACCCATCCGTCGAAGCTGAAATCGAGTATCGGCCTGACGCTGGCTTCCTCGTTACTTCAGGGCGGTGTGGCAATTGTGCTGGTCGTGGTCGTCCTTTCGCTGCTACAGCTCCCGGCCCGCCAGCTGCATATGAGCAGCTTCTGGCTGGAGAAGGGAAGTTACGCGCTGGTAGGCTTACTGGGGCTGATTCTCTGCTGGCGGGCGCTGAAAAAATTGCGCGCGTTGCTGCAAAAACCAAAATTCAAAGCCTTTACGCCGCATCACCTTCACCATGAAAACTGCGGGTGCGGGCATCAGCATCTCCCGACGCAGGAACAATTACAGAATGGTGACGACTGGCGTGCGCGCCTGATGATTGTTCTCTCAATGGGGATGCGTCCGTGCTCGGGCGCAATCATGGTGCTGTTGTTCAGCAAAGTGATAGGTGTATTTGGCTGGGGCATGATCTCGGCGCTGGCGATGGCGGCGGGAACATCTCTGACTATCTCTTCGTTAGCCTTGCTGGTGCACAGCTTCCGTCAGCTGGCGGTAAAACTCAGCGGCAATAAAACGCCGGTATTGTGGCGACAGGTTGGCTGGACGACGCTTGCGCTGGCGGGCGGGGTGATTCTGCTGGTGGCTGCGGTCACGATGTGGATAAGTGCGGTGCCGGTGGGAAGGGGGTTGCGGCCTTTTTAGCCATACCTGAGGGGTTTGTAGGCCCGGTAAGCGTAGCGCCACCGGGCTTAACAGACTGGATTAACGCTTCAGCGCATCGCTCAGTTCTTCACGCATGTTTGCCAGCATGGCTTTAACAACGCGCGGGTTACCTGCAACGATGTTGCCGGTAGACATATAGTTATGGCCGCCGGTGAAGTCACAAACAATCGCGCCAGCTTCACGTGCGATCAGCTCGCCCGCCGCGAAGTCCCACGGCTTCAGTGACAGCTCAAAGTAACCGTCAACGCGGCCGGTCGCCACGTAGGCCAGATCCAGTGCAGCAGAGCCGGTGCGACGGAAGTCCGCGCATTCGGTGAACAGTTTGCCGAGGATATTCATATAAGTGGTTGCGTGCTGCTTCGCCTTGAACGGGAAGCCGGTCGCCAGAATCGTGCCGTCCAGATCGCGTGCATTGCTGCAGCGCAGACGGTAGCCGTTCAGTTGCGCGCCCTGACCGCGGGTCGCGGTGAACAGTTCGTTACGCATTGGATCGTAAACAACGGCGACTTCAGTACGGCCTTTGATGCGTACTGCGATAGACACAGAGAAGTGTGGCAGGCGCTTAACGAAGTTGGTGGTGCCATCCAGTGGATCGATAACCCATTGAACATCCTGATCGGTACCTTCATGTTCACCGCTTTCTTCGGTGATGATGGTGTGCTGCGGGTAAGATTTGCGGATCGTTTCGATAATAATCGCTTCGGCGGCTTTATCGACGTTAGTCACGAAATCATTGCTGCCTTTCTGGCTGGTTTCTACGGAGTCTGGGGTTTCGTAGTGTTTGGCAATTACATTACCCGCCTTGCGCGCTGCGCGCACGGCGATGGTCAGCATCGGATGCATCGGTCTCTCTCACTGGATGTTAAAGAACAGGAAAATCGGCGCAGAGTATAGCAGCGGGATCGGATTATGTCTCTCGTTTATGATAATATGCCCGAATATTCTTCAGACACTGAATCCAGACATCTAAAAATTATGCTGCAAAACATTCGAATCGTGCTGGTCGAAACATCGCACACCGGCAACATGGGCTCTGTGGCCCGCGCTATGAAAACCATGGGCTTAACGAACCTGTGGCTGGTTAATCCGCTGGTGAAACCAGACTCTCAGGCTATTGCGCTGGCGGCCGGCGCCAGCGACGTGATAGGGAATGCACAGATTGTGGACACCCTGGACGAAGCCCTGGCCGGTTGCAGTCTGGTGGTGGGGACCAGCGCGCGCTCCCGTACGCTGCCCTGGCCGATGCTGGACCCGCGCGAATGCGGCCTGAAAAGTATCTCAGAAGCGGAACAGGCGCCGGTTGCGCTGGTGTTTGGTCGTGAACGCGTTGGCCTGACCAACGAGGAACTACAGAAGTGTCACTACCACGTGGCGATTGCCGCCAACCCGGAATACAGCTCGCTGAACCTGGCGATGGCGGTGCAGGTGATTGCCTACGAAGTGCGCATGGCATGGCTGGCGACGCAGGAAAAACCGGTCGAACCTAAAGAAGAGACGGCCTACCCGCTGGTGGACGATCTGGAGCGCTTCTACGGCCACCTGGAGCAGACGCTGCTCTCTACCGGCTTTATCCGTGAAGGCCATCCAGGGCAGGTGATGAACAAGCTGCGCCGTATGTTCACCCGCGCGCGCCCGGAAAGCCAGGAGCTGAACATCCTGCGCGGGATCCTGGCGTCGATTGAGCAGAAGAATAAAGAGTAGTGCAGTGTGTTCGCCGGGTTGCGCTGCGCTTACCCGGCCTACAAAGCCCGTAGGCCCGTGCAAGCGCAGCGCCGCCGGGCAAAAAATACGGCACAGAAGGTTAAATACCTGACTAAAACAGTCAAGTAAATAGTTGACCAATTTAGTCAGGAATGTCAGACTTGGCCCTGCTATGCAATACCCCCATTTTACAATAAAAAACCCCGGGCAGGGGCGAGTTTGAGGTTAAGTAAGACATGAGACTGACATCTAAAGGGCGTTATGCCGTGACCGCGATGCTGGACGTTGCGCTCAACTCCGAAGCGGGCCCGGTTCCGTTGGCTGATATTTCTGAACGACAGGGGATCTCCCTCTCTTATCTGGAACAGCTGTTCTCCAGACTGCGTAAAAATGGACTGGTGTCCAGCGTTCGTGGCCCGGGCGGCGGTTATCTGCTGGGTAAAGACGCGGGCAGTATTGCGGTTGGCGAAGTGATTAGCGCAGTTGACGAATCCGTTGATGCGACCCGTTGCCAGGGCAAAGGCGGCTGCCAGGGCGGCGATAAATGCCTGACCCACGCGCTGTGGCGCGATCTGAGCGACCGTCTGACCGGCTTCCTGAATAACATCACCCTGGGTGAGCTGGTTAATAACCAGGAAGTTCTGGATGTTTCTGGTCGTCAGCACAGTCAGGATTCACAACGCAGCACCCGCTCGCAGGACGCCATCGACGTTAAACTGCGCGCGTAATTAAAAAGATAAGTATTCAGAATCAGGCCGGGGTGGTCACACCCCGCGTACTCGGTCGTACATCCAGCCGGTTGCCTGATTCCTTGCATTGAAGCGATGTACGGAGTTTATAGAGCAATGAAATTACCGATTTATCTCGACTACTCCGCAACCACGCCGGTGGACCCGCGTGTTGCCGAGAAAATGATGCAGTGTCTGACCCTGGACGGAAACTTTGGTAACCCAGCTTCCCGTTCACACCGTTTTGGCTGGCATGCTGAAGAGGCGGTTGATATCGCCCGTAATCAGATTGCTGACCTGGTCGGTGCCGACCCGCGTGAAATTGTTTTCACCTCCGGTGCGACCGAATCCGACAACCTGGCGATCAAAGGTGCAGCCAACTTTTATCAGAAAAAAGGCAAGCACATCATCACCAGCAAAACCGAACACAAAGCCGTGCTGGACACCTGCCGTCAGCTGGAGCGTGAAGGGTTCGAAGTGACTTACCTGGCGCCGCAGAGCAACGGGATCATCGACCTGAAAGAGCTCGAAGCGGCGATGCGTGATGACACCATTCTGGTTTCCATCATGCACGTTAACAACGAAATCGGTGTTGTGCAGGACATCGCCACCATCGGCGAAATGTGCCGTGCGCGCGGCATCATCTACCACGTGGATGCGACCCAGAGCGTGGGCAAACTGCCTATCGACCTGAGCCAGCTGAAAGTGGACCTGATGTCCTTCTCCGGCCACAAAATCTATGGCCCGAAAGGGATCGGCGCGCTGTACGTTCGTCGTAAGCCACGTATCCGCATTGAAGCACAGATGCACGGCGGCGGTCACGAGCGCGGCATGCGTTCCGGTACTTTGCCTGTTCACCAGATCGTGGGGATGGGCGAAGCGTATCGCATCGCGAAAGAAGAGATGGAAAGCGAGATGGCACGCCTGCGTACGCTGCGTAACCGTCTTTGGGACGGCGTGAAGGATATGGAAGAAGTCTATCTGAACGGCGATCTCGAGCAGGGCGCGCCGAACATCCTCAACGTCAGCTTCAACTATGTTGAAGGCGAGTCGCTGATCATGGCGCTGAAAGACCTGGCCGTTTCTTCCGGTTCTGCCTGTACGTCTGCAAGCCTGGAGCCATCCTACGTGCTGCGTGCGCTGGGCATGACTGACGAGCTGGCACACAGCTCTATCCGTTTCTCTTTAGGTCGTTTCACTACCGAAGAAGAGATTGACTACACCATCAAACTGGTTCGTAACTCCATCGGCCGTCTGCGCGACCTTTCTCCACTGTGGGAAATGTTCAAGCAGGGCGTGGATCTGAACAGCATTGAATGGTCACATCACTAATCGGTACATAAGGAGAATTCAATCATGGCATACAGCGAAAAAGTTATCGATCATTACGAGAACCCGCGCAACGTTGGCTCTTTTGACAACAGCGACGAATCTGTCGGTAGCGGTATGGTTGGCGCGCCAGCGTGTGGCGACGTGATGAAGTTGCAGATTAAAGTCAACAATGAAGGTATCATTGAAGACGCGCGCTTCAAGACCTACGGCTGCGGTTCTGCTATCGCCTCCAGCTCCCTGGTCACCGAGTGGGTGAAGGGCAAGTCTCTGGACGAAGCACAGGCAATCAAAAACACGGACATTGCTGAAGAACTCGAACTGCCGCCGGTGAAAATTCACTGTTCAATTCTGGCAGAAGACGCGATCAAAGCCGCCATTGCGGATTACAAAAGCAAACGTGAAGCAAAATAATTGAGGTTTGAGTATGTCGATTACCCTTAGCGACAGCGCTGCCGCGCGAGTAAGCTCTTTTCTGGCGAACCGTGGTAAAGGCTTTGGCCTGCGACTGGGCGTACGTACCTCCGGCTGTTCTGGTATGGCTTACGTACTGGAGTTTGTTGACGAACCGGCGTCTGATGACACCGTGTTTGAAGACAAGGGCGTGAAGGTGGTGGTCGATGGCAAAAGCCTGCAATTTCTCAACGGCACTCAGCTGGACTTTGTAAAAGAAGGCCTGAACGAAGGGTTCAAATTTACGAACCCGAACGTCAAAGACGAGTGTGGTTGCGGCGAAAGCTTCCACGTTTAACCGCGTTCCGCTGTTATACCGATTAATTCGTGTTGCAGAAAGGCGGCAAGCGAGTGAATCCCCGGGAGCTTACTTAAGTAAGTGACTGGGGTGAACGAGCGCAGACAACGCATCTGCAGCGCGAAGTAAGAAGGTATAACCCCACCGTGGCTGTGCTACGCGTGGGGTTTGTTCTAACAGGCTACCCCTGAGATTGTTATGGATTACTTCACTCTCTTCGGACTACCCGCTCAATACCCGATTGATCTCCAGGCGCTGACGATCCGTTTTCAGGATCTCCAGCGTCAGTACCATCCGGATAAATTCGCCAGCGGGACGCAGGCAGAGCAGCTGGCTGCGGTATCACACTCCGCAACCATCAACCAGGCCTGGCAAACGCTGCGTCATCCGCTGGCGCGTGCAGAATATCTGCTCTCGCTCCACGGTTTTGATCTGGCGAGCGAACAGCATACCGTGCGCGACACCGCGTTTCTGATGGAGCAGCTGGAGCTTCGCGAAGAGCTGGATGAAATTGAACAGGCTAAAGACGAAGCGCGTCTGGAACGTTTTCTCCAGCGCGTAAAGGGCATGTTCGATACCCGCCATCAGCAGATGGTTGAGCAACTGAACAACGAGACCTGGGACGTGGCGGCAGACACTGTGCGCAAACTCCGTTTTCTCGATAAACTGCGAAGCAGTGCTGAACAACTCGAAGAAAAGCTGCTCGATTTTTAATTTCGGAAGCAATTATGGCCTTATTACAAATTAGTGAGCCAGGCTTAAGCGCCGCACCGCACCAGCGTCGTCTGGCGGTCGGTATTGACCTGGGCACCACCAATTCTCTCGTGGCGACCGTGCGTAGCGGCCAGGCGGAAACGCTGGCTGACGAGCAGGGCCGCCATCTGCTGCCTTCCGTGGTCCACTACCAGCAGCAGGGTCACGCTGTCGGCTTTGATGCCCGCGCCAATGCCGCGCGCGATCCGGCTAACACCATCAGCTCGGTTAAGCGCATGATGGGCCGCTCGCTGGCGGATATCCAGACCCGTTATCCGCATCTGCCGTACCAGTTACAGGCCAGCGAAAACGGCCTGCCGATGATTGCGACATCTGCCGGTCTGCTGAACCCGATTCGTGTTTCTGCTGACATCCTCAAAGCGCTGGCGGCGCGCGCGACGGCGACGCTCGGTGGCGATCTGGACGGCGTGGTAATCACCGTTCCGGCCTACTTCGACGATGCACAGCGTCAGGGCACCAAAGACGCCGCGCGTCTGGCGGGCCTGCACGTGCTGCGTCTGCTGAACGAACCGACAGCGGCAGCCATTGCCTACGGCCTCGATTCCGGTCAGGAAGGGGTGATTGCGGTTTACGATCTCGGCGGCGGGACGTTTGATATCTCTATCCTGCGCTTAAGCCGCGGTGTGTTCGAAGTGCTGGCCACCGGCGGGGATTCCGCGCTCGGCGGCGATGACTTCGACCATCTGCTGGCGGACTACATCCGCGAGCAGGCGGGCATCAGCGATCGCAGCGATGCGCGCGTCCAGCGTGAACTGCTGGATGCGGCCATCGACGCCAAAATCGCCCTGAGCGATGCGCAGTCCGTCAGCGTGAACGTCGCAGGCTGGCAGGGTGAGATCACCCGCGACCAGTTCAGCGAACTGATTGCGCCTCTGGTTAAGCGTACCCTACTGGCCTGCCGTCGCGCATTGAAAGATGCGGGCGTTGAGGCTAACGAGGTGCTGGAAGTGGTCATGGTTGGCGGCTCAACCCGCGTGCCGCTGGTACGTGAGCGCGTAGGGGAATTCTTTGGCCGCACGCCGCTGACCTCTATCGACCCGGACAAAGTGGTTGCCGTGGGTGCCGCTATCCAGGCCGATATCCTGGTCGGCAACAAGCCGGACAGCGAAATGCTGCTGCTGGACGTCATCCCGCTGTCTCTGGGTTTAGAAACCATGGGCGGCCTGGTGGAGAAAGTCATTCCCCGTAACACCACCATTCCGGTGGCGCGCGCGCAGGAGTTTACGACCTTCAAAGACGGCCAGACCGCGATGTCCATCCACGTGATGCAGGGCGAGCGCGAGCTGGTGCAGGACTGCCGCTCTCTGGCGCGCTTTGCGCTGCGCGGAATTCCGGCGCTGCCGGCGGGCGGGGCGCATATTCGCGTCACCTTCCAGGTGGATGCGGACGGTCTCCTGAGCGTGACGGCGATGGAAAAATCCACCGGCGTCGAATCGTCCATTCAGGTGAAGCCGTCCTACGGCCTGACCGATGGCGAAATCGCCTCCATGATTCAGGACTCAATGAGCTACGCCGAGCAGGATGTGAAGGCGCGTATGCTGGCGGAACAAAAAGTGGAAGCCGCACGCGTGCTGGAGAGCCTGAACGGCGCGCTCGCTGCCGACGCCGCGCTGTTAAGCGCCGCTGAGCGCCAGGTGATTGACGAGGCTGCCGCGCGCTTAAGCGTAGTCGCCGAAGGCAATGACGCTGACGCAATAGAAGAAGCCATTAAAAACGTTGATAAACAAACCCAGGACTTCGCTGCTCGCCGCATGGACAAATCTGTCCGCGTCGCGCTGAAAGGCCAGTCCGTGGACGAGGTTTAATATGCCAAAGATTGTTATTTTGCCTCATGCGGACCTCTGTCCGGATGGCGCTGTTCTGGAAGCGAAGACCGGTGAAACCATTCTCGATGTAGCCCTGCGTGCAGGTATCGAAGTGGAACACGCCTGTGAAAAATCCTGTGCCTGTACCACCTGCCACTGCATCGTGCGTGAAGGTTTTGATTCTCTCGCCGAGAGCACCGAAGACGAAGACGACATGCTGGACAAAGCATGGGGTCTGGAGCCAGACAGCCGCTTAAGCTGCCAGGCCGCGGTGACCGATGAAGATCTGGTCGTGGAATTCCCACGCTACACCATCAACCACGCACGCGAGCATTAATATGGGACTGAAGTGGACAGACAGCCGTGAAATCGGCGAAGCGCTCTACGACGCGAACCCGGATCTCGATCCGAAGACCGTACGATTCACCGACATGCATCAGTGGATCTGCGATTTAGAGGATTTTGACGACGATCCAAACGCATCCAATGAAAAAATTCTGGAGGCGATTCTGTTAGTCTGGTTAGATGAAGCAGAGTAAATCACTTAACGGGCTGCCTTCAGGCGGCCCGTTTGCTAATAAGGACAAATAAAATGACCGAAGCGATGAAGATTACGCTCTCCACGCAGCCAGCCGACGCACGCTGGGGCGAGAAAGCCACCTGGAGCATCAATAACGACGGTATTACCCTGCACCTGACGGGTAACGATGATTTGGGCCTGATCCAGCGCGCCGCGCGTAAAATTGACGGCCTGGGCATTAAGCATGTCACTCTGGCTGGCGAAGGCTGGGACACAGACCGCAGCTGGGCTTTCTGGGCGGGTTACAAAGGGCCGAAAGGCACCCGTAAAATTGAGTGGGCGAACCTCGATGAAGCCGGTCAGAAAGAGCTGGAAAGCCGCCTGAAAATTATCGACTGGGTGCGCGACACCATCAACGCCCCGGCGGAAGAGTTGGGGCCTGAGCAGCTGGCGCAGCGCGCGGTTGACCTGCTGTGCGGCGTGGCGGATGACAAGATGACCTACCGCATCACCAAAGGTGAAGACCTGCGCGAACAAAATTACATGGGTATCCACACCGTGGGTCGTGGCTCCGAGCGTCCTCCGGTCCTGCTGGCGCTGGATTACAACCCAACCGGCGATAAAGAAGCGCCGGTCTTTGCCTGTCTGGTCGGGAAAGGTATCACCTTCGATACCGGCGGTTACAGCCTGAAGCAGAGCGCGTTCATGGACTCCATGAAGTCCGACATGGGCGGCGCGGCGACCATTACCGGCGCGCTGGCGTTCGCCATCACCCGTGGTCTGAACAAGCGCGTGAAGCTCTACCTGTGCTGCGCGGATAACATGGTGAGTGGCAATGCCTTCAAGCTGGGCGACATCATTCGCTACCGCAACGGTAAAAATGTTGAGGTGATGAACACCGATGCCGAAGGCCGTCTGGTGCTGGCCGATGGCCTGATCGACGCCTCTGCGCAGAAGCCGGAGCTGATTATCGACATGGCGACCCTGACCGGCGCGGCGAAAACTGCCCTTGGCAACGATTACCATGCGCTGTTCAGCTTCGACGACAAGCTGGCCGCTCGCCTGCTGGCCAGCGCGGCGGCGGAAAACGAGCCGTTCTGGCGTCTGCCGCTGGCCGAGTTCCACCGCAGCCAGCTGCCGTCTAACTTCGCCGAGCTGAACAACACCGCGAGCGCGGCGTACCCGGCGGGAGCCAGCACAGCAGCAGGCTTCCTGTCTCACTTCGTTGAGAACTACCATGAAGGCTGGCTGCACATTGACTGCTCCGCAACCTACCGTAAAGCGGCGGTTGAGCAGTGGTCAGCAGGCGCAACCGGTCTGGGTGTGCGTACCGTGGCGAACCTGCTGACGGCTGAGTGATCTTTTTTGCCGGGTGGCGCTACGCTTACCCGGCCTACAAAACCCGTAGGCCCGTGCAAGCGTAGCGCCGCCGGGCAATTGTGAAGTAGCCAAACTATGTCAGAAACCAAAAACGAATTAGAAACCCTGCTGGAGCAGGCGGCGACCGAGCCCGCCCACCGTCCGGCCTTTTTCCGCACGCTGCTGGAATCCACCGTCTGGGTGCCGGGCACCGCCGCGGAAGGGGAGCAGGTTGTCGAAGACAGCGCCCTGGATCTGCTGCACTGGGAGAAAGACGACGGCACGTCGGTGATCCCGTTCTTTACCTCGCTCGAGGCCTTGCAGGAAGCGGTAGAAGACGAACAAGCGTTCGTGGTGATGCCGGTGCGCACGTTGTTCGAAATGACCCTGGGGCAGACGCTGTTCCTCAACGCCAAACTGCCGACCGGGAAAGAGTTTACTCCGCGCGAAATCAGCCACCTGATTGGTGACGAGGGCAACCCGCTCAGCACTCAGGAGGTGCTGGAAGGGGGCGAAACGCTGCTGCTGTCTGAAGTGGCCGAGCCGCCCGCGCAGATGATTGACTCCCTGACCACGCTGTTTAAAACCATCAAGCCGGTAAAACGCGCGTTTCTCTGCTCTATCAAAGAGAGCGCTGACGAAAAGCCTGTTCTGCTGATAGGGATTGAGGCCGACGGCGATATCGACGAGATCATCCAGGCAGCGGGAAGCGTGGCAACCGACACCCTGCCGGGCGATGAGCCGATTGATATCTGTCAGGTGAAGAAAGGTGAGCAGGGCATCAGCCACTTTATTACCGAGCACATCACCCCGTTCTACGAGCGTCGCTGGGGCGGCTTCCTGCGCGATCTCAAGACCAACCGCATTATCTGATTACGGCGGGGTGACCTTCACCCCGTTGCTTCCAGCAACAGTAAATCCATCAGCAGCACCAGATTCGACTCAAACGACGTCACCCCTGCGGCTTCGGCGGCGAAATGTACCGCTTCGTCATAGAGGGCAAAATGCACGTCGGCCATACCTGCCAGCGTATTGGCCGACGCGCGGGTAAACGCGACGATCGTCATGCCGACGTTTTTGGCGATCCGCGCTTTATCCAGCACCTGCTCCGTTTCGCCGCTGCGCGAAACGGCAATAAATACCTGATAGCGTGCGGCGTTGCTGAGAAAAATATTCCGGCTGTCCCCCGGTCCGGAGATGAACGCGGTTTTTCCCAGCACCTGCAACTTCTTGGTCAGGTACTCGGCAAAAAGATATGAAAACCCGGCGCCGTAGAGAAAGAAGCTCTCTTTCTGGCGCAGCAGGCTGGCAAACTGCTGGCGTTTGTCCTGGGTAACCCACTGGAAGGTCTGCTGATAGTTGGCAATGAACCGGGCAAAAAGCGCGGGCATTTCTGCATGTTGCGAAGACTGTACGGTGATCCGCGGCGTGTCAGAAAGCAGCTGCTTGCAGTGCCAGATAAACTCGCTAAATCCGCTGAAGCCCAGCTTCTGGCACAGCCGCATAATCGTCGCGGTGGAAACAAATGTCGCCAGCGCCAGCTCGCGCACCGTGATATTGCCCACCAGCAGCGGATGCTCAGTGAGGTGGGCGAGGACGCGATATTCCGCGCGGGTCAGTGACGACCCGCGTGTTAACAGCGTTGCCAGGCGGTTATCCATTATTTCGCCGGTTCTACCGGCAGATCGTCCCGTGCACCCCATTCACTCCAGGCGCCGTCATACAGCGTCACGTCATTCGCGCCAAGGGTTGCCAGCGCCAGGATCACCACGCAGGCCGTCACGCCGGAGCCGCAGCTGGCAATAACCGGACGATGCAAATCCACGCCCTGACGTTCAAAAATGGCACGCAATTCATCGGTGGTTTTCAGCTCGCCTTCAAACACCAGATCGCCCCACGGCACGTTCAGCGCCCCCGGGATATGTCCGCGCTTCAGCCCCGGACGCGGCTCATCCGCTTCAGCGTTGAAGCGTGGAGCGGGACGGGCATCGACGATTTGCGCCGTTTTTTCATGGCTCACGACCAGAACGTCGGTCAGGCGCTTGACCACGTGTGCGTCGAACGTGGCATCGAATTCGCCTTCCGGCAGCGTCACGTCGCCCTGCTGAAGCGGCAGCTCGTCGCGCTTCCAGCCCGCAAGCCCGCCCGCCAGAATCGACACTTTTTCCACGCCGAAGTTTTTCAGCATCCACCACGCCCGCGGGGCGGAGAAGAGGTTACCCTCATCGTAAACAACGAGGTGTTTGTCTTTGCTGATGCCGAGCTCGCGCATCGCCACGGAAAACGCTTCCGGACGAGGCAGCATGTGCGGCAGGGGAGAGGTGTGATCGGAGAGGGCTTCGATATCGAAAAAAACCGCGCCAGGCAGGTGCCCTGCGCGATATTCAGCGGGAACGTCACGATGCTCCTGGCCCGGAGGGGCCATGCGCGCGTCGATAATCTGAACTTCCGGGTCGTCGCCGTGCTCAATCAGCCAGTCGGCGGCGACAAAATATGAGGTGGACATGGTTGCCTCCATTCTTTTCCGTAAAAAAGGATTGTCGGTGTTTTTTCTGACACCGACAAGTTAACCACGTTCAACTCGCGAGCAAGCCCCTATTTTTTCACCGCTTCACCGTCCTGCCATGCCTTTTGCAGCGCTGGCCAGTAGTCGCGGTTGGCTTCGATCATCTCATCCAGAATCGCTTTCGCGTGCTCCATGGTCGGCACGGTGCGGTTCAGAGTAAACGCCTGCAACGCTTTCTCGTAGCTGCCTTCGATGGTTGCCTCCACCAGCAGCTGTTCAGAAGCGAGCTGCTGTTGCAGGAGCGTCTGGTGGAACAACGGCACCTGACCCACGCGGACAGGCTCCGGCCCTTCGGAGGTGATATAGGCAGGTACTTCCACCACCGCATCGTACGGCAGATTGGTAATCGCCCCGCGGTTTTCCACCATCACCAGATGACGTTGGCGCAGGTTGAATGCCAGCGAGCAGGCGACATCGACGATAAATTCGCCGTGAACACCTACGTGGAAGGCGTCCGGTAAGATCCCGCTGCGCTGATACTCTTCGGCGGCGGCAAACAGCTTTTTCTCACGTCCGTTCATCACTTCGTTGGCACGGGTATAGTCCGGGGTCTGATGCTCCACAATCTGGTTCGGCATCAGGTAGTACTGTAGATACGGGTTCGGCAGGTACTCCGGGAAGTTATCCATAATCGGCTTGATGTTGCGCCAGGTTTTCACCCATGACGGATCCGAGTGCTGCGGGTCGGTTTTGGCCGCGTCTTCCGTCAGCAGGCCAAACTTCGCGATATGTTTACGCAGCTCCGGTAATTTGTCCTCGCCGTCCACCAGCACGCGGGTAAACCAGCCGAAGTGGTTGAGGCCAAAATAGTCCACCTCCAGTTTATGACGATCCACGCCCAGAATGGCGCCCATATTGCGCATCGCGGCGACAGGCATATCGCAGATGTTCAGCACGCGTGCGTTGGGGCGCAGGCGACGCACGCCCTCAGCGACAATCGCCGCCGGGTTGGAGTAGTTCACGATCCACGCCTTTTCGTGCGCGTAGCGTTCCACCCTATCGATAAGCTCTACCATCGGCAGGATCGTACGCAGGCCATATGCCAGCCCGCCGGGTCCGCAGGTTTCCTGGCCGACCACCCCGTGGCGCAGCGGAATTTTTTCATCCTGCTCGCGCATTTTGTACTGTCCGACGCGCATCTGAGCAAAAACAAAATGCGCGCCGCTGAAGGCCACCTCCGGATCGCTGGTGACCGTGAATTTGATGCTCTGGCTGTGGTCGCGAATGACCTTTTCCACCACGGGCGCAATGGTGTTCTGGCGCGCCTCGTCGATGTCATACAGGCGAATCTCTGCCAGGGGGAAATCGTGCAGGCGTACCATCAGGCTTTTTACTATACCTGGCGTGTAGGTGCTGCCGCCGCCGGCAATCGACAGAATGAATGGGGGTGTTAACATCTTTAGCTCCTTTCAGAGAAACGTCTCAACGGCTTCTCGCATTTTTTTGACATGCAGCCCGTAGACCACCTGAACGTTGTTACCTTGTTTGATAATCCCTTTCGCGCCGGTCGCTTTCAGGCGCGGTTCGTCGATGATGGCGACGTCCTTCACCGTGACGCGTAAGCGGGTGTAGCAGTTATCAACCACCTGAATGTTTTCCCGACCGCCCAGACCGACGACGATCGATTCCCCCAGCCCGTCGTTATTTCCCTTCGCCTGGTATTCCTGTTTGCTGTAGAGGCGCGTCTCCCGATCGTCATCTTCACGACCGGGCGTTTTCATGTTGAAACGCAGGATCAGGAAGCGGAACACCACGAAATAAAGGGCGAACATGATCAGCCCGACCACGATGTACATGGGCCAGTTGGACTTTTCCGTGCCGAGCGGCAGGTTGTAGAGGATAAAATCGATAATTCCGTTGGCGCCGATGGCGTGAACGCCAAACAGGGTGAACAGCATCATGCCAATGCCGGTCAGCACCGCATGCACCACGAACAACAGCGGGGCGACAAACAGGAAAGAGAACTCGATCGGCTCGGTTACGCCGACCAGCAGCGAGGTCAGCGCCGCCGGGATCAGAATGGCTTTCGCAATCGCTTTACGCTCTGGCTTCGCGGTCATGTACATCGCCAGCGCGGCGGCGGGAAGGCCGAACATCTTGCTGATGCCGCGAGCATCCCACACCACGGTGCTGCTGAGCTGCTTCACGTCCGGGCAGGCCATCTCGGCGAAGTAGATATTGCGCGCGCCCTGGTAAGCCGTACCGCACACCTCCTGCGTACCGCCCAGTTCGGTATACAGGAACGGCGTATAGACCAGATGATGCAGGCCCGTCGGCACCAGAATGCGTTCAAGGAAACCGTAGATCGCCACCCCAAACGGACCGGACCCTTTGATCGCCAGCGCCAGGGCGCTTATTCCATGCTGTGCGTACGGCCAGAGTTCGCTCATGACCACGCCGAGCAGCATAGAGACTGGCAACATCACAATCGCGACAAAGCAGTGGCCGGAGTATATCGCCATCGCGCCGTTAAATTGGACACCGGAATATTTGTTGTACAGATAACCGGAGAGCGCCCCGGTCAGGATCCCGGCGAAAACGCCCATCTCCAGCACCTGGACGCCCAGTACCATGCTTTGTCCGGCGGCTTTCATCTGCTCTGCAGGGGCCAGTTCTCCCTGAAGCTGTAACGTCACGTTCATCGCGTTAATGAATACGATAAAGGTCACCAGCCCAATCAGCGCCGCGTAGCCTTTGTCTCGGGTTGCCAGGCCAATGGGGATCCCGACGGCAAACACCAGCGCCAGGTTGACCAGCACCGACACGGCAGATTTGGCGATCAGCTGGCCGACACTCTGGATCAGCGGATGGCCGAGAAACGGCAGGTACTCGGCCAGATTGCCGTTACCCAGCACATTCCCAAAGGCGATAAACAGACCGACGATAGGTAAGATAAGTACAGGTCCGTAAAGTGATTTTCCGAAATTTTGTAGGGCGTTCACGGCTCGTTTCATGGCTTTCTCTCTTATTGAACCGCGCACTCGGGGTGCGTCATGGTCATAAAACTAGCAGGCATGATGCGAGCTTATCCAGCTATCTTCTTGTTTTAAAAACAAATGACGCGAAAGGTAACATGTTACGTTACGCTGTGTGATCGCGGTTCCACCCTCGCATGCGAGTACGATGCCATTCTGCGAGGCGCTTTCCAGATTATAAAATTGGACTTTTTGTATTAACGAAACTTGCGGATAATACTTATCCGGACGACGACCAACAGGCCCCTCAGGCCAGGGACATAGGATGAAACCGTTTCGCTTAGCTGCGATCTCTCTCGCGCTGCTCACCACCTTTACGCTTGCCGGCTGTGATAACAGTGATGACAAACCTCAGGCCGCAGCCCCCGCAGCCCCCGCAGCGTCTACTACATCAGCACAGAAAACCCCGGTAAAACCGGATCCTGAAAAGCTGGCTAAGCTGGCCGCGCAGAGTCAGGGTAAGGCGTTGACGCTGCTGGATGCCTCTGAAGTGCAACTCGACGGTGCTGCGACACTGGTTCTGACCTTCTCTGTACCGCTGGATCCCAGCCAGGATTTTGCGAAAACGGTGCATGTGGTGGATAAAAAAAGTGGCAAAGTGGACGGCGCCTGGGAACTGGCCCCCAATCTGAAAGAGCTGCGCCTGCGCCATCTGGAGCCGAATCGTAATCTGGTCGTCACCGTCGAGCGTAATTTGCTGGCGCTGAACAAAGCGACATTCGGCATTGACTATGAAAAAGCGATCACCACCCGGGATGTTGAACCGACGGTCGGATTCGCCAGCCGCGGATCGCTGCTGCCGGGTAAAGTGGTGGAAGGGTTGCCGGTGATGGCGCTCAACGTCAACAATGTGGACGTGAACTTCTACCGCGTTAAGCCGGAGTCGCTGGCCTCGTTTGTCAGCCAGTGGGAGTACCGTAACTCGCTGACCAACTGGGAATCTGACAACCTGCTGAAGATGGCGGAACTGGTCTACACCGGCCGTTTCGACCTCAACCCGGCGCGCAACACGCGTGAAAAACTGCTCCTGCCGCTCAAAGATATTAAGCCGCTCCAGCAGTCTGGCGTCTATATCGCCGTGATGAATCAGGCTGGTCACTATAACTACAGTAACGCCGCGACGCTCTTTACCTTAAGTGATATTGGGCTGTCCGCTCACCGTTATCATAACCGCCTGGACATCTTCACCCAGAGTCTTGAAAACGGTGCGGCGCAGTCAGGCGTGACCATTACCCTTCTGAACGATAAAGGACAGACCCTGGCCGAGGCGAACAGCGACGCCGATGGTCATGCGAAACTGGAAACCGATAAAGAAGCCGCGCTGATCCTGGCCAGTAAAGATGGCCAGACCACGCTTCTTGACCTCAAACTTCCGGCGCTGGATCTGGCGGAGTTTGATATCGCCGGTAACCCGGGTTACAGCAAACAGTTCTTTATGTTTGGCCCGCGCGATCTCTATCGTCCGGGTGAAACGGTGATCCTTAACGGCCTGCTTCGCGACAGCGATGGCAAACCGCTTCCCGAGCAGCCGGTAAAACTTGACGTGCTGCGTCCGGACGGCCAGGTAGCGCGTACGGTCGTTGTGCAACCTGAGAACGGCCTTTATCGCTTCAACTATTCGCTTGATAGCGGCGCCCAGACCGGCATGTGGCATATTCGCGCGAATACGGGGGATAACCAGCAGCGCATGTGGGATTTCCACGTCGAAGATTTTATGCCTGAGCGTATGGCGCTGAATCTGACCGGGCAAAAAACGCCGATTTCCCCGCAGGAGGATGTGGACTTTATCGTTGTGGGCTATTACCTGTATGGCGCGCCGGCTAACGGTAATTCTCTGCAAGGCCAGCTTTTCCTGCGTCCGCTACGTGACGCGGTGCCTGCACTGCCTGGCTTCCAGTTCGGTGATATTGCCGAGGAGAACCTGAGCCGCAGCCTGGATGAAGTGCAGCTTACGCTGGACGAACAGGGGCGCGGACAGGTTACCACCGAAAGCCAGTGGAAAGAGGTGCACTCGCCGCTGCAACTGATTTTGCAGGCCAGCCTGCTGGAATCAGGCGGGCGTCCGGTAACGCGACGCGCCGAGCAGGCTATCTGGCCTGCGGCTGAACTTCCGGGGATCCGCCCACAGTTCGCCAGCAAGGCCGTGTACGACTACCGCACCGATACCACCGTCAACCAGCCGATTGTCGACGAGAACGGCAACGCCAGCTTTGACATCGTCTATGCCGATGCCAGCGGGGCGAAAAAAGCGGTATCTGGTCTGCAGGTGCGTCTGGTCCGTGAGCGTCGCGACTACTTCTGGAACTGGTCCGAGAGCGAGGGCTGGCAGTCTCAGTTTGATCAAAAAGATCTGGTTGAGGGCGAGCAGGAACTTAACCTCAAGGCCGATGAAACCGGTAAAGTCACCTTCCCGGTGGAGTGGGGCTCATACCGTCTGGAAGTGAAAGCCCCTGATAGCATGGTCAGCAGCGTGCGCTTCTGGGCGGGGTACAGCTGGCAGGATAACAGCGATGGCACGGGTGCTGCACGCCCGGATCGTGTGACGCTGAAACTGGACAAGCCATCCTATCAGCCAGGCGATACCATCAACCTGCATATTGCAGCGCCGGCCGCAGGCAAGGGCTATGCAATGATCGAATCCAGCGAAGGGCCACTGTGGTGGAAAGAGATCGACGTACCGGTTAACGGTCTGGATCTCGCCATTCCGGTGGATAAGGCCTGGAAACGTCACGATCTCTACCTCAGCACGCTGGTGGTTCGTCCTGGCGATAAATCTAAGTCCGCCACGCCAAAACGCGCGGTTGGTCTGCTGCATCTGCCAATGGGGGACGAAAATCGTCGCCTGAGCATCGCACTTGATAACCCACAAAAAATGCGTCCGAACCAGACGCTTTCTGTGAAAGTGAAAGCCAGCGTAAAAGAGGGGGCTGTGCCACAGAAGGTGAACGTGCTGGTCTCGGCTGTTGATAGCGGCGTGCTGAACATTACCGACTACGTCACGCCGGATCCGTGGGAAGCTTTCTTCGGTCAGAAGCGCTATGGCGCGGACATCTATGATGTTTACGGCCAGGTGATTGAAGGTCAGGGACGTTTGGCCGCACTGCGCTTTGGCGGAGACGGCGATGAACTGAAACGCGGCGGTAAGCCACCGGTGAACCATGTCACCATTATTGCTCAGCAGGCGCAGCCGGTTAGGCTTGATGCCAACGGTGAAGGCACCATCACGCTGCCGATTGGCGATTTTAACGGCGAACTGCGTCTGATGGCGCAGGCCTGGACGGAAGATGATTTCGGCAGCAGCGAAAGCAAAATCATTGTGGCGGCTCCGATTATCACCGAGCTTAACACGCCGCGATTCCTCGCAAGTGGCGATACCTCTCGCCTGACGCTGGACCTGACCAACCTTACTGACCAGCCGCAAACGCTGAACATTGCGTTAACCGCAACCGGTAAGGTGTCGCTCGAAGGTGCTCAGCCAGAGCCGGTTAAGCTGCCGCCTGGCGCTCGTAGCACTCTGTTTATTCCGGTGCGCGCGCTGGAAGGCTATGGCGATGGTGAAGTAACTGCTCAGGTGACGGGGCTTCAGCTCCCTGGTGAGACGTTTGCGCCGCAGCATAAGAGCTGGAAAATTGGGGTACGCCCCGCATTCCCGGCGCAAACGGTGAATACGGGCACGATGCTGAACCCTGGCGAATCCTGGAGCGCGCCAGCACAGCATATCGACGGTTTCTCGCCTGCCACGCTACAGGGACAGCTGTTGCTCAGCGGTAAACCACCTTTGAACCTGGCGCGCTACATTCGTGAACTTCAGGCCTATCCATACGGATGTCTTGAGCAGACCACCAGCGGCCTGTTCCCGTCCCTCTACACCAACGCGGCACAGCTTACGGCGTTGGGCATTAAAGGCGACACCGACGATAAACGCCGTGCGGCCATTGATATCGGCATCTCCCGTCTGCTGCAAATGCAGCGTGACGATGGCGGTTTTGCCTTGTGGGATAAAAACGGCCCGGAAGAGTACTGGCTGACCGCCTATGTTACGGACTTCCTGGTGCGGGCAGGGGAGCAGGGTTACAGCGTGCCTGCCGAGGCGGTGAATAACGCCAACAGCCGACTGCTGCGCTATTTACAGGATCCGGGGATGATGTCCATCCGCTACAGCGACGACACCCAGGCCAGCAAATTTGCTGTCCAGGCGTATGCTTCGCTGGTGCTGGCTCGTCAGCAAAAAGCGCCGCTCGGTGCACTGCGTGAAATCTGGGAGCGTCACGCTCAGGCCGCTTCCGGGCTTCCGTTGATGCAGCTGGGCATGGCACTCAAACTGATGGGGGATACACCGCGCAGCCAGCAGGCGCTGGATCTGGCTCTCAAAACTCCCCGTAACGATAGCCGAAACTGGATGGCGGATTACGGCAGCCAGCTGCGTGATAATGCCCTGATGCTCTTCCTGCTGGAAGAGAACAAGCTGCTGCCGGATGCGCAAAACAGGCTGTTGAACGCGTTATCTGAAGACGCGTTCAGCCAGCGCTGGCTGTCAACCCAGGAGAGCAATGCGCTGTTCCTGGCTGGACGTTCACTGCAAACCTTGTCAGGCGCGTGGCAGGCAACGACCACCCTCTCTGAACAGACCCAGAGCAGTGATAAAGCGCAGGTAGAAAACCTGAACGGCGACCAGCCTGGTGCCTTGCAGGTGACGAATACCGGCACGACGCCGCTGTGGGTACGACTGGACACTACTGGCTATCCGGAGTATGCGCCCCAGCCATCTTCTCACGTCTTGCAGATTGAACGTCATATCCTGGCGACAGACGGCAGCAGCAAGTCGCTCTCTTCACTTAAGAGCGGTGAGCTGGTTCTGGTGTGGCTGGAAGTGAAGGCCAGCCAGAACGTACCGGATGCGCTGGTGGTGGATCTGCTCCCGGCAGGTCTGGAGCTGGAAAACCAGAATCTGGCGAGCAGCAGCGCCAGCTTGCAGGACAGCGGCAGTGAAGTGCAAAACCTGCTGAATCAGATGCAACAGTCTGATATTCAGCACATGGAATTCCGGGACGATCGCTTTGTGGCCGCCGTGCCGGTCAATGAAGGTCAGCCGGTCACGCTGGTTTACCTGGCCCGTGCCGTTACGCCGGGAACCTATCAGGTGCCTGTTCCGATGGTCGAGTCCATGTACGTTCCGCAGTGGCGGGCAACGGGGTCGGCCAGTGGCCCGCTGATCGTTGTTCCGTAAGATGCGGATAGCACGCCTGATTCGCTCCCGCTGGCTGTGGCTTGCGGGAGCGCTTCTCTTTTCAGGGGGGCTGATTGTCGCCGCTGACCGCGTGTGGCCGTTGCCCCTGAAAGAGGTCAACCCTGCGCGAGTGGTCGTGGATGAGCAGGGTGTTCCGTTGTGGCGTTTTGCCGACAGCGAAGGCATCTGGCGCTATCCGGTTACCATTGAAGAGGTTTCCCCACGCTATCTTGAGGCGCTGATCCAGTATGAAGATCGCTGGTTCTGGGATCACCCTGGCGTCAATCCGCTTTCTGTACTGCGTGCCGCCTGGCAGGATCTCACCGCCGGGAGAGTGGTTTCTGGCGGGAGCACGCTTACCATGCAGGTGGCACGCCTGCTGGATCCGCATCCGCGTACCTTTGGCGGTAAAATTCGTCAGCTGTGGCGGGCGATGCAGCTGGAGTGGCATCTCTCCAAGCGTGAAATCCTGACGCTGTATCTCAACCGTGCCCCGTTTGGCGGCACGTTGCAGGGCGTGGGCGCGGCAAGCTGGACTTATCTTGGCAAACCGCCGTCTCAGCTGAGCTATTCCGACGCGGCGCTGCTGGCTGTACTGCCACAGGCACCCAGCCGTCTGCGCCCCGACCGCTGGCCGGAACGTGCCGAAGCGGCGCGGAACAAAGTGCTCGACCGCATGCTGACTCAGGGCGTCTGGTCTGAGAAGCAGGTGAAAGAGTCCCGTGAAGAGCCGGTCTGGCTGGCCCCCCGGCAGATGCCGCAGCTGGCGCCGCTCTTTTCCCGCATGATGTTGAGTAAAAGCCGCGACACAAAAATAGTCACCACGCTGGATGCAGCTTTGCAACGACAGCTTGAAGAGCTGGCAATGAACTGGAAATCGCGCCTGCCTGCCCGCAGTTCACTGGCGATGATCGTCGTGGATCATACATCCATGAAAGTGCGTGGCTGGGTAGGCTCGGTAGATATCAATGATGGCAGTCGCTTTAGTCACGTGGATATGGTCAATGCGATCCGATCGCCGGGATCGGTCCTCAAGCCATTCATCTATGGCATGGCGCTGGACGATGGCCTGATCCATCCCGCTTCGTTATTACAGGATGTTCCAAGAAAAACGGGGGATTATCGCCCCGGCAACTTTGACAGCGGTTTTCATGGGCCGGTCAGCATGAGCGAAGCCCTGGTGCGTTCCCTCAACCTGCCTGCGGTGCAGGTGCTGGAAGCGTACGGCCCAAAACGTTTTGCAGGCATGCTGAGCAACGCGGGATTACCGCTCATACTCCCCGCGGGTGCGCAGCCCAACCTCTCCCTGATCCTGGGGGGCGCAGGGGCACGCCTGGCTGATATCGCTGCCGCCTACAGTGCCTTTGCGCGGCAGGGGCAGGCGGGCCGGTTGCGTTTACAGCCGGGCGATCCGCTGATCGAACGTCCGCTGCTGTCGCAGGGGGCGGCGTGGATCATTCGTCGCATTCTCGCCAGTGAAGCACAGCCCCTGCCGGACAGTGCGCTGCCCCAGGTTGCGCCGCTGGCGTGGAAAACGGGCACCAGTTACGGCTACCGGGATGCCTGGGCCATCGGGCTGAACGCCCGGTATGTCATTGGAATCTGGACCGGACGTCCGGACGGCACGCCCGTTGCCGGGCAGTTTGGTTTCGCCAGCGCAGTTCCGCTCCTGAATCAGGTCAATAACATGCTTCAGTCCCGCTCGATGGTGGATGAAGCCCGTCTGCCGCGCGATCCGCGTCCTGCAAGCGTAGGACGGGGCGTGATTTGCTGGCCGGGGGGCCAGTCCCTGCCTGAAGGGAACGAAAACTGTCGGCGTCGGCTGTCAACCTGGCTGCTGGAAGGCAGTGAACCGCCTACGCTGCTGCTGCCGGAACAGGAAGGTATTCGCGGGATCCGTTTCCCGGTCTGGCTGGATAAAGAAGGCAAACGCGTCGCAGCGGATTGTCCTGATGCGACAGAAAAAGTGCTGGATGTCTGGCCGCTGCCGCTGGAGCCCTGGCTGCCTGCTGCCGAAAAACGGGCTGCTCGTCTCCCCGCCCGTTCAGCGGTTTGCCCTCCGCTGGATAACCATAATGCGGCGCCGCTGATGTTGTCAGGCGTCAGAGAAGGGGCGGTAATTAAACGTCTTCCGGGTGAGAAAAACATGACCCTGTTCGTTTCAACCAGCGGCGGGGAGGGGCAACGATGGTGGTTTTTGAATGGCGAACCGCTGGACGGACATCAGAAGAATTATTCACTGCAATTATATTTGTCGGGTAAATATCAGTTAGTTGTATTAGATGAAACAGGACAAACGGCGACGGTCAATTTTGAGTTAGATCGCTAAGTGTTACTCCTCAAGAGTTAGCTTGATAATTATCAATATCCGTTCCTGAAAAAAAACGAGAATGCGTTTTTATTTTAAGGAACGAGCAATGGAAAAAAATAAACATCAGGGAGAGGGGACTATTCCCGCCATATCCCGGCGTCAGTTTATTCAGGCAGGATCGGCGCTCGCCGCTCTGCCTTTTGTCGTCAAAACCGGCAAAGTACAGGCACAGGGCGCGGCGGTTTCAGACACTACGCCTGAAGAAAAAGTGGTGCAAACCTGTAGTACGTTTGACTGCGGCGGCAAGTGTGATATTCGTGCTCACGTCAGTGAGGGCGTTGTGACCCGAATTTCTACGCGTCCGGATAACGCGTTGGATCCGCAAATGCCCGTAATGCGCGCCTGCGTGCGTGGCCGGGCTTATCGGAAATTTGTTTACCATCCCGATCGGCTGAAATACCCAATGAAACGTGTAGGGAAACGTGGCGAAGGAAAATTCGAGCGTATTACCTGGGATGAAGCCACCACCCTTATTGCGAATCAATTAAAAACTATTACGCAAAAATACGGTGCGGCTTCACGCTATGTTCATGTGGGCACCGCTGTGTCCGGCGGGACTTTTTCCGGCGATAAAATGGTTCGTCGTCTGCTCAACTTAACCGGCGGCTATCTCGAAAGCTATCACTCTGTCAGTATGGGTAACACGGCGGCAGCAACGCCGTATACCTATGGCACCGCTGCCAGCGGCAGCTCTCTTGACACGCTGCTGGACACCAAACTGGTCATCCTCTGGGGACATAACCCGACGGAAACGATCTTTGGTCACAGCAACCACTTCTACCAGAAGATGAAGCAAAACGGCACTCGCTTTATTGTTGTCGACCCTCGCTATTCCGATACGGTTTCCTCCCTGGCCGATCAGTGGATCCCGCTGCTTCCCACCACGGACAACGCCCTGATGGACGCGATGATGTATGTGATCGTCACGGAGAACCTGCACGATCGCGACTTTATTCAGCGCTACACCCTGGGCTTTGACGAAGACACTATGCCAGAAGGCGTTCCGGCCAATGAATCCCTGATGGCTTACCTTAGCGGCGCAAAAGATGGCGTGGCGAAAACGCCCGAGTGGGCAGAGAAAATCACCCACGTGCCTGCACAAACAATTCGGCAACTGGCGCGCGACTACGCAACCACCAAACCCGCTGCGCTGATCCAGGGCTGGGGACCGCAGCGTCATAACTGCGGCGAGCGCACCGCGCGCGGCTCGACGTTGCTGGCTACGCTCACGGGTAACGTCGGGGTGAAAGGCGGTTGGGCAGCGGGCTATGGCGGCTGCGCAAACCGGAAATTTGCCGCCGGACCAGAAATGCCGGACAACCCGGTCAAAGCCAAAATATCGGTGATGAACTGGGTGCAGGCCGCCGACGATGCCTCTCAGGTCACCGCGGACGTCGGCCTGAAGGATGCCGAAAAGCTGGACAGCAATATCCGCATCCTGTTCTCGCTGGCGGGAAATTATCTGGCTAACCAGAACCCGGATCTTCATCAGGCAACCCGTGTCCTGGAAGACGAGTCGAAAATTGAGTTTATCGTCGCAAGCGATCTGTTTATGACGCCGAGCGCCCGATACGCCGACCTTCTTTTGCCGGAAACCAGCTTTATGGAACGCTGGAATATCGGCGAAACCTGGGGCACGGCAAGCTATCTGATCCTGTCAGAAAAGCTCATTGAACCTGAATTTGAACGCCGTTCAGACTACGACTGGCTGCGGGAGGTCGCCGCTAAGCTTGGCGTCGAACCCGCGTTCAGTGAAGGGCGTGACGAAAAAGCGTGGATTGAGCACATCTGGGAGCAGACGCGTCTTTCCATGCCTGACGAAAACCTGCCGGACTTCGCGACGCTACAGAAGACGCGTCAGCACCTTTTCAAAAGCGCGCCGTTCGTCGCCTTTGAAGACAACATTCGCGATCCGCAGAATCATCCGTTCCCGACGCCGTCCGGAAAAATTGAGATCTTCTCGAAGCGTCTGTACGACATGCATCACCCGGAAATTCCGGCGCTGTCGCACTACGTGCCTGCCCATGAAGGGCCGGAAGACGCGCTGGCGAAACGCTTCCCGCTCCAGCTGATTACCTGGAAAGGAAAAAACCGCGCTAACTCCACCCAGTACGCCAACCCGTGGTTAATTGAGGCGCAGCAGCAAAAGCTGTGGATCAACCCGCAGGATGCGCAAAAACGCGGCATTGCGCAGGGAGATACCGTGCGTATTCATAACGCGCGCGGCATTTGCGAGATCCCGGCGGAGGTCACGCCGCGCATCATTCCAGGCGTTGTGGCCATGCAGGCGGGTGCCTGGTGGCAGCCGGACGAGCAGGGTATTGATAAGGGCGGCTGCGCGAACGTGCTCAGTTCCGCACGTATTACCGCGCTTGCGAAAGGGAATTCCCATCAAACCATGCTGGTGGAGGTAGCTAAAGCATGAGTCAGTTTAAACATTACGCACCGGTAAGCGACAAACAGCTGGGTTTTTATATCGACTCTTCTCGCTGCTCGGGCTGCAAAGCATGTCAGGTAGCGTGCAAAGATAAAAACAACCTTGAGGTCGGACGTCGTTTCCGTCGCGTGTACGAAGTTAATGGCGGGAGCTTTATCCCGACCGGGCAGGGCGGCGTCAGCAATAACGTTTTTGCCTACACGCTCTCTATCTCCTGTAACCACTGTGCCGACCCAATCTGCACTAAAAACTGTCCGACCACCGCGATGCATAAGCGTCCGGGGGACGGTATTGTGCGCGTAGATACTGATAAGTGCGTCGGCTGCGGCTACTGCGCGTGGTCATGCCCTTACGGCGCGCCACAGCTCAACGAGCAGACCGGGCAGATGTCCAAATGTGATTTCTGCGTGGATCTACAGGCGAAGGGGGAACAGCCTGTCTGTGTGGCAACCTGTCCTCTCGAAGCGATTAAATTCGGGCCGATTGATGAACTGCGGGCGAAGTATGGTGCGGTCTGTGATGTGAAAGGCTTGCCTGATTCCTCCATCACCAAACCGAACCTGGTGATCAAAGCGCATCAGGGCGCAGAGAAAGAGGGGAAACGTCATGCATGAGTTACCGCTGCTGATTTTTACGCTGTTCCTGCAAGGATCGGTTGGCGTTACGCTGTGGCTGGCCTTCGGAAGCACGCAACGCAGCGCGCTGCTGCCGGCTGCCGGAGCGTTTGTGCTGGCCAGCCTCGGTCTGCTCGCCTCCGCGTTGCACATGGGTTATCCACTTAATGCGTTCAACGCGCTGCGTCACGTATCCAGCTCCTGGCTGAGCCGTGAGATTATCTTTGCCAGTCTTTATCTTGCGGCACTTGGCCTCGCAACGCTGCTGATGTTTGTCAAAAAACCAGGCTGGAAGCCGCTGTTGGTTGTGGCAGGTCTTGTCGGGCTGGTGGATGTGTTCTGCATGGCGCAGATCTACATGCATGCATCCGTGGTGACGTGGCATCACATTAATACCCTGGTGCTGTTTATCGGTTCGGTGGGAATTATCGGTTCAGCCTGCATGGCCGTTGGGGCACGTTCCCAGACTCGCGTGCGAACGGCGATTGTCATTATCACGCTGCTGGTGATTGCACGTCTGGTGATGCAGCCCGTCTGGCTGGCAGATATTACGGCTATGGACAACACCGTTGTGACGTTCCCACACGCACCGTTACAAATGCTGGAGCAACTGCGAACCGTGCATCTGCTGAGCTGGTGCGTTTCCGTTGCGGGTATGCTGTGCTTTGCTGCGGGCGGCTTAAAAGCGGCGCGAGGCACAATGCTGTTGGGCAGCGCCTTGCTGATTGTGGGTGAGCTGATGCTGCGCTTTGTTTTCTTCAGTATTGGCTGATGGGCGGATTAACCTTTGCCCCGGCGATGGACGTGACGCATGCGTGCGTCCGTCGTCGTTTTCGCCACTCTTCCTGCTGCGCCTGCGCGGACGTCTGTCCTGTGCAGGCTTTTTCTTTTACCGACACCGGCGTCTCGGTTGATGACAGCCGCTGTATTGAATGCGGTGACTGCCTGTTTGTCTGCCCCGCTGAAGCCATCACCGGCATCACGCCGCGAAAACGTTTTCTGTGTGGCGATACGCTTGTTGGGCCTTTTACTGACCGTGCGCCAGGGGTGAATGAGCTTCTGCTGTGGCACGCGCAGCACCACGTTCGTTTTATCAGTATCGACGCGGAGCAGAATCCTGACTGGTTGCTGGCGATTGCCCGGCTGAATCTGGCGCTTCGTCGACGTGGTGAAGCAGCGTGGGCGTTTAAACATATACCCGTCAACGAGGTAAATACCGCCCGGCGTGCGCTGATGCACGTTCCCCGTGAGGATGTCCGGGTCTGTTGCGTCGTGCCCGGTCAGCGTGAGCTGCGCAGGGCGTTTTCTGCGTTTAGCGAGGCAGAGATAACTCTCGATACCGAATCCTGCGTACTCTGCGGCGCGTGCTGGCGGAGTTGTACGGAAAACGCGATTCGGTTTGAGAACGCTGAACTGGTCGTGGAAACCGGACGCTGTACGGGGTGTGGCGGCTGCGAAGCGGTATGCCAGCATGCGGCGATAAACGTGACGCAAACAGACGGGACAGCGAAAAGCGTGACCATACCGGCATATGAAGCCGTTTGTTTGACGTGCCACCGTCATTTCTGGTCATTTAGTTCTGATGAAAAGCAGTGTCCGCTCTGTTTTCACCATCAGTACGGCATGCGAAATACGAGCTGTTGCTAATCTTCGTCTCATTTTAAAAAAATGTTATGCATAACCATAGGCAATGGCGCTATTGCTCTTTATAATCCGCGCCACACCATACTCAGGTATGCAAAAACAACAGAACATTTTACAGAGGTTATCAATGGCTATTGAACGTACTTTTTCCATCATCAAACCAAACGCGGTGGCAAAAAACGTTATTGGCAGCATCTTCGCTCGCTTTGAATCAGCAGGGTTTAAGATCGTTGGCACCAAAATGCTGCACCTGACCGTTGAACAGGCTCGCGGTTTCTACGCTGAGCACGAAGGTCGCCCATTCTTTGACGGTCTGGTCGAGTTCATGACTTCTGGCCCAATCGTGGTATCCGTACTGGAAGGCGAAAACGCGGTACAGCGTCACCGCGATCTGCTGGGTGCAACCAACCCGGACAACGCGCTGGCAGGTACTCTGCGCGCTGACTACGCAGACAGCTTCACCGAGAACGGCACTCACGGTTCCGACTCTGTTGAATCTGCTGCGCGCGAAATCGCGTTCTTCTTTGCAGAAGGCGAAGTGTGCCCGCGCACTCGCTAATAATTTCGTAAATGCCGCGTGCAAACGTGGCATCCCTGCGCCAGACTTTGTACAATGCAACGCCCCGGACGAGCAGACTGCTTACCGGGGCGTTTCTTTTCAACCCACCAAGGGCCACAACGTGTAACAACGAGGCCGGAAAAAATTATGTCTGAATTAGTGAATACCTCCGAAGTCGCCATTCCTGCGGTTCCCAATAAAAATGGAAAAATTAACCTGCTGGACCTGAACCGTCAGCAGATGCGCGAGTTCTTTAAAGAGATGGGCGAGAAGCCGTTTCGTGCCGATCAGGTCATGAAATGGATGTACCACTATTGCAGCGACAACTTTGATGACATGACGGACATCAACAAAGTGCTGCGCAATAAGCTTAAAGAAGTGGCGGAAATCCGCGCACCGGAAGTGGTGGAAGAGCAGCGCTCTTCAGATGGCACTATCAAGTGGGCCATTGCCGTTGGCGATCAGCGTGTTGAAACCGTGTATATCCCGGAAGACGATCGCGCCACGCTGTGCGTCTCTTCTCAGGTGGGCTGTGCGCTGGAGTGCAAATTCTGCTCTACGGCGCAGCAGGGCTTTAACCGTAACCTGCGCGTATCGGAAATTATCGGCCAGGTCTGGCGTGCTGCGAAAATCGTGGGTGCAGCGAAAGTCACCGGTACACGTCCAATCACCAACGTGGTGATGATGGGGATGGGTGAACCGCTGCTCAACCTGACCAACGTCGTTCCGGCGATGGAAATTATGCTCGACGATTTCGGTTTTGGTCTGTCCAAGCGCCGCGTTACGCTCTCTACTTCCGGCGTGGTGCCTGCGCTGGACAAACTGGGCGATATGATTGACGTTGCGCTGGCCATCTCCCTTCACGCGCCAAACGACGCCATCCGTGACGAAATTGTGCCGATCAACAAAAAGTACAATATCGAAACTTTCCTGGCTGGCGTGCGCCGTTACCTGGAGAAATCCAATGCTAACCAGGGCCGCGTGACCATTGAATACGTGATGCTGGATCATGTTAACGACGGTACCGAGCATGCACATGAGCTGGCTGAACTGCTGAAAGATACGCCATGTAAGATCAACCTGATCCCATGGAACCCGTTCCCGGGCGCGCCGTATGGCCGTAGCTCGAACAGCCGTATCGATCGCTTCTCAAAAGTGCTGATGGAGTATGGTTTCACCACCATCGTACGTAAAACGCGTGGCGATGATATCGACGCAGCCTGTGGTCAGCTGGCGGGTGACGTTATTGACCGTACCAAACGTACGCTGCGTAAGCGCATGCAGGGTGAGTCAATCGCGGTCAAAACCGTTTGATTATTATGCAGACACGGCGCGTTTTTTGCGCCGTGAAGCATTAATTTACTGAATATTCAGTCACAATCCTTATGACTGATTAATAATTACGGTGCGTTTCATACGACTTTCGGGCAGTATGTAACGACGTAACAACAGTTTAGCGTGAAGGCCTGCCAGCGCTGTCATCTGCGGCCCGACAGTCTTATACTGTTTGTTCCAGGTTAACTGACCTAAAGTTTCGCGGTGCGGGTGGCATTGTGACTCACCGGCACCTGAACCCTTATTTTCACGTACCAGTAGTTGTAGCGAATGAATACTGAAGCCACTCACGATCAAAATGCAGCACTCTCCACTGGCGTTCGTCTTCGCAACGCCCGTGAACAACTCGGACTCAGCCAGCAAGCCGTTGCAGAACGCCTGTGCCTGAAGGTTTCCACCGTTCGCGACATTGAAGAAGATAAGGCACCCGCCGATCTGGCTTCAACGTTTCTGCGCGGTTATATCCGTTCTTACGCCAAACTGGTTCATATTCCTGAAGACGAATTACTGCCGATGATGGAGAAGCAGGCGCCTGTGCGTGCGGCAAAAGTTGCGCCGATGCAGAGCTTCTCTCTGGGCAAACGTCGTAAAAAACGCGATGGCTGGCTGATGAGCTTTACCTGGCTGGTCCTGTTCGTGGTTGTCGGCCTGACGGGCGCATGGTGGTGGCAAAACCACAAAGCGCAACAGGAAGAGATCACCACCATGGCCGATCAGTCCTCCGCTGAGCTTAATCAGTCTGGTACTAACGGCGCGCAAAGCGTGCCGCTGAGCACCGAAGGGGCTGCGACCTCCAGCGAACCTCAGGCGACAGCAACCAGCACGCCTGCAACCGAGCCAGCGGCGACGCCAGAATCGACGGCGAATACCGCACCGGCTACCCAGGCCCAGGATCAGAACGCGGTCGTATCACCTTCTCAGGCCAATGTTGATACCGCCCCTGCGGCAACGGCACCGGCAGATAACACCGCGGCGTCACTGCCAACTGACCCGGCGGGTACGGCGGCACCTGCCGTTGACCCGAATGCGCTGGTGATGAATTTCACGGCTGATTGCTGGCTGGAAGTGACTGACGCGACAGGTAAAAAGCTGTTCAGCGGCCTGCAACGTAAAGATGGCACGTTAAATCTAACGGGCCAGGCACCATACAAGCTTAAAATCGGCGCACCGGCAGCGGTACAGATCCAGTATCAAGGAAAACCTGTCGATCTGAGCCGCTTTATCAGAACTAACCAGGTTGCGCGTCTTACCGTTAATGCCGAACAATCAGCAGCACAGTAACAGACGGGCAATGCGGGAGATTTTACATGCATAACCAGGCTCCTATTCAACGTAGAAAATCGAAACGGATTTACGTTGGGAACGTGCCAATCGGCGATGGGGCGCCTATCGCCGTCCAGTCGATGACCAATACGCGTACTACGGATGTAGAAGCGACGGTTAATCAAATCAAAGCATTAGAACGCGTCGGCGCGGACATTGTTCGCGTCTCAGTGCCGACCATGGACGCCGCTGAGGCGTTCAAACTGATCAAGCAGCAGGTGAGCGTTCCGCTGGTTGCCGATATTCACTTCGATTACCGTATCGCGCTGAAAGTCGCTGAATACGGTGTCGATTGTCTGCGTATTAACCCAGGCAACATCGGCAACGAAGAGCGCATTCGCATGGTGGTTGACTGCGCCCGCGACAAAAACATTCCAATCCGTATCGGCGTAAACGCTGGCTCTCTGGAAAAAGATCTCCAGGAAAAGTACGGTGAGCCGACGCCGCAGGCGCTGCTCGAATCCGCCATGCGTCACGTCGATCATCTGGATCGCCTTAACTTCGATCAGTTCAAAGTGAGCGTGAAAGCGTCTGACGTTTTCCTGGCCGTTGAATCGTATCGTCTGCTGGCAAAACAGATCGATCAGCCGCTGCACCTTGGCATCACCGAGGCGGGTGGGCTGCGCAGCGGTTCGGTAAAATCGGCAATTGGTCTCGGCCTGCTGCTCTCTGAAGGCATCGGTGACACGTTACGCGTCTCCCTGGCCGCCGATCCGGTGGAAGAGATCAAAGTCGGTTTCGACATCCTGAAATCACTGCGTATCCGCGCGCGTGGGATCAACTTCATCGCCTGCCCAACCTGTTCACGTCAGGAGTTTGACGTGATCGGCACCGTCAATGCCCTGGAGCAGAGACTGGAAGACATTATCACCCCGATGGACGTTTCCATCATCGGCTGCGTGGTGAACGGTCCGGGTGAAGCGCTGGTGTCCACGCTGGGCGTTACCGGCGGTAACAAGAAAAGTGGTCTCTATGAAGATGGCGTTCGTAAAGATCGTCTGGATAATAGTGATATGATCGACCAGCTTGAAGCCCGCATTCGCGCAAAAGCGACGATGATGGACGAAGCGCAGCGCATCAGCGTTCAGCAGGTTGAAAAATAACGTGATGGGAAGCAGGCTGCTTCCCATGTATGATTGAACCCATTCTTTGGGTTCTTTTTTGTATATAGAAAGAGAATAAACGTGGCAAAAAACATTCAAGCCATCCGCGGCATGAACGATTATCTGCCTGGCGAAACCGCCATCTGGCAGCGCATTGAAGGCACACTGAAGCAGGTGCTCGGCAGCTACGGTTACAGCGAAATTCGTTTGCCGATTGTAGAGCAGACCCCGTTATTCAAACGCGCGATCGGCGAAGTAACCGACGTGGTTGAAAAAGAGATGTATACCTTTGAGGACCGCAACGGCGACAGCCT
Source organism: Enterobacter cloacae complex sp. P29RS (assembly GCF_014893445.1). Classification (NCBI taxonomy): domain Bacteria; kingdom Pseudomonadati; phylum Pseudomonadota; class Gammaproteobacteria; order Enterobacterales; family Enterobacteriaceae; genus Enterobacter; species Enterobacter cloacae complex sp. P29RS. The sequence continues at coordinate 61,239 of NZ_JADBPZ010000012.1, read as the reverse complement.
GACCCTGCGTCCTGAGGGGACGGCGGGTTGCGTACGCGCCGGCATCGAACATGGTCTCCTGTACAATCAGGAGCAGCGCCTGTGGTATATCGGCCCGATGTTCCGCCACGAACGTCCGCAAAAAGGCCGCTACCGTCAGTTCAACCAACTTGGCGTGGAGGTGTTTGGTCTGCAAGGACCAGATATCGATGCCGAACTGATTATGCTGACTGCCCGCTGGTGGCGTGCGCTCGGTATTTCTGAGCACGTTTCCCTGGAGCTGAACTCTATCGGTTCTCTGGAAGCGCGTGCGAACTATCGCGATGCGCTGGTGGCGTTCCTGGAACAACACAAAGAGAAGCTCGACGAAGACTGTAAACGTCGTATGTACAGCAACCCGCTGCGCGTACTCGATTCCAAAAATCCTGACGTACAGGCGCTGCTGAACGATGCGCCAGCGCTGGGTGACTACCTGGATGAGGATTCCCGCGAACACTTTGCTGGCCTGTGCAAGCTGCTTGAAGCGGCGGGCATTGCTTATACCGTTAACCAGCGTCTGGTGCGCGGTCTGGACTACTACAACCGCACCGTATTTGAGTGGGTCACCACCAGCCTCGGTTCGCAGGGCACCGTCTGTGCTGGCGGTCGTTATGACGGACTGGTCGAGCAACTGGGTGGTCGCGCAGCACCGGCTGTAGGCTTCGCGATGGGCCTTGAGCGACTTGTTTTGCTGGTTCAGGCAGTTAATCCGGAATTTAAAGCCGATCCTGTTGTCGATATATACCTGGTGGCCTCAGGTGCGGATACGCAGTCTGCGGCGATGCAGCTTGCCGAACGCGTGCGCGATGCGCTGCCGGACGTAAAGCTGATGACCAACCACGGCGGCGGCAACTTTAAAAAACAGTTTGCTCGTGCCGATAAGTGGGGCGCAAGTATTGCACTGGTGCTGGGTGAGTCCGAAGTGGCCAACGGCGAAGTGGTGGTTAAAGACCTGCGCTCTGGTGAGCAAACTACGGTAACGCAGGATGGCGTTGCGGCGCACTTGCGCACTCTATTGGGCTAAGGAGAAGGACTGCGTGGAAATGTACGAGAACGAACACGACCAGGTTGATGCGGTTAAACGCTTCTTTGCTGAAAACGGCAAGGCACTGGTTGTAGGGGTTATTTTAGGTGTTGGTGCGCTGGTTGGCTGGCGTTACTGGAACAATCATCAGGCTGACTCTGCTCGCGGTTCATCCCTGAACTACGAAAATACCGTTAGCGCAATCCGTGCCGATCAGCCGCAAACGCTGACGGCTGCGGAGAAATTTGCCGCTGACAACAAAAACACCTACGGTGCGCTGGCTGCGCTGGAAGTGGCTCAGCAGTATGTTGATAAAAACGAACTGGATAAAGCCGCTGCGCAACTGTCTCAGGGGCTTGCTGCTGCCAGTGACGAAAATCTGAAAGCGGTGATCAATCTGCGCCTGGCACGTATTCAGGTTCAGCAGAAAAAAGCCGACGACGCGCTGAAAACGCTTGATACCATCAAAGGTGATGGCTTTGCCGCTATTGTCGCCGATCTTCGCGGTGAAGCACTGCTGAGTAAGGGTGATAAAGCGGGCGCGCGTAAAGCGTGGCAAGCTGGCGTGGATAGTAAAGCTTCACCTGCGCTGAGCGAAATGATGCAGATGAAAATAAATAATTTGTCCGTCTGAGAGGGACCCAATGCAATTGCGTAAATTACTTCTGCCAGGACTGCTTTCTGTTACGTTATTGAGTGGTTGTTCACTGTTCAGTGGCGAAGAAGACGTTGTCAAAATGTCCCCGCTGCCGACGGTTGAAAACCAGTTCACTCCGTCCACCGCCTGGGACACCTCCGTGGGTGATGGTATTGGCGATTTTTATTCCAACCTGCACCCGGCATTTGCTGACGGCGTGGTCTATGCGGCCGATCGCAAAGGCACCGTTAAAGCGCTGAACGCTGATGACGGAAAGGAAGTGTGGTCCATTAACCTGGCGGAAAAAGACGGCTGGTTCTCCCGTAAACCTGCGCTGCTTTCTGGCGGCCTGACCGTTGCTGGCGGTCACGTGTATGTGGGCAGCGAAAAAGCGCAGGTTTACGCGCTGAATGCCAGCGACGGTTCGGTTGCATGGCAGACCAGCGTTGCCGGTGAATCCTTGTCACGTCCGGTTGTCAGCGACGGCCTGGTGTTGATCCATACCAGCAACGGCCAGTTGCAGGCGCTGAACGAAGCCGATGGTCTGGTAAAATGGACGGTTAACCTGGATATGCCAGCGCTGTCTCTGCGTGGTGAATCTGCTCCGGCGACTGCATTTGGCGCCGCCATTGTGGGTGGTGACAACGGTCGTGTCAGCGCAGTACTGATGCAGCAGGGTCAGATGATCTGGCAGCAGCGTATTTCCCAGGCGACCGGTTCAACTGAAATCGACCGTCTGAGTGACGTGGACACCACGCCGGTCATCGTTGACGGTGTGGTTTACGCGCTGGCGTATAACGGCAACCTGACGGCGCTGGACCTGCGTAGCGGCCAGATCATGTGGAAACGTGAGCTGGGTTCCGTGAACGATTTCATTGTCGACGGCAACCGTATTTATATGGTGGATCAGAACGACCGTCTGCTGGCGCTGAGCACCGAAGGTGGCGTGACGCTGTGGACGCAGAGCGATCTGCTGCACCGTCTGCTGACCGCACCGGCACTGTATAACGGCAGCCTGGTGGTGGGCGACAGCGAAGGCTATATGCACTGGATCGATCCAGAGAATGGCCGCTTCGTGGCGCAGCAGAAAGTGGACGGCTCGGGCTTCCTGACCGACCCGGTTGTGGCTGACGGCAAACTGCTGATTCAGGCAAAAGACGGCACGCTGTACGCGATCACGCGTTAATTACACGGCGGTTGTAGTATACTAAACGGCTCCTGTTCACTCAGGAGCCGTTTTGACATTTTTAAAAACGCTGCGAAAGCGACGTTATTTTGAATTTTATGAGGCTTCAAACATGGTACCTGTGGTCGCGCTTGTCGGGCGCCCTAACGTTGGAAAATCCACTCTTTTTAACCGTTTAACACGCACCCGTGATGCGCTGGTTGCGGATTTCCCGGGGCTGACGCGTGACCGTAAGTACGGTCGTGCAGAGGTGGAAGGACGCGAGTTCATCTGTATCGATACCGGGGGTATTGACGGTACGGAAGACGGCGTAGAAACCCGCATGGCAGAGCAATCTCTGCTGGCTATCGAAGAAGCGGATGTGGTTCTGTTTATGGTGGATGCGCGCGCTGGCCTGATGCCCGCGGACTCCGCTATCGCTAAACATCTGCGTTCACGCGAAAAGCCAACCTTCCTGGTGGCGAACAAAACTGACGGTATCGATGCCGATCAGGCCGTTGCGGATTTCTGGTCTTTAGGCCTTGGCGATATTTATCCAATTGCGGCCTCGCATGGCCGTGGCGTCACCAGCCTGCTGGAAACCGTTCTGCTGCCGTGGGTTGATGAAGTAAACCCGCCGGAAGAGGTGGACGAAGACGCCGAATACTGGGCACAGTTTGAAGCCGGAGAGGAAGGCGAGGAAGAGCCGGAAGATGACTTCAACCCGCAGGATCTGCCGATTAAGCTGGCTATCGTTGGTCGCCCAAACGTAGGTAAGTCTACGCTTACTAACCGTATTCTGGGCGAAGAGCGCGTGGTGGTTTACGACATGCCAGGCACAACGCGCGACAGCATTTACATTCCAATGCAGCGCGATGAACGTGAGTACGTACTTATCGACACTGCAGGGGTGCGTAAGCGCGGGAAAATCACCGATGTAGTGGAAAAATTCTCGGTGATCAAAACCCTTCAGGCGATTGAAGACGCCAACGTGGTGCTGCTGGTTATTGACGCACGTGAAGGTATCTCCGATCAGGATCTCTCTCTGCTCGGCTTTATCCTTAATAGTGGGCGCTCACTGGTTATCGTCGTCAACAAGTGGGATGGCCTGAGCAATGAAGTACGCGAACAGGTGAAAGAGACGCTGGACTTCCGTCTGGGCTTTATCGACTTTGCCCGCGTTCACTTCATCTCTGCCCTGCACGGCAGCGGCGTAGGCAACCTGTTCGAATCCGTTCGTGAAGCCTATGACAGCTCTACCCGCCGCCAGAGCACGGCGATGCTGACCCGTATCATGAACATGGCTGCTGAAGACCACCAACCGCCGCTGGTGCGTGGCCGTCGCGTGAAGCTGAAATATGCCCACGCCGGGGGGTATAACCCGCCTATCGTGGTGATCCACGGTAACCAGGTGAAAGACCTGCCGGACTCCTACAAACGCTACCTGATGAACTACTTCCGTAAGTCGCTGGACGTGATGGGTACGCCTATCCGTATTCAGTTCAAGGAAGGGGAAAACCCGTTTGCGAATAAACGTAATACCCTGACGCCGAACCAGATGCGTAAGCGTAAGCGTTTGATTAAGCACATTAAGAAAAGCAAATAATTCTTACCGAACTCACTAAAACCCGCGCCTGTCGCGGGTTTTTTTCGCTCATTCAAAAGGTCTGCCTTCCCTGTGTGATGTCAATCACTATTCGCTTTTAACCATGTTTATATCTAAGAAAGTAGACAATCGTCGAATTTTCATCTTAAAGTCCAGGGTTCGGTACTAGACAAAACTAGCGCCTGGTTATCAAATGGTTAACCAACATTTCGCCGCATGTAAAAAATCGATCGGATACGTAACCGTTCGGCGTACATGCTGGTGTTTACAAGCACGACACATACCTTTTCGGGAGAATTATGCAATCCTCTGTTAATCAAAAAGAGAGCCGAACCTTCTTCGGCCATCCTTATCCGCTCGGTTCGCTGTTCTTCACCGAGATGTGGGAGCGTTTCTCGTTTTACGGTATTCGCCCGCTATTGATCCTGTTTATGGCCGCCACCGTGTATGACGGCGGAATGGGCCTGGCGCGTGAAAACGCCTCGGCGATTGTCGGCATCTTCGCGGGCACCATGTACCTCGCCGCACTGCCGGGCGGCTGGCTGGCGGATAACTGGCTCGGCCAGCAGCGGGCCGTCTGGTACGGTTCGATTTTGATTGCACTTGGGCACCTGTCGATTGCCCTGTCGGCCATTATGGGCGACAACCTGTTCTTCATCGGCCTGATGTTCATCGTGCTCGGCTCCGGCCTGTTCAAGACCTGTATCTCGGTCATGGTCGGTACCCTCTACAAAAAGGGCGATGCGCGTCGTGACGGCGGTTTCTCGCTGTTCTATATGGGCATCAACATGGGCTCGTTCATTGCTCCTCTGATTTCCGGCTGGCTGATTAAAACCCACGGCTGGCACTGGGGCTTTGGTATCGGCGGTATCGGGATGTTGGTCGCCCTGATTATCTTCCGCGTGTTTGCCGTTCCGGCCATGAAGCGCTACGACAGCGAAGTCGGTCTGGACTCCACCTGGAACAGTCCAGTAGTGAAACGTAACGGCGTGGGTGCCTGGCTGCTGGCGCTGGCTGTGGGTGTTGCAATCATCGTCACGTTGATTGCCCAGGGCGTGATTGTGATTAATCCGGTCGCGGTGGCCAGCGTGCTGGTATATGTGATTGCCGCCTCCGTCGCGCTCTACTTCATCTACCTGTTCATCTTCGCCGGGCTGAATCGCAAAGAGCGCGCAAGGCTGCTGGTATGCTTTATTCTGCTGGTCTCCGCCGCGTTCTTCTGGTCCGCGTTCGAGCAGAAGCCAACCTCCTTCAACCTGTTCGCCAACGACTACACTAACCGCATGATCGGTGATTTTGAGATCCCGGCGGTGTGGTTCCAGTCGATTAATGCCCTGTTCATCATTCTGCTGGCACCGGTATTTAGCTGGGCATGGCCGAAGCTGGCGAGCAATAATATTCGCCCGAGCAGTATCACCAAGTTCGTGATCGGTATTTTGTGCGCGGCGGCGGGCTTCGGCCTGATGATGCTGGCGGCACAGAACGTGCTGAGCAACGGTGGAGCAGGGGTTTCTCCGTTCTGGCTGGTGGGCAGTATCCTGATGCTGACGCTCGGGGAACTGTGCCTGAGTCCGATTGGTCTGGCAACCATGACCCTGCTGGCGCCGGAAAGAATGCGCGGTCAGATGATGGGCCTGTGGTTCTGCGCCAGTGCGCTGGGTAACCTGGCTGCGGGCCTGATTGGTGGTCACGTGAAGGCCGACCAGCTGGATATGCTGCCAGACCTCTTTGCCCGTTGCTCCATCGCGCTGTTGATTTGTGCTGCGGTGCTGATCGTCCTCATTGTTCCGGTGCGTCGCATGCTGGAAAATGTGCAGACAAAACCGGCTACCGAAGCCTGATACTATTCAGCCTGCCGGGGCAGTTATGCAGCCCCGGCCCACCTCAACAGGAGAGAGCATGTCGATAACCTGTCCGGATTGCCACGCAGCGCTCGAGCCGCAAAACGGTATCGCGCACTGCGACAGCTGCAATAACGATATTCCCCTCGAAGCGCGCTGCCCTGATTGCCATCAACCGCTTCAGGTACTCAAGGCCTGCGGTGCGGTGGATTACTTTTGCCAGAACGGCCACGGTCTTATCTCTAAAAAACGCGTGGAGTTTGTTCGGGCTGAAGGTTAATCGCACACGCAGCCTTCACCTTTCTGCCACAGTTCCACCAGCGACTCGGGTGCTTCCTGCTCGGGTACCAGCACGATGATATCGGCGTAGTGCGCCTGATTTTGGCCGGTCCAGATAATCTGGATGCGGAAATAGCGCTGGTCACCTCTGCCGGGGGAAGAGGCTTGTCCGGGCGGCTGGCCGCGCGGGAAAGCCTGCTCCAGAATGCTCACCAGGCGCTGGCGCTGGGCCTCATTAAGCGAGGAGAGCGCAATGGTGCGCTGGCCGCTCAGCTTAGGGATAAAAGCGACGCCGCCTTCCCGGGCCAGCTCAACCACGGCGTCATCCGTCAGTTCCGGAACCTGCATTACAGCACTCCTACCTGTTCCCAGGCTTGTTTTATAGCCCCCCCAACGTCGCTACCGGAGCGTTTCTCGCCGTGCGCTATCGTCAGTTTTGCAAAGGCATCAAAATCCGCATCCTGCGCCAGGTTGCGATCGCAAACCGTGTCGTACCAGGCATAACCCGCTTTTTCCCAGGCGTAGCCACCGATCGCCGTTGCGGCCAGGTAAAACGCGCGGTTGGGGATACCGGAGTTAAGGTGTACGCCGCCGTTATCCTCGCGCGTTTTGATGAAATCTTTCATATGCCCGGGCTGCGGATCTTTACCGAGCAGCGGATCGTTATAGGCCGTGCCGGGTTCAGACATGGAGCGAAGCCCTTTCCCGTTGATGCCCTCCGCCAGCAGCCCTTCACCAATCAGCCAGTCTGCTTTATCGGCGGTTTGCTTAAGATAGTATTGCTTCACCAGCGAACCGAACACGTCGGATAACGACTCGTTCAGCGCGCCCGATTGTTCAAAGTAGATGAGTCCGGCTTCGGTCTCCGTCACGCCGTGGCTAAGCTCATGCGCTACCACGTCGATGGCAATGGTAAAGCGGTTGAAGATTTCCCCGTCGCCATCGCCAAAGACCATCTGCTGGCCGTTCCAGAAGGCGTTTTGATACTCACGGCCATAGTGCACGGTGCCGGTGAGGATCAGCCCTTTGTTATCGAGCGAATCGCGCTGATATTCCTTCCAGAAGAAATCATGGGTAATACCCAGATAATCGTACGCTTCATCCACCGCCACGTCTCCGTTGGAGGGCTGGCCTTCATAGCGTACCTGGGTACCCGGCAGCTCCTGGGTCTGTTTCGCATCGTAGATGTCACGCTCAAGCTGACCGGCTTTATTCACATGCGGCGCGGCGGGTTTGCCCGGCATATGGGCCATCAGCGTCTGGACGTGGGTTAAGGTCTGACGGGCGCAGCGCTGCTGCGGCTCAGAACCGCTTTCGATAATACGGCGAAGAATATACGGAGGGATGACGCTATGTAGATGGGGCATGCTGCTCTCCTTATTAAAAAAGGCAATAGCAGCAGTATAGTTTGTAACCGGCGAAGATTTATCCGCTTTTACGCTGACGCGTTTTTTTCACCGGTTTGATCTCTTTCACTTCACTCTCGACCCAGCCGTCAGAAAGCCGGGTGGTGAGCACATCCCCTGCTTTAACCTGCTTCGTCTGCTTCAGCACTTTGCCGTCCGTCGCGGTGGTCACGCTATAGCCGCGGGCCAGCGTGGAGAGTGGGCTGACGGCTTCCAGATGGGTGACCGCATTGCCAAAACGCTCGCGGGTGGCGCTCAGGCGTGAGCGGATATTTTCCGCGAGGCGGAACTCAAGCTGCTGGATCCGCGTTTGTGCGCGATAAATCTTTGGCTGCGGATTCTGCTGGTTCAGACGCTGAGTCGTGCGCTGCTGGCGCGATATCGCTTTCTTAAGCTGGTTATCCAGCGCGAAGTTCATCCGCTGACGCAGACGCTCCAGTACGGTTTGCTGACGCGCCAGACGCAATTGCGGATGCTGCTGTTGCAGACGATGATGAAGCTGGGTAAAGCGGCGGGTACGGTTGGCGAGGAAGTAGTCCATCGCCATCTCCAGGCGCTGCTGCCCGTTCTGGATCTGGCGCAGCAGCTCCTGCTGATTACGGCTGACCACCTCTGCCGCCGCGGACGGCGTGGGCGCGCGTAAATCCGCGACAAAATCGGCTATCGTCACATCCGTTTCATGGCCGACGGCGCTCACCACAGGGATAAGGCTGGCAAAGATTGCCCGCGCCACGCGCTCGTCGTTAAAGCTCCACAGGTCTTCCAGCGAGCCGCCGCCGCGCCCGACGATCAGGACATCGCACTCCTGACGCGCATTCGCCAGCTCAATCGCGCGCACGATCTGCCCCGGCGCATCGTCACCCTGAACGGCAGTTGGGTAGATAATGACGGGCAGGGAAGGGTCACGGCGCTTCAGGACGTGCAAAATATCGTGCAGCGCCGCGCCGGTTTTCGAGGTGATAACTCCAACACAGTGGGCAGGTGAGGGCAGGGGCTTTTTAAACTGCTGGTCAAACAATCCCTCAGCCGAAAGCATGGCTTTTAACTGCTCGTACTTCTGCTGCAACAAGCCTTCACCGGCGGGCTGCATGCTCTCGACGATAATCTGATAATCGCCGCGCGGCTCATACAGGGTAATGTTGGCGCGAACCAGAACCTGCTGGCCATGCTGAGGGCGGAACGTCACGCGACGATTGCTGTTGCGGAACATCGCGCAGCGCACCTGAGCGGTGTCGTCTTTTAGCGTAAAGTACCAGTGACCGGAAGCAGGCTGCGTGAAGTTAGAGATTTCACCGCTGATCCAGACCTGTCCCATTTCCTGCTCAAGCAGCAAACGCACCGTCTGATTAAGGCGGCTGACAGTATAAATTGAGGGGGATTGAGAGGATAACATGTGAGCGGGATCAAATTCTAAATCAGCAAGTTATTCAGTCGATAGTAACCTGCTGAGAGGCGATCGCAAGCATTTTTTTCAAAAAAGTGTAGATGCAATCGGTTACGCTCTGTATAATGCCACGGCAATATTTAACCACCCAGGTCAGAGATATTGCCCATGCTACGTATCGCTAAAGAAGCACTGACGTTTGACGACGTCCTCCTCGTTCCCGCTCATTCCACCGTTCTGCCGAATACTGCCGACCTCAGCACGCAGTTGACGAAAACCATTCGTCTGAACATTCCTATGCTCTCCGCAGCAATGGACACCGTGACTGAAGCGCGTCTGGCTATCGCTTTGGCACAGGAAGGCGGCATTGGCTTTATCCACAAAAACATGTCTATCGAGCGTCAGGCGGAAGAAGTTCGCCGCGTGAAGAAACATGAATCCGGTATCGTGTCCGATCCTCAGACCGTTCTGCCAACCACCACCCTGCACGAAGTGAAAGCGCTAACCGAGCGTAACGGCTTTGCAGGTTACCCGGTTGTGACCGAAGACAACGAGCTGGTGGGCATCATCACCGGTCGTGATGTGCGTTTCGTGACTGACCTGAACCAGCCTGTCAGCGTCTATATGACACCAAAAGAGCGCCTGGTGACCGTTCGCGAAGGCGAAACCCGCGACGTGGTGCTGGCGAAAATGCACGAAAAACGCGTTGAGAAAGCGCTGGTTGTGGATGCGAACTTCCACCTGCGTGGCATGATCACCGTTAAAGATTTCCAGAAAGCAGAACGTAAACCGAACGCCTGTAAAGACGAGCATGGCCGTCTGCGTGTCGGCGCTGCGGTTGGCGCGGGCGCAGGTAACGAAGAGCGCGTTGACGCGCTGGTTGCCGCGGGCGTTGACGTGCTGCTGATTGACTCCTCACATGGCCACTCCGAAGGCGTTCTGCAACGTATTCGTGAAACCCGTGCTAAATACCCGGATCTCCAGATCATTGGCGGTAACGTGGCTACGGGCGCAGGTGCTCGCGCGCTGGCGGAAGCCGGTTGCAGCGCGGTGAAAGTGGGTATCGGCCCTGGCTCTATCTGTACTACCCGTATCGTCACCGGCGTGGGCGTTCCGCAGATCACCGCGGTGTCTGACGCGGTTGAAGCGCTGGAAGGCACCGGTATTCCGGTTATCGCGGACGGCGGTATCCGCTTCTCTGGCGACATCGCCAAAGCGATCGCCGCAGGTGCCGCAGCCGTGATGGTGGGCTCCATGCTGGCCGGTACCGAAGAATCCCCGGGCGAAATCGAACTCTACCAGGGCCGTTCTTATAAATCCTACCGCGGTATGGGCTCCCTGGGCGCGATGTCCAAAGGTTCCTCCGACCGTTACTTCCAGACCGATAACGCCGCTGACAAACTGGTACCGGAAGGCATCGAAGGCCGCGTGGCCTATAAAGGCCGTCTGAAAGAGATCATCCACCAGCAGATGGGCGGCCTGCGTTCCTGTATGGGTCTTACCGGCTGTGGTACCATTGACCTGCTGCGTACCAAAGCGGAATTCGTACGCATCAGCGGTGCGGGTATCCAGGAGAGCCACGTGCACGACGTGACGATCACCAAAGAGTCCCCGAACTACCGTCTGGGATCATGATTTTCTTCGCCCGACCTCGTGTCGGGCGATTTATTTAATCTGTTTCACTTGCCTCGGAATTAGCGTCAATGACGGAAAACATTCATAAACATCGCATCCTCATCCTCGATTTTGGTTCTCAGTACACTCAACTGGTGGCGCGTCGCGTGCGTGAGCTGGGCGTTTACTGTGAACTGTGGGCGTGGGATGTTACGGAAGCACAGATTCGCGAGTTCAATCCAAGCGGCATCATCCTGTCCGGCGGCCCGGAGAGCACCACCGAAGAGAACAGCCCGCGCGCGCCACAGTACGTATTCGAAGCGGGCGTACCGGTGTTCGGCGTGTGCTACGGCATGCAGACTATGGCGATGCAGCTGGGCGGCCACGTAGAAGGCTCTAACGAGCGTGAGTTCGGCTACGCGCAGGTAGAAGTCGTCACCGACAGCGCGCTGGTGCGCGGTATCGAAGACTCCCTGACCGCAGACGGCAAACCGCTGCTGGACGTGTGGATGAGCCACGGCGACAAAGTCACCGCCATCCCATCGGACTTCGTGACCGTAGCCAGCACCGAAAGCTGCCCGTTCGCGATTATGGCGAACGAAGAAAAACGCTTCTACGGCGTGCAGTTCCACCCGGAAGTGACTCACACCCGTCAGGGTATGCGCATGCTGGAGCGCTTCGTGCGTGATATCTGCCAGTGTGAAGCCCTGTGGACCCCGGCAAAAATCATCGACGACGCCGTGGAGCGTATCCGCCAGCAGGTTGGTGATGACAAAGTGATCCTCGGCCTCTCCGGCGGCGTCGACTCCTCCGTGACCGCGATGCTGCTGCACCGCGCCATCGGCAAAAACCTGACCTGCGTCTTCGTGGACAACGGCCTGCTGCGTCTGAACGAAGCCCAGCAGGTCATGGACATGTTCGGCGACCACTTCGGTCTGAACATCGTTCACGTGGAAGGCGAACAGCGCTTCCTGGACGCGCTGAAAGGCGAGAACGATCCGGAAGCGAAACGTAAAATCATCGGCCGCGTATTCGTGGAAGTGTTCGACGAAGAAGCGCTGAAGCTGGAAGACGTGAAATGGCTGGCGCAGGGTACTATCTACCCTGACGTGATCGAGTCTGCGGCCTCCGCGACCGGTAAAGCGCACGTTATCAAATCTCACCACAACGTGGGCGGCCTGCCGAAAGAGATGAAGATGGGCCTGGTTGAACCACTGCGTGAGCTATTCAAAGACGAAGTGCGTAAGATCGGTCTGGAGCTGGGGCTGCCGTACGACATGCTCTACCGTCACCCATTCCCGGGCCCGGGCCTCGGCGTACGCGTGCTGGGCGAAGTGAAGAAAGAGTACTGCGACCTGCTGCGTCGTGCGGACGCGATCTTCATTGAAGAGCTGCACAAGGCTGACCTGTACAACAAGGTTAGCCAGGCGTTCACCGTGTTCCTGCCGGTTCGCTCCGTCGGCGTGATGGGCGATGGCCGCAAGTACGACTGGGTTGTCTCCCTGCGTGCGGTTGAAACCATCGACTTCATGACCGCGCACTGGGCGCACCTGCCGTATGACTTCTTAGGCCGCGTGTCTAACCGCATCATCAACGAAGTGAACGGCATTTCCCGCGTGGTGTATGACATCAGCGGCAAGCCACCGGCGACGATCGAGTGGGAATGATTTCGCGTCTGGCTACAGCCTGTAGGTAAATGCAGTAAAGTATCTCTAAGCCCGCGTAACTGCGGGCTTTTTTGTTTTTTATGTCTGGCACTTTCTGGCAGCGTTAGCAACGAAGAGCATAATTTCAGAACGCACTGTGGCGCAGAAAGTAACAGAAATTTATGCTGTTGGCCTCTCGTACCATGAATCAGAGAATTGGATATTCCCATCTACAATACGCCATGTGATTTTTTCATATTGCATAGAGACGGATTCCATATGATTTAACTTATCATTGCCTGATAATTTAACATTGGGCACACCACAATTAACACCCGTTATTTTTACATTTTCCATTAATACGGTGTAATAACACACCTCCTGGCCCGCATCATTGATATGATAAAATTTTACTTCTGCACTTTTTAATGTTTGCCCTGTAGCTGCTGCTTTGTAGAGATAGGGACTGGAACTGTCGACTTCTTTTTCAAAATTAAATGATGAATGTTGGCGTGTTCCGGTGATCTTTCCATTGGCAGTATCGACGGGAAGGTTAACACCATGACCCATACTGATTACCTCGATAGAGCCCTCACGATCCTGAACATCTACAGAGCCTTTGATATCTGCACCACCATCATCTTTTAGCCAAAGATAGGGAGGGATAGGCATTTTATTTACTCCTTATTAGTTTAATAAACTTCATTGTTATGATGTAGAAAAAGAGAGAGGTAAGAGTGTTGAATGAAATTAATACATAATCATAACTATAATAGATATCTTCGGGTGTTGGGTTGTTGCTAATTAAATAGGAAATTCTAATAGCTGTTTCGTGACTTATTAATGGATGTTCAGTTAAGTAGCAAACATCTAACCATGAAACAATAGCGAATATGCCGATGAAAAGAACCATTCTAACAGAACTAAGGACAAGTTTTCTGATAACCACCAATAATGACCTCAATTGTTCCATAGGATTCTAAATCAAGACCTTTAACCTTTGCTGTCTTTGTTCTTAATAGTGCGTTTCTTAATCTATTGTAATCTGATTGGCTTGGTAAAGTTATACACCCTTCTGATACCTGACCGGGATGTAGCCTAAATCCACCTCTGGCTACGCTTTTGTAAAATGTAGAATCATCTATATTCCCATCGTCGCGAAATAAAGCAAACCATTCAGAATGATCAACATGATAACTAAAAGTGCTTTTATATGTATCGACTCCCCAGGCTCTAAATCTGTTAGCCATACTTCCTTTAGGCCTGTCTACTATATAATATTTACCTTTTGGTAGCGGTCCAACGTTAGGAATGATGCCACATGCTCCTTTGTTTCTGTATGCACCGTTACCAGAAAAAGCCATAAAGACTCCAACACCATCAAATTCAAGTGGTGAGTAATCAGCATCATTTATAATAAACTTTCCATGCAAAGTCATGTATCTCTCTTTTCTTTATAGATGCTTATGAAAATTATCTGCATATAGTGCGTGTATTTTTAAAATAAAATATACATAAAGTGCGCATTTAATTATTTTACTCTAAAAAAGGTTGGCTTGCCTTTGGAAAGTAGATCTATATCAATTTTACAGCTACACCCGATAGTAGATCGTTTTAAGGGATGTGTTCATAAAAATATAAAGTGAAGTTCCACAGATAATCCCGACAAAAATCATCCCTACAGTTGTGCTCGGAACCTCGACGTAACGAGATTAAGGACAATATATAAGAAAGCCGATTATCGAGAATAGCGTAAAGCCAAAATGCAAGGACTGAGCTGATATGATTGAGTAGGAATAAGCCCGTAAACCTTTCTGCACGTCATAAGCAGTTAAGACTGCTAAACCCCCCTTTTACAGAGGGTTTTTCTTTTGTAACTGATATCCGAACGGGACGTGAATTATTGGCTCATCTGTCGGGATCCACGGCAGCCGATACTGCGTCGCCATGCCCCTGGCGCCTGACCATACTGACGCTTAAAGCTGCGGTTGAAGGACTGCTGAGAGTCAAAGCCCAGCGCGATCGCCACGTTCAGAATCGGTTCATCGCTTTGGGCTAAGCGCTCAACCGATTTTTGCAGCTTTTGCGCGCGAATATATTCGGCGAGAGGGGAGCCGGTATGTTCTTTGAAGATCCGCTGGAGATGCCATTTCGAATAGCCGGCTCGCCTGGAGACGGTTTCAATGTCCAGGCGGCTATCAAGGTTGTTGTCGATCCAGTCGAGCAAATCGTGAATGAATGCACCCGTGTTCATCTTGCTTCCCCCTACGCCACGCATTAAAAGCATCTTTGTTTGTTGCACTTAAAGGTGGCCCGTTTTGATATTAATTGCAAGTTTTATTGTTACATTTAAATCCCTTCTAAAAACCCGTGATTTACCTTCGCCGCAAATAGCACATTAAGTGCAACAATTATTCTTGCACTTAATTAAGCGCCTTCCTACAATCGCCGCGATAGTGTATTCGCAACTGTTACAGTTTTGTGGCGATGAACGACACAAATGGCCTTAAGCCAGACCGGACAAAGGAAGTGGCGCGGCGCCTCCCGCTGCGTCTTGCCCGGCGGCTACAATAACCGGAATAAAAATAATGAGCCTGCAAAAAACCTGGGGTTACTTTCATCTGAGCGCGACGGGGGTGGTTTTACTCTCCGCGCTTCTCGTCGGGTGCGATGACAGTGTCGCGCAAAATGCTGCACCGCAAGCGCCCGTCGTCAGCGCAGCTGACGTGGTGGTGAAATCCATTAGCCAGTGGGACAGCTTTAACGGTCGCATTGAAGCGGTGGAAAGCGTTCAGCTGCGCCCACGCGTCTCCGGCTACATTGATAAAGTGAATTACACCGACGGCCAGGAGGTGAAAAAGGGCGAGGTGCTGTTCACGATTGATGACCGAACCTATCGCGCGGCGCTGGAACAGGCGCAGGCGAACCTGGCGAGAGCCAAAACGCAGGCCAGCCTGGCGCGAAGCGAGGCTAACCGTACCGATAAATTAGTCAATACCAACGTGGTATCTCGTGAAGAGTGGGAGCAGCGCCGTTCCGCCGCTACCCAGGCGCAGGCCGATATTCGCGCGGCGCAGGCGGCGGTTGATGCCGCGCAGCTCAACCTCGACTTCACCAAAGTGACCGCGCCTATCGACGGTCGCGCCAGCCGGGCGCTGATCACCAGCGGTAACCTGGTGACTGCGGGTGACAGCGCCAGCGTGCTCACCACCCTGGTCTCACAGAAGACGGTTTACGTCTACTTCGACGTGGACGAGTCCACCTATCTTCACTATCAGAACCTGGCCCGCAGCGGGCAGGGGGCGTCCAGTCACCACACGGCGCTGCCGGTGGAGATTGGTCTGACGGGTGAGGAGGGCTATCCCCATCAGGGCAAAGTGGATTTCCTGGATAACCAGCTCACGCCGAGTACCGGTACAATCCGCATGCGTGCGCTGCTGGACAACTCACAGCGTCAGTTCACGCCGGGACTCTTCGCACGCGTGCGCCTGCCGGGCAGTGCGGAATTTAAAGCCACGCTTGTTGACGATAAGGCGGTGCTGACCGATCAGGATCGTAAGTATGTTTATGTCGTAGATAAAGACGGGAAAGCGCAGCGCCGCGATATTACGCCGGGGCGTCTGGCCGACGGTTTACGTATCGTACAGCAGGGGCTGAAACCCGGGGATAAAGTCATCGTCGATGGTTTACAAAAAGTGTTTATGCCGGGTATGCCGGTTAACGCGAAAACCGTTGCCATGACCGCCAGCGCCGCCCTCAACTGATCCCTTACCTGAGAATCCAATCCATGGACTTTTCCCGTTTTTTCATCGACAGGCCGATTTTTGCCGCCGTACTGTCGATTCTGATTTTTATCACAGGATTAATCGCCATCCCGCTGCTGCCGGTGAGCGAATATCCTGATGTCGTGCCGCCAAGCGTGCAGGTGCGCGCCGAGTACCCGGGCGCCAACCCGAAAGTGATTGCCGAAACCGTGGCGACGCCGCTGGAAGAGGCGATCAACGGCGTTGAAAACATGATGTACATGAAATCCGTCGCGGGCTCCGATGGCGTGCTGGTGACTACCGTCACCTTCCGTCCGGGTACCGACCCGGATCAGGCGCAGGTACAGGTGCAAAACCGCGTCGCACAGGCCGAGGCGCGTCTGCCGGAAGACGTTCGGCGTCTGGGCATTACGACTCAGAAACAGTCGCCAACGCTGACGCTGGTGGTGCATCTCTTTTCGCCTGGCGGTAAGTACGATTCACTGTATATGCGTAACTACGCCACGCTGAAGGTGAAGGACGAGCTGGCGCGTCTGCCCGGCGTGGGTCAGATCCAGATTTTCGGCTCGGGTGAATACGCGATGCGCGTCTGGCTGGATCCAAACAAGGTGGCGGCGCGCGGACTGACGGCCTCGGACGTGGTGACGGCGATGCAGGAGCAAAACGTACAGGTATCCGCCGGGCAGCTTGGCGCCGAGCCGCTGCCGAAAGAGAGCGATTTCCTGATCTCCATTAACGCCCAGGGCCGTCTGCATACCGAAGAAGAGTTTGGCAATATTGTCCTGAAAACAACGCAGGACGGTACGGTCGTCCGCCTGCGCGACGTGGCGCGTATCGAGATGGGTTCCGGCAGCTATGCGCTGCGCTCCCAGCTGAACAATAAAGACGCGGTCGGGATTGGTATCTTCCAGTCGCCGGGGGCAAACGCCATCGATCTGTCTAACGCGGTGCGCGCCAAAATGGACGAACTGTCCACCCGTTTCCCGGACGATATGAAGTGGGCGGCACCTTACGACCCAACGGTATTTGTGCGCGACTCGATCCGTGCGGTTGTACAAACGCTGCTGGAAGCGGTGGTGCTGGTCGTGCTGGTGGTGATCCTTTTCCTGCAAACCTGGCGCGCGTCGATCATCCCGCTGATCGCGGTGCCGGTATCGGTGGTGGGTACCTTCAGCATTCTTTACCTGCTGGGCTTCTCGCTGAATACCCTGAGCCTGTTCGGGCTGGTGCTGGCCATCGGTATCGTGGTGGATGATGCCATCGTGGTGGTGGAGAACGTCGAGCGAAATATCGAAGAGGGGCTCGCCCCGCTTGCGGCGGCGCATCAGGCGATGCGTGAAGTGTCCGGGCCGATTATCGCCATTGCGCTGGTGCTGTGTGCAGTGTTTGTGCCGATGGCGTTCCTCTCTGGCGTGACCGGCCAGTTCTACAAACAGTTTGCGGTAACGATAGCCATTTCCACGGTGATCTCCGCGATCAACTCGCTGACGCTTTCTCCGGCGCTGGCCGCGCTGCTGTTGAAGCCGCATGGTGCCCCGAAAGATTTCCCGACCCGGCTTATCGATCGTCTGTTCGGCTGGATTTTCCGTCCGTTTAACCGCTTTTTCCATCGCAGCTCGACCGGCTATCAGGGACTGGTAGGGAAAACGCTTGGCCGACGCGGTGCAGTGTTTGCGGTTTATTTGCTGCTGCTTTGTGCCGCGGGTGTGATGTTTAAAGTCGTACCCGGCGGGTTTATTCCGACGCAGGATAAGCTGTACCTGATCGGCGGCGTGAAAATGCCGGAAGGCTCGTCGCTGGCGCGTACCGATGCGGTGATCCGCAAAATGAGCGAAATCGGGATGAATACCGAAGGCGTGGATTATGCGGTCGCGTTTCCTGGCCTGAACGCGCTCCAGTTCACCAATACGCCGAACACCGGGACGGTCTTCTTTGGCCTGAAGCCGTTCGACCAGCGTAAACATACTGCGGCGGAAATTAACGCGGAGATCAATGCGAAAATCGCTCAAATCCAGCAGGGCTTTGGCTTCTCGATTCTGCCGCCGCCGATTTTAGGGCTGGGTCAAGGGTCCGGTTATTCGCTGTACATTCAGGACCGTGCTGGTCTGGGCTATGGCGCGCTGCAAAACGCGGTGAACACCATGTCCGGGGCGATTATGCAGACGCCGGGTATGCATTTCCCCATCTCAACCTACCAGGCTAACGTTCCGCAGCTGGATGTGCAGGTTGACCGTGATAAAGCGAAAGCGCAGGGCGTATCGCTTACCGATCTTTTCGGCACGCTGCAAACCTATCTGGGCTCGTCATATGTAAACGACTTTAACCAGTTTGGACGGACCTGGCGCGTAATGGCACAGGCCGACGGGCAGTTCCGCGACAGCGTGGAAGATATCGCGAATTTACGCACACGCAATGACCAGGGCGAAATGGTGCCGATTGGCAGTATGGTGAAAATCACGACCACCTACGGGCCGGACCCGGTGATCCGCTATAATGGTTACCCGGCGGCGGATCTTATTGGTGATGCTGACCCGCGCGTGCTCTCTTCCGCGCAGGCGATGACGCAGCTGGACGCCATGTCTAAGCAGATCCTGCCGAACGGGATGAATATTGAATGGACGGACCTGAGTTTCCAGCAGGCCACCCAGGGCAATACGGCGCTGATCGTCTTCCCGGTCGCGGTGCTGCTGGCGTTCCTGGTGCTGGCGGCGCTGTATGAAAGCTGGACGCTGCCGCTGGCGGTGATCCTTATCGTGCCGATGACGATGCTCTCCGCGCTGTTCGGCGTCTGGCTGACCGGGGGCGATAACAACGTCTTCGTGCAGGTGGGGCTGGTCGTGCTGATGGGGCTGGCCTGTAAAAACGCGATACTTATCGTGGAGTTTGCCCGCGAGCTGGAAATTCAGGGCAAAGGCATCATGGAGGCTGCGCTGGAGGCGTGCCGCCTGCGTTTACGCCCGATTGTAATGACCTCTATCGCCTTTATTGCCGGGACCATTCCACTGATCCTAGGTCACGGGGCAGGGGCAGAAGTCCGCGGCGTCACCGGGATCACCGTCTTCTCCGGGATGCTGGGCGTGACGCTGTTTGGTCTGTTCCTGACGCCGGTCTTTTACGTGACGCTGCGTAAGTTCGTGACGCGCGGCAAAGCGGAAAGAGAGGTGTTGCCTGCGTAGGACGTAGCAGATAACAAAAAGCCGCCTTCATTGTGAAGGCGGCTTTTTTTCGCAATCCGTCAGGATTAAGGCGCTTTTTTATGCTGCGTACAGAGTTCCGGCACCGGATCGCACCCGCTGGTATCGGCTTTTTTCACCTCTTCCAGCGCGCTGGCGACGGTATGGCGCGCTAAAACCGCTAACGAAGCCTGCTCCGCTTCATCAGCGATTGATTTGAAGTACCAGCAGGCGTTGGCGCTGACCACACAGCGGGCCGGGACGTCAGGACGGGACGCCCACAGCTTTTTATCTTCAGTGACGGAAAGGTAGATATCACGCAGGGTGATCTCTTCAGCCGGGCGGCCAAGGTGAATAGAGCCGTTGCGGCCAAGCGTGGAGACGATAATGCCGTCCCGGGCGAGAGGAACCATTAATTTGCGGATAAAGCTCGGATTCGCTTCCAGGCCGTAAGCCAGGATTGCACTCGTCGAACGTTCACCCGATTGCTCCGCCATCGCTACGCTGAGAACCATCTGCAAAGCTGTCGGGAAGCGGTAATCTAACATTTTTCTGTCCTGGGTTGCGGTGAATCTTGTTTTTTTTGGCACCGCAGAGGTGAATAATCAGTAAGTAACAATATAACAAATACGGTAATTTTATTGAAGCAATCTGCGGCATACGTGAAGTAACGCTGCGCTGACACATGTCAGGACGTGTAGCGCCGGGTTTACGTTCATGCGAATGACGGATTCGGGAAATCAACGGTCACCATAAGACCACCTTCGGCTGACGTACTCAGATTGACCCTGCCGTTGTGTTGCTGCGTAACGGCTTTGACGATGGCAAGCCCCAGTCCACTCCCGCTTTGGGTCTGATTAGGATCGCGGAAAAATCTGTCGAACACGCGCTCCCGCAGTTCAACCGGGATACCGGGGCCCGCGTCTGAGACGCGCAGCTGAGCGGACTTATCACGCGATTGCAGTTGTACCTCAATGCGTCCACCCTCAGGGCTATACTTCACGGCATTCTCAATTAAATTGTCGATCAGCGACACCAGACGTTCCCGAATGCCTGCGACATGGATTTCATCGTCGGCGAAGAATTCAAACTCAATCCCGCGTGCCGATGCCAGCGGCTCCAGTGCGGCCATTCGCTCCTGAATAAGCGTTGTCAGCGGCACAGGCTCCATTACCGTGTCGATGTGCGCTTCGCTGTGCTTCATCAGCAGAAGCTGATTGACGAGACGAGCAGCACGGCTATTGCTGCGAACAATGCCTGCAAGCAGCTCCTGCTGGCTTTCGCTGATGACCCAGGACTGCAGCGCCTCGACGTTGATTCGCATCGCGTCCACCGTCTGGCGCAGCTCCCTGTGCCTGGGAACGGCTTTTAAGGGAGAGAGATCGTCTGGCGTGCGCAATGAAATTTCATTCACTACCCTGTTCCAGGGGCGCATCAGGATTTGCCCGACATGATGCAGGATCGGGAATATACGCCTATTCGCTGAACCTGGACTGGACCCATAAGCTCACCTCCCGCTGGAGCCTGCTTGCTGCTGCTGGCGTTATGCAGCTGACGGGAGAGGCGGGCGATAGCCCAGTCGTTCAGAAAAAAACGTCGCCCACGGGAAGCCTAAAGGTGACGTACAGCTTCTGACCGGTGTTGCAGGCGAAGGAGCGGTAGCCTACTTTCCTTCGCCCAGCCGATATGCCAGCGCCACTACCAGCGACTGCACCAGGCACAGCGTCGCCGACTGAGAGCGAAACGCATCCACCTGCGCCTCTTTCACCACGAAACAGAGGTCGCTGAACGTCGCCAGCGGGCTGATCTGGCTGTCGGTGATCACAATCTGGCGCGCGCCGACGTGGTCGGCGGTTTCGCTGACCATCACCGTTTCTTCCGCGTATGGCGAGAAGCTGATCGACACCACTATATCGCGCGCCTTGATGCGGCTAATCTGCTCGCGCAGCATGCCGCCCATGCCGTCGAGCAGAATAGGGCGGCACTCAAGGTGGCTCAGGGCATAGGTCAGATAGGCGGCGACGCTAAAGGAGCGGCGCAGTCCGGCGATGTAGATGGTGTCGGCGCCGGCCAGCAGCTGAACGGCGCGCTCCAGCATCTCCGGTTCGGCACGGGCAGCGAGCTGCTGGAGCGCCTGGGCATTTGAGCGGGCGAACTCCTGTAAAATATCGAGCGGCGTTTCCGGCACGGCCTCGCTCTCCATTTCGCGAAACAGCCGCGCACGGTCGCTGTAGCTGGCGGTCTCCTCCATCAGGTTCATGCGAAACAGCTGTTTCATTTCGTTAAAGCCGGTGAAGTCAAAGGCGTTGGCGAAGCGGATCAG
Organism: Enterobacter cloacae complex sp. P29RS; assembly: GCF_014893445.1. NCBI lineage: Bacteria > Pseudomonadati > Pseudomonadota > Gammaproteobacteria > Enterobacterales > Enterobacteriaceae > Enterobacter > Enterobacter cloacae complex sp. P29RS. Next base: position 39,359 of record NZ_JADBPZ010000012.1, on the reverse strand, counting down.
CGTTGACGGCGGCACGTCGGCGCGCTCGGCAATGACGGCAACCGTATCAAAGGCCACGCTGTTGGTGTTATCCAGTACATAGCGGGAGACCTGCTGCAGCCTCTTGCTCAGGCTATCGTAGCGATCGCGGATTTGCTGCTGAAGTTCATTCAGGCTGGTTGCTGTCGTCATGTTATCCCCCAAATACAGTTTTATGATTCTAAACGCAAAGCCGCGTCTTTTAAATGTCGGCCATCCATCTGGCAGCAAAAATGAAACAGAAGCTTCAGCCATTTCCTCGCCCGAAATGCCTTAATAGCGCACGCTGCGTCAGTGTTGCTGGCTATTAACATAAAAATCCATCCTTGATCACAATAATCATCATTTATTTTATTTCAACTTAAAATGGAATATTTGTTTCATATATAGTGTGAGTACAAAGCGTTCAAATAACGGTCACGTATCAACAGCGAGAGGTTAAGGATGGAGACGGTAGCGAATTTTATTCACGGCGAATGTGTCACCGGTTCAGGCCAGCGCGTTCAGGCGATCTTCAACCCGGCCACCGGCGAGCAGATCCGCCAGGTGGTGATGAGTACGGCACAGGAGGCGGAGCAGGCGGTTGCCGCAGCGCAGCAGGCCTTTCCCGCGTGGGCACGCCAGGCTCCGCTTAAGCGCGCGCGCGTGATGTTCCGCTTTAAGGCACTGCTGGAGGAGAACATGGCACGCCTGGCCCGCCTCATCAGCGAAGAGCACGGCAAGGTCTTCTCCGACGCGGTGGGGGAACTGACCCGCGGTCTGGAAGTGGTGGAATTTGCCTGCGGCATCCCGCATCTGCAAAAGGGTGAACACTCTGCGAACGTCGGTACCGGCGTCGACAGCCACTCGCTGATGCAGCCGCTCGGGGTCTGCGCCGGGATCGCGCCATTTAACTTCCCGGCGATGGTGCCGATGTGGATGTTCCCGATTGCGCTGGCAACCGGGAATACCTTCGTGCTGAAGCCGTCGGAAAAAGACCCTTCGCTCGCGCTGGCGCTGGCGCAGCTGCTAAAAGAGGCCGGTCTGCCGGACGGCGTGTTCAACGTGGTGCAGGGCGATAAGGAGTCCGTTGACGTGCTCCTGACCGACCCGCGCGTGCAGGCGGTGAGCTTTGTCGGCTCCACGCCGGTTGCGGAATACATTTACCAGACCGCCTCCGCCCACGGTAAGCGCTGTCAGGCGCTGGGTGGGGCGAAAAACCACTGCATTTTGATGCCGGATGCCGATATGGAGATGGCGGCCAACGCCATTATCGGGGCGGCCTACGGCGCGGCGGGCGAGCGCTGTATGGCGCTCTCGGTGGTGCTGGCGGTGGGCGATAATACCGCCGACGACCTCTGCGCCCGGCTGGAAAAACAGATTGCCGCGCTGCGCGTCGGGCCGGGCCTGGACCAGTCGCCGGAAAACGAAATGGGGCCACTCATCTCCTCCGCGCACCGCAGCAAGGTGCTGGGCTACATCGACAGTGGCGAGTCGCAGGGGGCAAAACTTCGCGTGGACGGTCGCGGCTTCAGCGTGAAGGGGCACGAGCAGGGCTACTTCGTTGGGCCGACGCTGTTCGATAACGTCACCCCGGAGATGACCATCTATAAAGAAGAAATTTTCGGCCCGGTGCTTTCTGTGGTGCGCGTAGCAGATTACGCCAGCGCGGTGGACCTGATTAACCGCCATGAATATGGTAATGGCTCGGCGATCTTCACTCGCGACGGCGGCTGCGCGCGCCGCTTCTGCGAAGAGGTGCAGGCAGGTATGGTGGGCGTCAACGTGCCGATCCCGGTGCCGATGGCGTTCCACAGCTTCGGCGGCTGGAAGCGTTCCATCTTCGGCGCGCTCAACGTCCACGGCAACGACGGCGTGCGCTTCTACACCCGAATGAAAACCATCACCGCGCGCTGGCCGGAAATGCAGCAGGAGACAGGCGCTGCGTTCTCCATGCCGACGCTGGGCTGACAGGAGATTTTATGCAAACCGAACGTATGACCATGGCCCAGGCGCTGGTCCGGTTCCTGAATCAACAGTACGTCAGCGTGGATGGCCACGAAACCCCCTTCGTGGAGGGCGTCGCCACCATCTTTGGACACGGCAACGTGCTGGGTATCGGCCAGGCGCTGGAACAGGATCCGGGCCATCTGCAGGTGATGCAGGGCTGCAACGAGCAGGGCATTGCCCATATGGCGACGGGATTCGCCAAACAGCACCGCCGTCAGCGCATCTTTGCCGTCACCTCCTCCGTCGGGCCGGGCGCCGCCAATATGGTCACGGCCGCGGCAACCGCTACGGCGAACCGAATCCCCCTGCTGCTGCTGCCGGGCGATATCTACGCCAGCCGCCAGCCGGACCCGGTGCTGCAGCAGATCGAGCAGTATCACGATCTGAGCATCAGCACCAACGACTGCTTCCGTCCGGTCTCCCGCTACTGGGACCGCATTAACCGCCCGGAGCAACTCATGAGCGCGATGCTCAGCGCGATGCGAACGCTTACTGACCCGGCAGATACCGGTGCGGTGACGATTTGCCTCCCGCAGGACGTGCAGGGGGAAGCGTGGGATTACCCGCTGAGCTTCTTCGCGCGTCGTGTGCACCACATCGAGCGCCGTCCGCCCGATCCGCAGCGTCTGGCGCAGGCGCGGGCGCTGATCGCCCGCAAGCGTCGCCCGCTGGTGGTGTGCGGCGGCGGCGTGCGCTATTCCGGCGCGCATGAGGCGTTTCGCGACTTTGTCGAGACGCTGCGGCTGCCGTTCGCCGAAACCCAGGCCGGAAAGGGGGCGCTGGTAAGTGACCACCCACTTAACCTCGGTGGCGTAGGGGTGACGGGCGGGATGGCGGCCAACCAGCTCGCCCCGCAGGCCGACCTGGTGATCGGCATCGGCACGCGCCTGACCGACTTTACCACCGGCTCCAAGGCGCTCTTTTCCCATCCGGACGTGGAATTCCTGCTGCTGAACGTGGCCGAATTTGACGCCCTGAAGCTGGACGCCACCGCGCTGGTGGCCGATGCCCAAACCGGGCTGCAGGCCCTGACCCATGCGCTGAAGGATTACCGCAGCGGCTGGGGAGAGGAGATTGCTGAGGCGAAATCCGCCTGGCGCGACGAGTGCCGCCGCCTGTGGGATCGCCAGTGGCATCCGGCAGATGCGCCTGAGGTGGCGGGGCACCTGGACGCGCAGCTGGTGGAATACGGCGAGGCGCTCAATACCCGCCTGACCCAGACGCGGGTGCTGGGGCTCATCAACCAGCATGTGGAAGATAACGCCATCGTGGTGGGCGCGGCCGGTTCGCTGCCGGGCGATTTACAGCGCCTCTGGCAGGTCAAAACGCCGGACAGCTATCACCTGGAGTACGGCTATTCCTGCATGGGCTACGAGATTGCGGCAGCCATCGGCGCGAAGCTTGCCCGACCCGAGCAGCCGGTATACGCCATGGTGGGGGATGGCTCCTACATGATGCTGCACTCCGAGCTGCAAACCGCCGTTCAGGAGGGCATTAAGGTCACCGTTCTGCTGTTTGATAATGCCAGCTTCGGCTGCATTAACAACCTGCAGATGGGGCACGGTATGGGCAGTTTTGGCACGGAAAACCGCCATCGCAACCCGGAAAGCGGACGGCTTGACGGGCCGCTGGTGAAGGTCGATTTTGCGCAAAACGCGGAAAGCTACGGCTGCCGCGCGTGGCGGGTAAACGATGAGCAAAGCCTGCTGGCGGCGCTGGAGGCGGCCCGCGCCCATCCTGGCCCGACGCTGCTGGACATCAAGGTGCTGCCGAAGACCATGACCCACGACTACGCCTCCTGGTGGCGAACCGGTGATGCGCAGGTGGCGAAGTCGTCTGCCGTGCGTGAGGCCGCGGAGCAAACGCAGTCGCAGGTGAAAAAAGCCCGTCAGTATTGAGTTTTCCTGCCGTAACGAAATTTTCATTTCATTTTCCCTCACCCTAACCCTCTCCCCAAATGGGAGAGGGGATGGTTCGGTGCGGCCTTTTCTCCCTCGCCCACTTGGAGAGGAGACGGCTCGGGGCTGTCTTTTCTCCCTCGCCCCTATGGGGAGAGGGCCGGGGTGAGGGGGAGGTGTCATCCCTTTCATGTTGTGAGATTGATAACAAAAATTATCTCATACATCTCAAAAGTGTTAACTCGCACTCAAAAACATAATTTTCACTATTTATAAAAATGAAATAAATGTTTTATTTATAGAGTCGTTAGTTCACAGCATTCACCAATACCGGGAGCCGTTATGTTTAACATTGCTTTACTGGGCGCTGGCCGAATTGGCCAGGTACATGCAGCTAACATCGCCAGCCACGGCGCGACCACGCTCTGGTCCGTAGTTGACCCGAATCAGGAATTTGCCACCCGTCTCGCCACGCAGTATCAGGCCCGCCAGCAGAGCCTGGATGAAGCGATGACCGACCCCAACGTTCACGCCGTGCTGATCGCCTCCGCCACCGATACCCACGCGGACCTGATTGAAATGGCCGCCCGCCACGGCAAGGCCATCTTCTGCGAAAAGCCGGTACACCTCGACCTCGCCCGCGTGCGCGACTGCCTGAAGGTGGTCAAAGAGTACGACGTGCCTCTGTTCATCGGCTTTAACCGCCGCTTTGACCCGCAGTTCCGCCGCGTGAAAACCGACGCGCAGGCCGGGCGCATCGGCAAACCGGAATCGCTGCTGATCGTTTCCCGCGACCCGTCTCCACCGCCTGCGGAGTACGTGCGCGTCTCCGGCGGCATGTTCCGCGATATGACCATTCACGATTTTGACATGGCGCGCTTCATCATGGGTGAAGAGCCGGTGTCGGTGTATGCCCAGGGCAGCAACCTGGTGGATCCGGCGATTGGCGAGGCAGGCGACATCGATACCGCGTTTATCGTCCTGAAATACGCTTCCGGCGCGATGGCGACCATCGTCAACAGCCGCCGCTCCTCGTATGGCTACGACCAGCGCCTGGAGCTGCACGGCTCCGAAGGGCTGCTGTGCGCGGGCAACATTCTGGAAAACCAGGTGCAGCACTACGGCAAACAGGGCTGCACCAGCGCGCTGCCGGAACACTTCTTCCTGCAGCGCTACAAATCCGCTTACGCCGCGGAATGGGAACACTTTGTTGCGGTCCTGCGCGGCGAAGCGGTGCCTGACTGCAGCGGCGATGATGGTGAACGTGCGCTGTACCTCGCGGATAAAGCGCTGGAGTCACTGCGCAGCCAGCGCGAGATCGTCCTCTAAACACAACCACCCTACACAGAGAGACATAATAATGAAAAAACTGATCGTAGCCGCCCTCATCGCCATGACGTCCGGGGCCGCCCTCGCCGAAAACGAGCAAATTGTGTTCAGTACGCCAAACCTGGCCATGCCGTTTGAGGTTCACATGCAGCGCACGGCGGTAAAAGCCGCAAAAGAGATGGGCGTGAAGCTTCAGGTACTGGACGGGCAGGGCAGTTCACCGAAGCAGGTGGCTGACCTGGAAAACGCCATCACCCGCGGGGCGCAGGGCTTTATCGTCTCCCCGAACGACGTGAACGCGGTCTCCAGCGCGGTGGATGAAATTCAGGATGCGAAGCTGCCGGTGGTCACCCTTGATCGCTCCGTCGACAGCCAGAAAAAAGTGCCGCACTTCGGGGCCAACAACTACAAGGGCGGCCAGGCGATTGGCGACTTCGTCAAAACCAAATTCCCCGACGGGGCGGAAATCATTCTGCTGACCGGCCAGCCGGGCTCCTCCTCCAACATCGAACGCACCAAAGGGATCCGCGACAGCCTGAAGGCGGGCGGGGATAAGTACAAGATCGTCGCCGATCAGACCGGCAACTGGATGCGTTCAGAAGGGATGCGCATCGTTGAAAGCGTCCTGCCGTCACTGCCGAAACGCCCGCAGGTGATCCTCTCCGCCAACGACGATATGGCGCTGGGGGCGATTGAAGCCCTGCAAAGCCAGGGCGTGAAGCCGGGCGAAATCCTGGTGACCGGCTTTGATGCGGTACCGGAAGCGCTGGCCCGCGTGCGTGAGGGCTGGCTGGCGGTGACCGCCGATCAGCGTCCGGGCTTTGCGGTGCAGACGGCGATGAGCCAACTGGTGGCCAGCGTGCGCGAGAAGAAAGCCATCACCGGCGCGGACTACCCGCCAACGCTTATCACCAAAGAGAACCTGCAGCAGGCTGAGCGCATCGGCGAGGCCGGTAACTGATCTATCCGCAGCCGCCGCGCGAGCGGCGGCGCACTCTAAAGGAGGAGCAGACCGATGTCGCAACCCTTACTGAAAGTGACCGACCTGGCAAAAAGCTTTTCCGGCGTCTGGGCGCTGAGCAGCGCTCAACTGACCGTCGGCGCGGGCGAGATCCACGCTCTGCTGGGAGAAAACGGGGCGGGTAAATCCACGCTGCTGAAGGCGCTCGCGGGGGCGCAGCCGCAAACCCGCGGAGAGATCTGGTTCAACGGCGAAACGCTGCCGGTGGACGACTCCCCGGTGGAACGGCAGAACAAGGGCATTATCACCATTTATCAGGAATTCAACCTGCTGCCCAACATGACCGTCGCGGAAAACATGTTTCTCGGGCGCGAGCCGCGTAAACGTAATCTGATCGTCGACGAAAAGGCGGTCAATCAGGAGGCGCAGGTCATTCTCGACTATCTGCAACTGAACGTTGCACCGACCACCCCGGTCGCCCGCCTGAGCGTGGCCCAGCAGCAGATGGTGGAGATCGCCCGGGCGCTGACCCTCAACGCCAGGCTCATCATTATGGACGAACCCTCCGCCGCGCTGAGCGACAGCGAGGTCGAAAGCCTGCACCGCGTGGTGCGCGAGCTTAAAAACCGTGGCGTGAGCATTATTTACGTTACCCACCGTCTGCACGAGGTTTTCCAGCTCTGCGACCGCTTCACCGTTTTCCAGGACGGCCGCTTCACTGGCACCGGCGCGGTGGCGGAGACCAACGTCGAACAGCTGATCCGCCTGATGGTCGGGCGCGACGTGGCCTTTAATCGCCGTCCCGCCAGCGAAACGCATCATGAGGACAAACCCGTCCGCCTGGCGGTGAAGGGGCTGAGCCGCGAAAAGCCGCCGCTGGATCCGCACGGCATCGCCCTGCACGACATCAGCTTCCACGTCCACGCCGGGGAGGTCTTAGGCATTGCCGGACTGGTGGGCGCCGGGCGCACCGAGGTGGCCCGCTGCCTGTTTGGCGCAGACGCGTTTACCTCGGGCAGCTTTGAGCTGGACGGCGTGCCCTACCAGCCGCGCGACCCGCTGTATGCCCTCGACCAGGGCGTGGCGCTGGTGCCGGAAGACCGCAAAAAAGAGGGGGCGGTGCTGGGGCTGTCCATTCGCGACAACCTGTCGCTCTCCTGCCTCTCCTCGCTGCTGCAGTGGCGCTGGTTCGTGAATACCCGCAAAGAGGACGATCTGATCGAGTCCTACCGCAAGGCGCTGCAGATCAAAATGGTCAACAGCGCGCAGGAGGTGCGCAAGCTCTCCGGTGGTAACCAGCAGAAGGTGATCCTCGCGCGCTGCATGGCGCTCAACCCGCGGGTGCTGATCGTCGACGAGCCGACGCGCGGCATCGACGTGGGGACCAAATCAGAAGTGCACCAGGTGCTGTTTGACATGGCGAAAAAGGGCGTGGCGGTGATCGTGATCTCCTCCGATCTGCCTGAAGTGATGGCGGTGTCAGACCGGATCATCACCCTGAGCGAAGGGCGAGTGACCGGCGAGATCCACGGCGACGACGCTAACGAAGAACGGCTGATGACGATGATGGCCATCAACCACAACGCCCTGAACGCGGCATAACGGAGTTACTCATGACGCAGATGATTTCTAAAACGCAGGCCCCGGTCAAACGCGCCGGACGCATCGATCCCATCGCCTTCTTCGAGCGCTTCGGGGTGCTGATTTTCATGATCCTGCTGCTGATCTTCTTCCAGTCGCAGAACAGCAACTTTTTCTCTGAACGCAATATTTTCAACATCCTGACCGAGGTCTCCATCTACGGGATCATGGCCGTGGGGATGACCTTCGTCATCCTGACCGCCGGGATCGACCTCTCCGTCGGCTCCATTCTGGCGGTGTGCGCCATGACCGCGGCGTACGTGATCAAGGGCGACAACTTTACCACCGTTGACCCGAACGCCTGGGGCGGCATGAGCTGGCTGATTGGGCTGGGGATTTGTCTGGCGATGGGGACGGCGATTGGCTTCCTGCACGGTCTGGGCGTGACCCGCCTGCGCCTGCCGCCGTTCATCGTCACCCTCGGTGGGATGACCATCTGGCGCGGCCTGACGCTGGTGATCAACGACGGCGCGCCGATCGCCGGTTTCGATCAGGGCTACCGCTGGTGGGGGCGCGGGGAGCTGCTCGGCATCTCCATTCCGATCTGGATCTTCGCCATCGTCGCCCTCGGCGGCTATCTGGCGCTGCATAAAACCCGCTGGGGCCGCTTCGTCTACGCCATCGGCGGTAACCCGGAGGCGGCGCGCCTGGCGGGGGTCAACGTCAAGCGCGTGCTGGTCAGCGTCTACGTGCTGATCGGCTGCCTGGCGGGGCTGGCGGGCTTCATTCTGAGCGCGCGTCTGGGGAGCGCCGAGGCGGTGGCCGGGATCTCCTTTGAGCTGCGCGTCATCGCCTCGGTGGTGATTGGCGGCACCTCGCTGATGGGCGGCTACGGGCGCATCGGCGGCACCATTATCGGCTCCATCATCATGGGTATTCTGATTAACGGCCTGGTGCTGATGAACGTCTCGGCCTACTACCAGCAGATTATCACCGGGTTAATTATCGTTCTGGCGGTGGCGTTCGATACCTACGCCAAGAGCCGTCGCGGCGCACTGTGAGGATCACGATGAAAGAGGTTCGTATTGGATTGATTGGCACCGGGTATATCGGCAAGGCGCACGCTATCGCCTATGCCCAAGCCCCGACGGTGTTCAACCTGCGCGGCAGGCTGGTGCGCGAGATGGTGGCGGAAGTCACGCCGGAGCTGGCGGCAGAGCGCGCGCAGGCATTTGGCTTCAACCGCTCCACCGGAGACTGGCGGGCGCTGGTGGCCGACCCGGCCATTGATGTGGTGGATATTTGTTCACCTAACCACCTGCATAAAGAGATGGCGCTGGAGGCGATCCGCCACGGCAAGCACGTTTACTCGGAGAAGCCGCTGGCGCTGAACGCCCACGACGCGCGCGAAATGGTCGACGCCGCGAAGCGGGCCGGGGTGAAAACCCTGGTGGGGTTCAACTACATGAAGAACCCGACGGCGCAGCTGGCGAAGGAGATTATCGCCCGCGGCGAGATTGGCGAGGTGATCCACTTTTACGGCACTCACAACGAAGACTATATGGCCGACCCGCTGTCGCCCATTCACTGGCACTGCTTTAAAGAGACCGCCGGGCTGGGCGCGCTGGGCGACCTCGCGGCGCATATCGTCAATATGGCCCAGTACCTGGTGGGGGAGATTGAGCAGGTTTGCGGCGACCTGAAAGTTGTGGTCCCGGAACGTCCGGCGAAGGCCGGATCGTCGGACATGGTTGCCGTCGAAAACGAGGATCAGGCCCAAGCGATGGTGCGCTTCGCGGGCGGGGCGCAGGGGGTCATTGAAACCTCCCGCGTCGCCTGCGGCCGCAAGATGGGGCTGTCGTACGTCATCACCGGGACGAAAGGCGCCATCAGCTTCACCCAGGAGCGCATGGCGGAGCTGAAGCTCTATCTGCATGACGATCCGGTCAACCGTCAGGGGTTCCGCACGCTGCTCGTTGGCCCGTCACACCCGGACTACGCCGCGTTCTGCATGGGCGCGGGCCACGGGATCGGCTTTAACGATCAAAAAACGGTGGAGGTGCGTGATCTGGTGGACGGCATTGCCGCCGACGCCCCGATGTGGCCGGACTTCGAAGAGGGCTGGAGGGTTTCGCGCGTGCTGGACGCCATCGCACTCTCGCACCGGCAGGGCCGCTGGCTGAACGTGAACGACATTGTCTGAAGAGGTATCAACGTGGAAAAGCAGTTTGATGTGATATGCATGGGCCGCGTGGCGGTAGATCTCTACAGCCAGCAGATTGGCGCCCGTCTGGAGGATGCGTCGAGCTTCGCCAAATACCTCGGCGGCTCGTCCGGCAACGTGGCGTACGGTACCGCGCGTCAGGGTTTACGTTCGTCGATGCTGGCGCGCGTCGGCGATGAACATATGGGCCGCTTCCTGCGGGAAGAGTTAAGCCAGGTGGGCTGCGACACCAGCCATCTGATTACCGATAAAGACCGCCTCACGGCGCTGGTGTTACTCGGCATTAAAGACCGGGACACCTTTCCTCTGATTTTTTATCGCGATAACTGCGCGGATATGGCGATTACCGCCAGCGATGTGGACGAAAGCTACATTGCCTCCGCCCGTTGTCTTGCCATCACCGGGACGCATCTTTCTCACCCGCGGACCCGCGAGGCGGTGCTGACGGCGCTGGGCTATGCCCGCCGTCACGGCGTGCGCACGGTGCTGGACATCGATTATCGTCCGGTGCTGTGGGGGCTGACCTCCCTGGGCGACGGCGAAACGCGCTTTATTGCCGCCGATCAGGTCACCCGCGAGCTGCAGGAGGTGCTACACCACTTCGACGTCATTGTCGGCACCGAGGAAGAGTTCCATATTGCGGGCGGCAGCACGGATACCTTACAGGCGCTGGAACGGGTGCGCGACGTGAGTCAGGCCACGCTGGTCTACAAGCGCGGCGCGCTCGGCTGCTCGGTCTATACCGGCACCATTCCGCCACGGCTGGACGACGGCCTGACGGTGACCGGCGTGCGCGTGGAGGTGCTCAACGTCCTCGGCGCGGGGGACGCGTTTATGTCCGGCCTGCTGCGCGGCTACCTGAACGATGAGGGCTGGGAGCAGGCGTGCCGCTACGCCAACGCCTGCGGCGCGCTGGTGGTCTCGCGCCACGGCTGCGCCCCGGCGATGCCGAGCAAAATCGAGCTGGATGACTATCTATCCCGCGTCGTGAATGTGCCGCGCCCGGATCTCGACCCGCGTCTCAACCATCTCCACCGGGTCACTACCCGCCGCCGCGAGTGGCCGGAGCTGTGCGTGATGGCGTTCGACCATCGCAGCCAGCTTGAGGATATGGCTATACAGTGCGGCGCGTCGCTCGGGCGCATTCCGACCCTGAAGCAGCTGATCCTGCAGGCCAGCCGCGAGGCGGCGAGCCGCGCCGGGCTGGAGGGCAAAGCCGGTCTGCTGTGCGACGGCACCTTTGGTCAGGACGCGCTCAACGCCATTACCGGTGAAGGGTGGTGGATCGGGCGGCCCATTGAGCTGCCGGGCTCGCGGCCGCTGGAAATGGAGCACGGCAATATCGGCACCCAGCTTATCAGCTGGCCGCAGGAGCATGTGGTGAAGTGCCTGGTCTTTTTCCATCCGGAAGATGCCCACGGCCTGCGCCTGGAGCAGGAGCAGAAAATCGCCGAGGTGTACCACGCCTGCTGCCGGTCCGGGCACGAGCTGCTGCTGGAGGTGATCCTGCCCGCGACCATGCCGCGCAGCGACGAGCTCTACCTGCGCGCCATCTCCCGCTTCTACAACCTGGGCATTTATCCGGACTGGTGGAAGCTGCCGCCGCTCTCGGCCGATGGATGGACGTCGCTCGGCGAAATTATCGAACGCCGGGACCCGCACTGCCGCGGAGTGGTGATCCTCGGGCTGGACGCGCCGGCCGAACAGCTGCGCGCCGGGTTTAACGCGGCCGCGGGGCACGATCTGGTGAAGGGGTTTGCCGTGGGGCGCACGCTGTTCGGCGATGCTTCCCGCGCATGGCTGAAGCACGATATCGACGATGCGCAGCTGGTGGCGCGCATCCGGGACAACTACCTGCAGCTTATCGCCTGGTGGCGCGAGCGCGGGCACGCATAATGGAGACGACAATGAGTGTACAACTGGGCATCAACCCGCTGACGTGGACGAACGACGATCTGCCTTCGCTCGGCGCGGAGACGCCGCTGGAGACCTGCCTGAGCGAAGGCAAAGAGGCCGGTTTTGCCGGCTTCGAACTGGGCAATAAGTTCCCGCGCGAAGCGCGCCTGCTTGGCCCCATTCTACAGCGCCACGACCTGCAGCTGGTCTCCGGCTGGTACTCCGGCCGCCTGCTGGAGCGCAGCGTGGAGGAGGAGATTGCCGCCGTGCAGCCGCACCTGACGCTGCTGCGCGAGCTGGGGGCGAAGGTGCTGGTCTTTGCGGAGGTGAGCGGCTGCATTCACGGCGAGCAGCAGACGCCGGTGCACCTGCGCCCGCGCTTCCCAAAGGATCGCTGGAAGGAGTACGGCGAGAAGCTCACCGAATTTGCGCGCTATACGCAGCAGCAGGGGGTGCAGATTGCCTACCATCACCATATGGGCACGGTGATTGAGTCCGCCGACGACGTGGACAACCTGATGATCCACACCGGCGAAGAGGTGGGACTGCTGCTGGATACCGGGCATCTGACCTTTGCCGGGGCCGATCCGCTGGCGGTGGCGCAGCGCTGGGCATCGCGCATCAACCACGTCCACTGCAAAGACGTGCGCGCCGACGTGCTGGCGGACGTCAAAAACCGCAAAACCAGTTTCCTCGACGCGGTGCTGAGCGGCGTGTTTACCGTGCCAGGCGACGGCTGCGTGGATTATCCGCCGATTATGCGGTTGCTGAAGGCGCAGGACTATCACGGCTGGCTGGTGGTGGAGGCCGAGCAGGATCCGGCGATTGCCCATCCGCTGACCTACGCCCGTCTGGGGTATAACAACCTAAGCTGCCTGGCGCATGACGCCGGGCTTATCTGAGGATATGACATGTCACGTCTGCTATCACGCTGGCAACAGCCGAACGCTGAGGGCCGCACCCAGTCCGTGACGCCCCAAAGCGCGGGGTGGGGATATGTTGGCTTTGAGGCCTATGAACTTCAGGAGGGGCAGCAACTGACGCTGCCCGCGGTCAGCGAAGAGCGCTGTCTGGTGCTGGTGGCCGGGCGCGCCTCCATCAGCACGCCATCCGCACGGTTTAACGACATCGGGGAGCGGATGAGCCCGTTCGAGCGCATCAAGCCGTGGGCGGTTTACGTCACCCCGCAGGAGGTGGTGCATGTGAAGGCGCTGACGAAGCTCGAGCTGGCGGTCTGCGCCGCTCCCGGCAAAGGCACGTACCCTACGCGGCTGATTGCTCCGCAGGATATCGACGGTGAGGCGCGCGGCAAGGGCCACAACCAGCGCTACGTGCATAACATTCTGCCGGAAGATAAGTCCGCCGACAGCCTGCTGGTGGTGGAGGTCTGGACCAACGAAGGCTGCACCAGCTCGTACCCGAGCCACAAGCACGACACGGATAACCCGCCCCAGGAGACGTATCTGGAGGAGACCTATTACCATCGCCTCAACCCGGAACAGGGGTTCTGCATGCAGCGCGTTTACACTGACGACAGAACGCTGGATGAGTGTATGGCGGTCTATAACCGTGACGTGGTCATGGTGCCGAAGGGCTACCACCCGGTTGCGACGATGGCCGGGTATGACAGCTATTACCTCAACGTGATGGCCGGGCCGGTGCGCAAATGGATGTTCACCTGGGAAGATGATCACGCGTGGATTAATCGCGATTATCCTGCAGAGAGGGGTGGCTAGCGCGGGTTAGCCACCAGAACATCAGCGCCAGCAGGCTGACCGAGGCACCAAGCAGGCAGACGCCCGGCCAGCCGGCAAAGGCATACATCATCGTCGTGCCGAGCGCCCCGAGCCCGCTACCGACGGCATAAAACAGCATATAAAGCCCGACCAGCCGGCTGTGCGCCTCGGGGCGGGTGCGAAAAATCATGCTTTGACTGGTGACGTGCAGCGCCTGTCCCCCCAAATCGAGCAGGATGATGCCGATAAGCAGGATCCCGAGTGAACGGTCCATCAGCGACAATGGCCACCATGCCAACAGCAAAATCACTAGCGCCGCCGCGCTGGTGCGTTGGGCATAGCCCCGATCTGCCCAGCGTCCTGCCCGGCCAGCCGCCAGCGCCCCCACTGCGCCTGCGAGTCCAAAAGCGCCAATCGCCGTATGCGAGAAGCTAAAGGGCGGGGCGCTCAGCGGCAGCACCAGCGCGCTCCAGAAAATGTTGAACGATGCAAACATCAGCAGCGCCAGCACGCCGCGTATCTGCAGCACCTTTTCCTGTCTCAACAGCGTCAGCATCGAACCTATAAGGCGCGGGTAGCTCATCGTGGCAGTGACGGCTGGCAGGATGGGGAGCCTCCACCACAGCGGTAACGCAATGATGAGCATCAGCGCGGCGGCACACAGGTAGACGCCGCGCCAGCCCGCGATATCGCTAATGCCGCCAGCAAAGACGCGCGCGAGCAGCAGCCCCATGAACACGCCGCCCTGTGCCGCGCCGACAACGCGGCCTTGCTCATGCGGAGACGCCGCGCTGGCGGCGTAGGCGATCAGCCCTTGCGTCATTGCCGTACCCAGCATGCCGGTCGCAAGCATACCGGCCAATAGTGCTGAGGTGTTTTGCGCCAGACCGACCGAGGCCAGAGCGACCACCAGAGCAACAAGTTGAAGTGCCATCAAGCGTCGGCGATCCACTTTATCGCCCAGGGGAACGACAAAAAGCAGGGCTAGCGCGCAGCCAATCTGCGTCGCGGTCACCACGCCACCCACCGCCGCATGGCTGATACCGAAGTCGCTCGCCAGCGCATCAAGCAGGGGCTGTGCGTAATAGACGTTTGCCACGCTTAAACCGCTGGCGATGGCGAACAGCCAGACCATGCCGCGCGGCATGACGGCTGAAAGAGGGGCCAATGTCAGTGACATATTTACTGTTCCTCGCCTGAATCAATCTGGTTTTAAAATGAAACTGGTTGAATGCTAGGCTATGTGGTTTTAAAATGCAACCAGTTGCGATCTGGACTTTGCGAGGAAAAGACGAGATGTCCCAAAAGATGGTTAAAGAGGAATATTGTCCCGTTGCACGCAGCGTCGAGGCGATCGGGGATCGCTGGTCGCTGCTTATCGTGCGTAATGCCTTTGACGGCATGACGCGCTTCGGGGATTTTCAGCGAAGCCTCGGGGTGGCGCGCAACATCCTTTCTGACCGGCTTCGCAAGCTGGTAGATGCGGACATCCTGACGTTACAGGGGGCATCAGACGGCACGGCGTATCAGGAATATGTGCTGACCGATAAAGGTGAGAGTCTTTTCCCCGTGGTCGTGGCGCTGCGTCAGTGGGGAGAACAGCATCTGTTTTCGCAGGGCGAGCGCCACTCGCTGCTGGTCGACAGGCGAACGGGCAAGCCGGTTGCCTTTATGGCGCCAGCGGCGCAGGACGGCACTGCGCTGCTGCATGGGGATACGGAAGTGCAGAAAGTCGAATGAGCTGCCGCGGTCGTCAATTGCTCCTGACCGCCTGCTTAATCGTACGGGCGATGGCCTCCGGCTGGCTCACCATCGACACGTTGCTGGCCGCCACCTCGGTGGTTTTTGCGCGGATCGCCTTCGCCATCGCGCGCTCCTGCGCCGGGAAGCTTCCTGCCAGATCCGCCGTCGACTGGCCGGCGTCCGGCGCGAACGCCGCCACGTAACGACGCTGGTTTTACTCTCCGCTAAGGGCTGGCGGAAAGCGCCAGCAGGCCCGCTGTCACTACATACAGTGCTTTCATCTTAAGCGTCCTTAAAAATGGTGAACCGCCGCGTGGGGCGGTACGGTGAATTCAACGGTTTTATGGTCGATGGGCTTATGCGTCGGGTCGGCAACGATGATGGTTACCTTGTGTTTCCCGGCGGGCAGCCCGACCAGGCTCACCGGCTCGCCGCTGGTATCAGCCCAGTGCCAGGGCGCGTCATCCACCACTACGTGAATATGGCCGATACGCGGAGTGACTTTCAGCGCGTCGGGTCCAAATACAGGTTCAATGCGCAGGTTTTCGACGCGGTACTGAATAAAGACCGCACCTTTACTCAGCGGTCCCGCCAGCGGTGGGTCGACGATCAGTTTTGCTGGCGGCTGGGGTTTTTCCTGCGGCGCTAGGGCGGCCGGGCCATTAACATCAGCGGCGCTCAGGCCATCCAACGGTGCGGCCAGTGCGCCAGCAAAGGACGTCAGCGCAAATACAGGAAGCAGGAAATATCGACGAATCATCTGTGGCTCTCCTCATCAGTTTATTATGGCGAGGGACACAGAAGACCATTTTTATGTATCGGGGATGTTTGCTTTTGCGGGCGTTTTGTACCGGTTTGTCAGCGTAGCGCTCGGGATACAGTGCGATACAGTTTGTTTGCCTGGGCTGCGCACGAGCGCCACTGCGAACCCCGCAATGACCAGCGTCAGTCCTGCGGAAACCCACATTCCGCCTGTTATACCCAGCGACTTATTCAGCCACGCATACGCAAACGGAGAGGCGGCTGCCATCAGTTGGCCTGGAATAAGCAGCAGCCCGGTGCGGCTGGCATAGCGCTCTGTACTAAACAGTTCCAGGGGTAGCGTCGCTTTGACGATAGTCATCAGCCCGTTAATGGCACCAAAGCCGAACACAAATCCGGCGGCACACCAGGCCAGCATGTCGCTGCTCAGTCCGATGAGAAAACAAAGCGGCATGGCGAGCGCAGTGAAAAGCGTCAGTTTTAGCGGAGTGATGCGCGCCCCTGCCAGCACCTCCATAAGGCGCGCACCGGTCTGCCCCATTCCCCACAGCATGCCGACGGCGACCGGCAGGCCGAAGCTGGCGATAAATTCGGGAAGGTGGGTAGAGGTGCCGTTAGAGACGAAGGTGATGAGAGCAATGAAGGTTGCATAAAGCCAGCCGTTACGCCTGTCATGAGGGGAGACCTGCGTACATGCTTTGGGCTTGACCGTAAAGCGCTGGCGCGGGAAGCGCCGAAGAAGCAGGGCACTGAGCAGACCGAACAGGGCGTAGATCTTCAGCGCATCCTGCCAACCCATCACGTTCAGTAAGGCGTCTCCCAGCGGCCAAAAGACAGCGGACGCCAGCCCGCCCGCCAGGGTGACACGAGAGATTGTCCTGCGTGCCTGCGGTCCGTATAGGTTCACAAGAGCAGAGAAAAGCGCATCATACAGCGACAGGCGCATCCCGATGCCGGTCAGCAACCAGGCGCCATACCAGCCTGAAAGTGTGGGCGTAAAGGCCATTGACAGACAGCTTACGGCGATCAGCAAGGTCCCGCTCATTACCACCCTTTGTCCACCAAAACGCGCCAGCAGAGGAGCGACAAACGGCGAGACAATAGCCATAACCAGCATGGCCAGCGTCAGGCCGAGATAGATTTCGGGGGACGACCAGCTTCGGTCTGCTGTAATGGCATGAGCAAAGGTTCCCGGCATGTAAAAGGAGATCCCCCAGTTAATGAGCTGATTACATCCCGCAGTGAGCGCAAGACGGCGAGGAAGTGCAGGTGTTTCCATTATTTTTCATTCCGTTAGGCAGTTGTCCCGAGCATACAGGGCGCGGTATTGTGCTGGCAGAGCCGTATCCTTATTCACCGTATAAGAGAAACTTTGCATGACGACGCTCAATCTGGGACACCTCGCCACTTTTCGTCTGGTCGTTCAACGCGGCAGCTTTTCTGCGGCAGCAGATGTAATGGGTATTTCCCAGCCCGCCGTCAGCCTGCAAATACGCCAGCTAGAGCAGTTTCTTCAGACGCGGCTGATCGAACGTACGGGGCGTGGAATCAAAGCCACTGCTGCCGGTGAGGCGCTACGGGTGCACGGTGAACGTCTTGAACTGGCGGTTGAGGAGACAATTCGTTCGGTTAGCGCGTTCAATCAGGAAGTGAGCGGCACCATCACGCTCGGCACGGGCGCGACGGCCTGTATTCATCTGCTTCCAGCGCTGTTGCAGCAGCTTCGTGAGGAGTATCCCCTGTTACGGATCGGAGTGACGACGGGAAATACGCCGGATATCGTCAGGGCGATTGAGGAGAATCGGCTGGATATGGGGCTGGTCACGCTACCGGCGAGCGGTCGTACGTTGGCGATTATGCACGCGATGGAGGAAGAGTTTGTCTGGATTAGCGCGCAGGTTCAGCTGGAAGAAGGGGAGCAGTTTACGCCAGACTCTTTATACGCTCAGCCGCTCATTGCGTTTGAGTCGGGCAGCGGTACGCGAACGTTGATTGACGGCTGGTTTGAAGCCCGCGGACTAGCCGTCTCACCGGTTATGCAGCTTGGCAGTATTGAGGCCATCAAACGCATGGTACGTGCAGGGCTGGGCTACAGTATTGTGCCGCGAATGGCGGTAGAGCATGCCGACGACCGGGAGGGATTACGCGTTCAATCGTTAACGCCCGTTCTGCGCCGGCAACTGGCGATAGTGATGCGTCAGGATAAGATCCTCAGCAAAGGGATGACGGTGATTATTCGGCTGTTACAGCGTGAACATGGACGTTAGCGCTCGGGCGAATCCACTACGAGGCCTGATTGCTGCGACTGAATTTTGTCCTGATGGTGATACCAGGCGCCAATGGAGGAATAAACAAAGCGGCCAAAGAAAAACAGGAAACTGATGAGCAGTATGATGCGGGTCATCCGGGTGTTAAATCGATGTCGTTTTCGCATACGCGTAGCCTGACTCACTTTCTTTTCCTGAGTATACCCTTTTGGGCGATACGGCTATTAAGGCACAGCCGCAAGACGGGGTCAATTCAGCGAAATGTAAAATACCGTCAATGCTTACATTAATTTATGTTATTAAAAACAACGCTTTTATTTATCGCATTGATAATTACAGGAAAAATATTCAAATAAAACGTAAGAAATGTTTATTCAGATAAATTAATTTGATTTAGGTCAACGGCATCTCGTCGTTGATATTTAAAATCCCACCTCCACTGTGCTTGCCAGGAATTTTCCGGGCATCGTGTACGTCAGGTTGGATGCCTGTCTTCATTTACCCTCTGGAGCGCAAGGGTTGTAAACGAGCATCTATGAATATTCACCACATCCTGAAGCAAAATAAAGACCGCTGGTGGGCACTTCCTCTTATATTACCCGTCGTGTTACTCCCGGTGCTTAGTGTGGCTAATACCTTAACGCAGCTGGGCGACGGTATCGTTGCGCTCTATTATCTCCCGCTCTCCTTTCTGCTGACGCTGATGTTGTTCTTTGGCCTGGAAGCCCTTCCCGGAGTGGTGGTGTCGCTGTTTTTACGTTATTACCCGTCCGTTGGGCTGTTTGAAACCGTGACCGGCATTCTACATTTTATCGTCCCCCTGGTGCTCAGCTGGGGCGGTTACCGCGTGTTTGCGCCCCGACGCAATATGACCGCTTACGGTGACATACGCCTGATGGGGCAACGTATCTTCTGGCAGGTGTTTTGCCCGGCAACGCTTTTTCTGGTGCTATTTCAGTTTGCGGTTTATCTCGGGGTCTATGAGAGCCGCCAGAGCCTTGCAGGATTGAATCCCCTCAATATTCGGACCCTTATTAACTATCAGGGGCTGCTGGTGAGCGGGCTGACGGGTGTGCCGCTAAGCTACCTGCTGATCCGCCTGATACGTCATCCGCGCTATATCAAGGGACTGATGTCCCAGCTCCGCACGCAAATAGACAAAAAGGTGACGGCCGTTGAGTTTGTGGTGTGGTTTTTAGCTCTTGGTGGGTTGCTGGCCATGCTGCTGCTGCCCATGAATGAAAACAGTTCCATTTTCAGCACCAACTACACTTTGTCACTGCTGATGCCCGTGATGCTCTGGGGGGCGATGCGCTTTGGCTACAAGCTGATGTCAATCATCTGGACGCCGGTCCTGCTGGTGTCGATTCACTTTTTTTATCACTACATTCCGGTGCAGGGGGGTTATGGCATTCAGCTGGCGATCACTTCATCCAGCTATCTGGTCTTTTCCTTCGTTGTGACGTACATGTCGATGCTGGCGACACGCCAGCGGACCATCAATATTCGCTCCCGCAGTCAGGCTTTTCTCGATCCGGTGGTGCATATGCCCAACCTGCGGGCGCTGTCGCGAGAGCTGGCCAGTAACCCCTGGTCGGCGCTCTGTTTACTGCGCGTGCCCGAGCTGGAAGTGCTGGGGCGTAATTACGGCGTACTGCTACGGATCCAGTATAAACAGCAGCTGGCGCAATGGATAAATGGCACCCTTCAGCCAAAAGAGCAAGTCTATCACCTCACCGGATATGACATGGCGGTGCGTCTGGAGGCGGAGTCGCATCAACAGCGCATTGAGACGCTGGACGAGCATATTAAGCAGTTTGTTTTTATCTGGGATGGTATGCCGGTGCAGCCTCAGGTTGGCGTGAGCTACTGCTATGTACGCTCACCCGTCAATCACCTCTATCTGGTGCTGGGGGAACTGGGCATCGTGGCTGACCTCTCCCTCTCAACGAATCACCCGGAAAATCTTCAGCAGCGCGGGGCTGTTCACTTGCAGCGTAGCCTGAAAGATAAGGTGGCGATGATGAGCCGTTTGCAGACAGCGCTGGAGCAGAACGCTTTTAGCCTGTTAGTTCAGCCCGTTCGCGGCCTGCGCGGCGATCATTACCACGAAGTGCTGCTGCGAATGCGTGATGATAACGGGGCGCTGATCTTTCCCGAGCAGTTCCTGCCCATAGCACAGGAGTTTGGTTTATCGTCGCGTGTCGATTTATGGGTACTGGAGCGTACGTTGAGTTTCCTGGCACAGCACCGCCAGCGTTTGCCGGGCCAGCGCTTTGCCATCAACCTCGCACCTTCAACCGTCTACCGGGCGCAGTTCCCGCTTGAAGTGAGCCGCCTGTTAGCCAGATATGCCGTTGAAGCATGGCAGCTGATCTTTGAAGTGACCGAAAGTAGCGCCTTTGGTCATGCGGATCTGGCGGCATCCACCCTCAGGCAATTGCAAAAAATGGGAATACGGATCGCCATTGATGATTTTGGCACCGGCTACGCCAGCTATGCGCGGTTAAAAAGCGTGGACGCCGACATTCTCAAAATCGACGGCGGCTTTATTCGCAATATTGTCAGCAACAGCCTGGATTACCAGATCGTGGCATCCATTTGCCATCTGGCCCGGATGAAGAAAATGCTGGTGGTGGCGGAATGTGTGGAAACAGAAGAGATACGTAGCGCGGTGCACGCGCTAGGTATCGATTATGTGCAGGGCTACTTGATTGGATTGCCAGTTGAGCTTGATACGTTGCTCGAAACACAGCCTTCTCAGGAGAACGCCTTAGCCGTTACGCTGCCGCCTCAGAACTCTCTTCTTCAATCTTCAACAGCCAGCCGGTGACCGCTTCCCAGTACTGCTGCTCTTTTTCCAGATCCAGCAGCACCAGCGCGTTCTGGCTAAACCAGTCGTGCGGGAAGCTCAGCGTCCAGTGATAGTCATCCGTTTTAAGCTTCAACGTCGGCGGCGTGGTGGTCGCCTGTCGCTGATTATTGAGCAGCACGCCCAGGCGCAGAAGCTGAATGAGTGGCAGGAACTGCTTTTTCTTAAATAGCGTAAAGCGCGGCAGATCGTCGAGCTTGATGGCTTTGCGGTGATAGCGCACCAGCGTCGCCATCATGGTTTGCTGCTCCTGGTTGAAGCCAGGCAGATCGCTATTTTGCAGAATATAGGCTGAATGGCGATGCATTCCGCTGTGGTTAATGTTCAGCCCCACCTCATGCAGCATCGCGGCCCATTTTAACAGCGCGGCCAGCTGCGGATGCGCCAGCTTTGGATTCTGCTCCTCCCACTGCTCGTACATCTGAACCGTGGTTTCCAGCACCCGTTTCGCCTGTTCGCGGTCGATATTGTACTGGTTGGCAAGGCTCTGCGCGGTGCGGCTGCGAATATCCTGATGACGGAAACGGCCTTCCATCTCATACAGCACACCTTCGCGCAGGGCGCCGTCAGAGAGGCGCAGCTCTTTGATCGCCAGCGCGTCAAACACGCCGCAGAGGATCGCCAGCCCCGGTACGAACACCGCTTTACGCTCGTCGGACAAGCCCGGCAGACTCAGGGCGTCGAAGCTCTTGTGCTTAAGCACCTCTTCGGTGAGTTTCACCAGGCGCTCAGGCGTAATAAACCCGTCCTTTTCACCCATCGCCAGCAGCACTTCATGGGCCGCTTTAATCGACCCCGATGCGCCCAGCGCCACGTTCCAGCCCTGAATACGATACTGCCAGGCCAGATTTTCCAGTTTTTGCACGGCGGCCATGCGCGCGCGCTGGAAGTTTTCGCGGGTGATGACGCCGCCCGGAAAATACATTTGCGCGAAGCTGACGCAGCCCATACGGCGGCTTTCAACCAGACGCGGCTCGAAATCTTCGCCAATCACCAGTTCGGTTGAGCCTCCGCCGATATCAATCACCAGCTTGCGGCCTTTTTCCGGCTGCGTATGCTCCACGCCCATAAAAATCAGGCGCGCTTCTTCGTTACCAGAGATGATCTCAATCGGGTAGGGGATAACCTTTTCCGCGCGCTTAAGAAATTCCGGCGCGTTCAGCGCCTGGCGTAGCGTATGCGTCCCGACGATGCAGACGCTGGACGGCGAAAAGCCTTGCAGACGTTCTGCGAACAGCGACAGGCAGTTAAGCCCGCGCTCCATTGCCTCTTCGCTCAGCATGTTACGCGCGTCGAGCCCATCGGCCAGATGCACGCGCTGCTTCAGACGACCGATGATCTGCATCGCGCCATCCACCTCGCGGGCGATGACCATATGGAAACTGTTTGAGCCAAGATCGACCGCAGCGAACTCCTGCGGGCGTGGGGTATTATCGTTTATTGGCATAGGTTAATCGGGTTGCTCAAGTGATTTGATGTAATCGTAAATCGCCAGCTGCGACCGCACTTTACGGCGATTGCCGCGCGGTACATAGCGATTACTGAGTTCTTTGTCGATATAACGTGCTTTCACCGTATCGCTGAACAGGATCTCAATAATGTCCAGGATACGCTGCTTCAGGCGAGGATCCAGCAGCGGTGCCGCCACTTCAATACGGTAATCAATGTTACGCGTCATCCAGTCGGCGGACGAGAGGTATACGCGCTTATCACCGGCGTTATCGAAAATATAGACGCGATCGTGTTCAAGATAGCGATCCACAATGCTGATCACGCGGATGTTGTCGCTGATGCCTTCCAGTTCCGGAATGAGCGAGCACATGCCGCGAATGAGCAGATTTACCGGAACGCCGGAGCTGGAGGCCGCATACAGGCGATCCACCAGGCCTTTGTCCACCAGATTGTTGAGCTTCAGCGTGATGCCGGACGACAAGCCGTTCTGCGCATTGGCAATCTCTTTGTCGATCATATCGTACAGCAGGCGCCGTGAGTTCTGCGGTGACACCAGCAGATAATCGAAGCTCACCGGGCGGTACGGGTTCTCAATGAAGTTGAACACCCGACGCACTTCGTTGGTGATGCGGGCATCGGCAGTCAGCAGCGAATAGTCGGTGTAAATACGCGCGGTTTTCTCGTTAAAGTTCCCGGTACCGATATGGGCGTAGCGCACCACGTCGTCGCCCTCTTTACGGGAGATCAGGAACAACTTGGCGTGAATTTTCAGCCCCGGCGCGGAGAAGATGACGTGCACGCCCGCTTCCGTCAGTCGGCGTGCCCAGTGGATGTTGGCCTCTTCGTCGAAGCGAGCCTGGAGCTCAACCACCACGGTCACTTTCTTGCCGTTGTGCGCCGCGTGGATCATCGCATCGATGATGCGGGAATCTTTCGCCACGCGATAAATGTTGATTTTAATCGCCAGCACGTTCGGATCGAACGAGGCCTGACGCAGCAATTCCAGCACGTGTTCAAAGGTGTGATACGGATAGTAGAGCAGCACATCCCGCTCGCGGATGGCATCGAACCCGTTGCGGAATTTATCGAACCAGATATGGCGCAGGCGCGGCAGCGGTTTGTTTACCAGATTGGCTTTGCCGACGTTCGGGAAGCCAATGAAATCTTTAAAGTTGTGGTAACGCCCACCGGGGATTATGGAGTCGTAGCGGGAGATGGTCAGCTTATCGCGCAGCATCTCCACCATCGCGTCCGGCATATCGCGCTGATAGACAAAACGCACCGGCTCTGCCGTCAGGCGCTGCTTGAGGCTGGAAGACATCAGTTCCATCAGGCTGGCCTCCATCTCATGCACCAGATCGTACTCGGCATCACGGGTCATCTTCATCGAGTAGGCGTTGAGCGCGTCGTAATCGAAGAAACCTTTGAAGATATCGTCCAGACAGTAGCGCAGAATGTTATCCAGCAGGATCATCGGCTTACGTCGGCGCGGGGTTTCCGGCGGCAGATTTACAAAGCGCGGGACTTTATCAGACGGTATTTCCAGCAGCGCGTAGTTAATGGTCTCACCACGAATGATTTCTACCGCCAGATAGGTGTAATCATCTTTCAGGAACTGCACCAGATCGGTTTCACGGTTGATCAGAATCGGGGTGATATGCTGGCGCAGATAGTGTTTGAAATAGTGGCGCAGCCAGTTTTGCTGATTCGCGGAGAGCTGGCGTTCGTTGATCAAGAAGATTTGGTTGCGTGCCATTTCCAGCAGCAGCTCGTTATAGAGGCCATCAAATTCCTGATCGGCTTTCATGACGCGAGACTGGATTTTTCCAAGCAGATGCCGCGAGTGGGAGTTTAAGCCCTGTTCTTCGCTGATGATGATTCGGCGTTTCAGTTCGGCGAAGCGAACCTTGTAGAACTCATCCAGATTGTTGGAATAGATGCCTAAAAAACGCATACGCTCAATCAGCGGGTTGCTTTTATCGGCCGCTTCCTGAAGTACACGTTCGTTGAATGCTAACCAGCTTAGCTCTTTCTCGATATATAACTTTTCCTGACCCATTACAGCTCACACTCCAGTTCAATCACAGGACGTGGTAAATCCGTCTCGTCCTTATTATGGCGAGCATTTCCACGATATGTCCAACAGTGCCAGAAAAGTATGACAGTTATTTTTTTTGTTGGGGATTTTAGGGGGTTGGAGAAGGGAATATCGGGTAATGCAATATGTAGGTCGGGTAAGCGCAGCGCCACCCGACAGAACAAACTACTCTTCAGCCACATGACCCTGCGGGGGCAACTTCACGCCGTCCAGCCAGGCGGCACCGTCGCGCATCTCAAGACGGCCGTCAACAAACCAGCTTACCACCAGCGGATAAATGGCATGTTCCTGAGCCTGTACACGTTCGGTCACGTCGTCTTCGTTGTCACCGTCAAAGACCGGTACTTTTGCCTGCAAAATGACCGGACCGCCGTCCAGCTCGTCGGTAACGAAATGCACGGAGGTACCATGCTCCTCATCGCCGTTCTCCAGCACCTGACGATGGGTATGCAGGCCAGGATATTTCGGCAGAAGAGAAGGGTGGATATTCAGCAAACGTCCGTTGTAATGCGCGACGAAGGCCGGGCTCAGGATACGCATGTAGCCCGCCAGCACCACCACGTCAGGCGCGTAGGCGTCAATCTCCTGCACCAGCTCACGGTCAAAGGCTTCACGCCCGGCGAACTGGCTGGCTTCCAGCGCGTGCGCAGGAATGTTCGCTTCCCGCGCGCGCTCAAGGCCGAACGCATCGGCCTTGTTGCTGAATACTGCCCGAATGGTGCCATTGATTTTCTTCTGTTTGCAGGCGTCTATGATTGCCTGCAAATTGCTTCCGTTGCCGGAAATGAGCACCACGATGTTTTTCATTCAATGACCACACGCTGTTCGGAATCGGAAGCTTTAATCGTACCGATTTTCCACGCGTTTTCACCTTTTTCTGTCAGCAGCTTAACCGCTTTATCCGCTTCGCTGGCGGGCAGGGCGATAACCATGCCCACGCCGCAGTTAAAGGTGCGGTACATTTCATGCTCGCTCACGTTGCCTGCGGTTTGCAGCCAGTTGAAGACGGACGGCCACTGCCATGAGGAGGCGTCGATCACCGCCTGGGTATTGTCCGGCAGCACGCGCGGAATGTTTTCCCAGAAGCCGCCGCCAGTAAGGTGAGCGATGGCGTGCACGTCAACGTTCTCAATCAGCTCCAGCACGTTTTTCACGTAGATGCGGGTCGGGGCCAGCAGGTGATCGGCCAGCGGTTTGCCGTCCAGCTCGGTGGTCAGCGGGTCGCAACCGCTCACTTCGAGGATCTTACGCACCAGAGAGTAGCCGTTGGAGTGCGGACCGCTGGAGGCCAGCGCAACCAGCACATCGCCGTCAGCCACTTTGCTGCCGTCGATAATTTCTGATTTTTCTACCACGCCGACGCAGAAGCCTGCGACGTCATAATCTTCACCGTGATACATGCCGGGCATTTCAGCGGTTTCACCGCCGACCAGCGCACAGCCGGATTGCAGACAGCCTTCGGCGATACCGTTAATGACGCTGGCTGCGGTATCCACATCCAGCTTGCCGGTCGCGTAGTAATCCAGGAAGAACAGCGGCTCAGCGCCCTGTACCACCAGGTCGTTGACGCACATCGCCACCAGATCAATACCAATCGTATCGTGACGCTTAAGATCCATCGCCAGGCGCAGTTTTGTACCGACACCATCCGTACCCGAGACCAGCACAGGTTCACGATATTTTTGCGGCAGCGCGCACAGTGCGCCGAATCCACCCAGGCCACCCATCACTTCCGGGCGGCGGGTTTTTTTCACCACACCTTTGATTCGGTCAACCAGCGCATTACCTGCGTCAATATCAACACCGGCATCTTTGTAGCTGAGAGAAGTTTTGTTGGTCACGGCTTAAATCCCCACGCGATTGCATAGCTAGTAAGAAAAATCGGCGCAATTCTAACAGTCCAGGCAAACGTTTGCGAGCCTATTCTCGGCGCGAGGATCTTTTTTTCTGTGCGGACTGTCCAGGGCAACAAACTTGACTCTGTTCACGAAAATGAAACCGGTTTCGGCGATCTGCTTGCAACGGATATCCCCTTTGCACATCATCAAAATGAAACCGGTTTCTGTAACTGTTTTTGCAGAAAATAACGCAGAATGAGGGAAAGCGAATGTCAGGATTTAAAGCAGGTTTTCTGTGGGGTGGGGCCGTTGCGGCGCACCAGCTTGAAGGCGGCTGGAAAGAGGGCGGCAAGGGCGTGAGCGTTGCCGATGTCATGACGGCAGGTGCCCACGGGGTACCGCGTAAAATCACCAACGGCGTGCTGGAGGGGAAAAATTACCCAAACCACGAAGCCATCGACTTTTACCACCGCTATAAAGAAGACATCAAACTCTTTGCCGAGATGGGGTTCAAATGCTTCCGCACCTCCATTGCCTGGACGCGTATCTTCCCTAAAGGCGACGAGCTGGAGCCGAACGAAGCGGGACTCAAATTCTATGACGATCTTTTCGACGAGTGCCTGAAGCACGGCATCGAGCCGGTGATCACGCTTTCCCACTTCGAGATGCCTTTCCACCTCGTAACGGAATACGGCGGCTGGCGTAACCGTAAGCTGATCGACTTCTTTGTCCGCTTCGCGAAGGTCGTTTTTGAGCGCTATCAGCATAAAGTGAAGTACTGGATGACCTTTAACGAGATCAATAACCAGGCCAACTTTCACGAAGACTTTGCGCCGTTTACCAACTCCGGGCTGAAATATGCCCCGGGAGAAGATCGCGAGCCGGTGATGTTCCAGGCGGCGCACTATGAGCTGGTGGCCAGCGCCCTGGCGGTGAAAGCGGGGCGCAAGATCAACCCATCACTACACATCGGCTGCATGATTGCCATGTGCCCCATCTATCCGCTGACCTGTGCCCCGGACGACATGATGATGGCGATGAACGCCATGCATCGCCGCTACTGGTTCACCGACGTTCACGTGCGCGGCAAGTATCCGCAGCATCTGCTCAACTACTTTGAACGTCGCGGCTTCGCGCTGGATATCACCGAAGAAGATAAAGTGGCGTTGACGCAGGGCTGCGTGGATTACATCGGGTTCAGCTACTACATGTCGTTCGCCACCAAAGCGACGGCGGATAATCCGACGCTGGATTACGACGAGAGCAAGAGCCTGGTTTCTAACCCGTACGTGCAGAAATCGGACTGGGGCTGGCAGATCGATCCTGTCGGGCTGCGCTACTCTCTGAACTGGTTCTGGGATCACTATCAGCTGCCGCTGTTTATTGTGGAAAACGGCTTTGGCGCGATCGACGTGCTGGAGAGCGACGGCACGGTGAACGACCAGTACCGCATCGACTACCTTTCCGCCCACATCCGCGAGATGAAAAAAGCGGTGGTGGAAGACGGCGTGGATCTGATGGGCTATACCCCGTGGGGCTGTATCGACCTGGTCTCTGCCGGCACTGGCGAGATGAAGAAACGCTACGGTTTTATCTTTGTCGATAAAGATAACGAAGGTAACGGCACGCTGAACCGCAGCAAGAAGAAATCGTTCGACTGGTATAAGCAGGTGATTGCGAGCAACGGCGATAACCTGTAATTGTCGGGTGGCGCTAACGCTTACCCGACCTACACTACACGTAGGCCCGCGTAAGCGCAGCGCCACCGGGCAAGACCCCGCACCCAAACCGGAGCCCAGCCTCCGGCTTTTTTGTTTTTGATTGATGTACATCAAGCAACATGGGTATGGCGCAATCCGAAAAAAGCGGTATAATCCCGCGATTTTTTTGCGGATGCCACCTCAGAGGAGAAAGAGAATGAAGATTGTGGAAGTGAAACACCCACTCGTTAAACACAAGTTGGGCCTGATGCGTGAGCATGACATCAGCACGAAGCGTTTTCGCGAACTGGCTTCTGAAGTGGGTAGCCTGCTGACCTACGAAGCGACCTCTGATCTGGAAACGGAAAAAGTGACCATCGAAGGCTGGAACGGCCCGGTACAGGTTGAGCAGATCAAAGGTAAAAAAATTACCGTGGTGCCAATCCTGCGTGCGGGTCTGGGCATGATGGAAGGCGTGCTGGAGCACGTCCCAAGCGCGCGTATCAGCGTGGTGGGTATCTACCGTAACGAAGAGACGCTTGAGCCGGTCCCATACTTCCAGAAGCTGGTCTCTAACATTGATGAGCGTATGGCGCTGGTAGTTGACCCGATGCTGGCGACCGGTGGTTCGATGATCGCCACCATTGACCTGCTGAAACAAGCAGGCTGCAGCAGCATCAAAGTGCTGGTGCTGGTCGCGGCGCCGGAAGGTATCGCGGCGCTGGAAAAAGCGCACCCGGACGTTGAACTCTATACCGCGTCTGTCGACCAGGGACTGAACGAGCACGGGTACATCATCCCGGGGCTCGGCGATGCCGGCGATAAGATTTTTGGGACTAAATAATCGAATAACGATAAAGAAGCCGACTTTGATAGTCGGCTTTTTTTTGAATAAAAACCAACAATGACACTCAGAGGAAAACACTATGACGCGCCGTGCTATCGGGGTGAGTGAAAGACCGCCGCTTTTACAGACAATCCCGCTTAGTTTGCAGCACCTGTTCGCCATGTTTGGCGCAACCGTGCTGGTGCCAATCCTGTTTCACATTAACCCGGCTACCGTGCTGCTGTTTAACGGCATCGGTACGCTGCTTTACCTCTTCATCTGTAAAGGCAAAATCCCGGCCTATCTCGGGTCGAGCTTCGCGTTTATCTCCCCGGTACTGCTGTTGCTGCCGCTGGGTTACGAGGTCGCGCTGGGCGGCTTTATCATGTGCGGCGTGCTGTTCTGCCTGGTCTCCTTCATCGTGAAGAAAGCGGGTACCGGCTGGCTGGACGTGATGTTCCCGCCTGCGGCAATGGGGGCAATCGTTGCCGTCATCGGCCTGGAACTGGCGGGTGTCGCGGCGAACATGGCTGGGCTGCTGCCTGCGGACGGTCAGTCACCGGATTCTAAAACCATTATTATTTCGCTGGTGACGCTGGGCGTGACGGTTTTCGGTTCCGTCCTGTTCCGCGGCTTTATGGCGATTATCCCGATCCTGATCGGCGTGCTGGCGGGTTACGCGCTCTCCTTCGTGATGGGCGTTGTGGATACCACACCGATTGCCGAGGCACACTGGTTCGCGCTGCCGACCTTCTACACCCCACGCTTCGAATGGTTTGCTATCTTCACCATTCTGCCTGCTGCACTGGTGGTGATTGCTGAGCACGTTGGCCACCTGGTGGTGACGGCGAACATCGTGAAGCGTGACCTGATCCGCGACCCGGGCCTTCATCGCTCCATGTTTGCCAACGGTTTCTCCACCATCATCTCCGGTTTCTTCGGCTCCACGCCAAACACGACTTACGGGGAGAACATCGGCGTAATGGCGATCACCCGCGTCTACAGCACCTGGGTTATCGGCGGCGCGGCGATCATCGCTATTCTGCTCTCCTGCGTCGGCAAACTGGCGGCGGCGATCCAGATTATCCCGGTTCCGGTGATGGGCGGCGTTTCCCTGCTGCTGTACGGGGTGATCGGTGCGTCCGGTATTCGCGTGCTGATTGAATCCAAAGTGGATTACAGCAAGGCGCAGAACCTGATCCTGACCTCCGTTATCCTGATCATCGGCGTGAGCGGCGCGAAGGTGCACATCGGCGCGGCAGAGCTGAAGGGTATGGCGCTGGCGACCATCGTCGGCGTGGGCCTGAGCCTGATTTTCAAGCTGATCTCGGTCATTCGTCCGGAAGAAGAAATCCTGGACGCTGACGATAGCGAAAAAGCACCACATTGATCCTTTAACCGGGCGGACGATCCGCCCGGTTCTCTCCTTGCTGGTTCCGTGTTAAACTCCATTCCGATTTTATGTAAGATCTCTGGTTGAGGTATTTCTGAACGGACCGGCACAGCTCTCTCTGCCACTTTATCTCCCTGACGACGAAACTTTCGCGAGTTTCTGGCCGGGTGATAACCCCTCTTTACTGGCTGCACTGCAAAACGTGCTGCGCCAGGAACACAGCGGATACATCTATATCTGGTCACGCGAAGGCGCGGGACGCAGCCACCTGCTGCATGCCGCCTGTGCGGAACTTTCGGCGCGCGGTGACGCGGTAGGCTATGTGCCGCTGGATAAACGCACCTGGTTTGTGCCTGAAGTGCTGGAGGGCATGGAACATCTCTCCCTGGTCTGCATCGATAATATTGAATGCGTGGCGGGAGACGAGCCGTGGGAAATGGCGATCTTTAACCTCTACAACCGCATTCTGGAGTCGGGCAAAACCCGGCTGCTGATCACCGGCGATCGTCCGCCGCGTCAGCTCAATCTGGGGCTGCCGGATCTGGCGTCTCGTCTGGACTGGGGGCAAATCTACAAGCTGCAACCGCTGTCGGATGAAGACAAACTCCAGGCACTTCAGTTGCGCGCCAGACTGCGCGGATTTGAACTGCCGGAAGACGTAGGCCGCTTCCTGCTCAAGCGTCTGGATCGGGAGATGCGCACGCTCTTTGATACGCTCGATCAGCTCGATCGCGCCTCCATCACCGCCCAGCGCAAGCTGACCATTCCGTTTGTGAAAGATATTCTTAAGCTGTAGTTATGCCGGGTGGCGGCTGCGCCTTACCCGGCCTACATTTGGCACCCGTAGGCCCGGTAAGCGCAGCGCCACCGGGCTAAAGATCCCCCATCAGGTGCTCAACCAGCAGCGGAATCGGTCTTCCCGACGCCACGCTTCTGCCGTTCTCACGCCACAGCGCCGTCCCGCTGATATCCAGATGTGCCCAGGGGATCGCCGGCGGACAGAAGTGATGCAGCAGCCACGCCGCCGAGGCGCTTATCGCCGCATTGTTAGTCGGCGTATTGCACAGATCGGCAATCGCGCTGTCGGTCTGCTTTTTCAGCCGTGCGTCCAGCGGCAGAGACCACACCTCGTCACCGCTCCGTTTGCCTGCCTGCGTCAACGCGGCGCGCAGCGGTTCATCCTGGGTCATCAGCCCGCTCAGCTCATACCCCAGCGCTTTCACCACTGCGCCCGTCAAAGTCGCCATATCAATGATGTAGCGGGCCTGCGGGTACCGCTGGCTGGCCCAGGCAATGGCGTCAGCCAGCACCAGCCGGCCCTCGGCATCGGTATTATTGATTTCAACGGTGGTTCCGTTACAGGCTGTTGCCACCGTGCCGGGCTGCATGGCGTCGGGGCCGATGGCGTTTTCCGCCAGCGCCAGCACGCCCATGATGCGCACGGGTAATTTCAGCTCCGCAACGGTCAGCATCAGCCCCAGTACGTTGGCCGCGCCGCACATGTCATATTTCATGGTGTACATGCCCGCGCCTTCCTTCAGCCACAGGCCGCCGGTGTCAAAGGTAATGCCTTTTCCCACGTAGCAGCGCATCGGGCCGTCGTTGGCACCATCATAATGAATAGCCAGCAGACGCGGCGGGCAGGTCGCCCCTTTGCCAACGGCGTGCAGCAGTCCAAGACCCTGCTCAGCAATATCTTTTTCGTTCAGCACCTCGCAGCGCAGGGCAGGGCTGGCGGCACACAGTTTTTGCGCCTCTTCCACCACAAACTGCGGCGTGCAGCGGTCGGACGGCATATCCGCCAGACGTCGCGCCGCGATCATGCCGAGCGCAATGGCCTGCTGCTGGCGGAAGGTCGTCTCCAGCTTCGCCTGCTGTTCCGGCAGGCAGAGGGCAGTGATGCAGGTAAGACGCACCGCTTCGTTCGTCTTCTTCAGCTTCAGGTCACTGAGCCTGTGCGCCTGATTAAAGAGAAAACGCAGCACCTGCGCCAGCACCACATCGTCGATATCCGTCACGTCCAGCACGAGTTCGGCGCTGGCGGGGGCGGTAAGCAGCGGTCGCAGGGCGGTGAGCAACCCTTCGGTCAGGGCGTCATGCCAGATCGTGTCCGGCAACAGAGTAATGCGCGCAAACGGCGCGCAGCCAAAGCGCGCGTCCGCGACGGTGCTCTGCTGGCGCATTTCAGCGACAAGAGCGCTATCCGGTAACAGGGAACTGTCAGCGCGCGCAATCAAATGGTTGTTCGGCTTCGCGTCTGAAAGCGCGTTGATAAACTGGTACGTGATCATCATGATTCCTCAATCGGCGCGCGGATCCGTGCGGCATAGGCCTGCATCCACTCCTCATCTACCGCGTGATAGTGCGTTTTCTCCCGCAGGCGTTCAGTACGAAAAACGGTGAGGGGCTGGCGAGCCGTCGCCACCACGAACGAGAAGGTTTTTATGTTGGTCGAGGCGCCAAATTCACCCTGGTTGTTCATGCACACCACGGAGAGATCGCCCGCGCGACCGAAGCGCGACATCAGCTTGTCTTCCAGTTCGAATACGACTGAATCCGCCGCCTGCTGCGGCGTCATCCCTTGCGCCATCCGGCGAACGATTTCGTAGCTGGTACAGCCCTTCATCAGGTCTTCACCGACGCCTGTGGCGGTGGCCGCGCCGGTTTCGCTGTCGCAGTAAAAGCCGGAGCCGATGATGGGTGAGTCACCGAGGCGACCGCGTTTTTTCATAAACAGGCCACTGGTGGAGGTGGCGACGCTCATCGAACCCTGTTTATCAAGGCCAATGATGCCGACGGTGTCATGTCCGTCGTAGGGGCTTAACCCCTTATCCAGCGTTTCGCGGCAGCGCTTGCGGTAGTGCTGCATGGCGCGATCCGTGAGCATAGTTTTGCCGGCAAAGCCCTGGCTCAGCGCCCATTCGCGCGCGCCCTGGCCGACCAGCAGGCTGTTATAGCGCTGACGGCTGAGCGCGTGCGCCACGCGCACCGGGTTGGCGATATCCACCAGATTCCCCACGGCGCCGAACGCCAGCGTGTCGCCGTCCATATACGCCGCGTCCAGCTCCACCTCGCCGTTCTCGGTCGGCAGGCCACCGTAGCCGACGGATTTATACAGCGGAAAGTCTTCCACGGCAGCGACGGCATCGACCACCGCCGAAGCGACCGGTTTTCCCGCCGCCAGGGCAGACGCGGATTCCGTTACCCCTTCAAGTGCCATTCGCCAGGTTGCGATAATTCCCCACATGCTTTACTCCTGTTTTGCAAGGGTGGTGTCGGGTTGCGTAGCGGTAGTCAGCTCCGCGGCGCGGTACTGTTTATCCACGATACGCATGAAAGGCAGGTACAGCATGGCGCCAATCAGCAGGTTGATCAGCTGCATCACGCTGCCGCTCAGGTGCCCGGTGACGATAAAGCCGCTGATAACCGGCGGCAGCGTCCAGGGAATAAACACCCCGGTGGTGACGGCGACCGCGCCAATTTTCATCGCCGCATACTGCACGGTGACCAGCACCAGCGGCACCAGATTAAACGGGATGAGCATGATCGGGTTCATGATCACCGGCAGGCCAAACAGGATCGGTTCGTTGATGTTAAATACCGAGGCTCCTGCGCCGAGGCGCGCCACTTCTCGCATGTTTTTGCTGCGGGCGAAAATCAACATCGCAATCACCAGCGACAGCGTGGCCCCCGCGCCCCCCATCCAGATCATGTCAAAAAACTGTTCCGTGATAATGTGCGGCGGTGTCGTTCCCGCCTGGATCGCGGCGATGTTGTCGGTCTGGTTTTCCATCCACAGCGGGCGAATAATGCCGTTGATCATCGAACCGGAGTTAATGCCCACTGACCACAGAATGGTGATACTGAATACGGTCATCAGCGCACCGAAATAAGAGGTGCCGTAGTGGCGCACCGGGGTGGCAACCACTTCATAAATAAACTGGTGGATGGTGTGGTAGTGGGTGTTTTCAAATATGATGCGGATAATAAGCACCAGAATCATCACCAGCAGGGCCGGGATCAGCGCCGCGAACGACTCCTGCACCGCCGGAGGTACGCCGTCCGGCATTTTGATGACCAGCTTTTTGCGCTTCAGCCAGCAGAACAGTTCCGTCCACAGCAGGGAACCGATCATCGCCACAAACAACCCTTTGCTGCCAATCCACTCCACCGGCATCACGGTAATGCCGCCGTTTTCCGCCACTTTGATAAAGGGCGTCAGGATCAGGAAGGCGACCAGCGCCAGGATGCCGCAGGAGATGCGGTCCTCGCCATAGTGCTCAGCCAGGCGGTAGGCCACCAGGAAGCTGATAAACAGCGACATGGTTGAGAATACCGCGTTGAATGGAATCTCTATAATCGCACTCCAGCTCTCACCAAAGGCCTGAGACATAAACTGCTGATAGGCCTGATTCGGGAAGGAGGAGATCACCAGCAGGATGGAGCCGACGATGATAAACGGCATGAATGAAACGTAGGCCCCACGAATGGCCCCAAGATGACGCTGCTGGGCCGTTTTCGCCGCCAGCGGCATCAGTTTTGCTTCAAGAAATCCCAGAACATTGTTCATTGTGAACTCCGTACAAGATTGAGAGGTGTTGTTTATGTTATGTCTGTGGATTATCAGTGAAGCGCGGCGAGCGAAAGGTGAAATCGGTCACAAAGCATTCGCTGCTCTACTATAAATCTCATGAGATTAGTTGCGGAGAGGGACGCGATGGAAATCAAACTGCATGCTAACGCCACCACCACACCGCGTATCCGTCGCTATCTTCAGCAGTCAGATAAAAGCGACAGAGAGCTAGCTGTTGAACTGGGGATCTCGGTCACCACCGTCAGGCGCTGGCGCAACCGCGACCAGGTTTCGGATAACCACACAACGCCAAAAGTGATACACAAAGCATTGAGACAAGAGCAGGCGGCACTGATAAATGCCCTGCGGGATATCACTGGGGCACCGCTGGATGAACTGCTGCTGCTGGTGAATGACGGACTCGGGATCGCCGTTTCCCGCGCGACCCTGAACCGCTACCTCAAACCGGCTTCGGTAAGACAAAAGGGGGCATCGTTGCAGGGCAAAAAGGCACTGAAGGCCGGTATCATGCCGCAGAAGCTACTTCTGCATCATCAGCCGCTATCGCTGCATATGGACGACGGTGGGGAGCAACACCTGCTCTGGGCGCGTGAACCCGTCAGCGGCTGGTGCTACGCCCGGCTTTATGCCGGTGTCTCGCCGCAGTTGCTGACCCGCTGGACGAACGAGGTGCTGGCTGCCTGTCCGGCTGATATTCAATCTATTGAGACTTTTGGGCTAGAAGTGAACTTGCCGGAGCATAACGTCATCGTAAAAGTGCATTCACAGTATTATCTTGCCCTTCAGGTCGCCGTGCCGTTACGTGAGATCATTCCGCGCGTGAATAGTGAACCGGCGGGAGAACTGTTGATCCAGCTGTGTGAATTTTTCAACCGGGGAAAAGCGCAGAAAAAGCTGGGGGAGAGTACGCCGCAGGCGTTTCTGGAAGCGCTGCGGCGTAACGATTAGACGATCCCGAGTACGTCTTCCGGCGGACGGCCGATACGCGCCTTGCCGTTCGCCACGACAATCGGGCGCTCAATCAGCTTTGGATTGTCGACCATCGCCTGAATCAGCCGATCTTCAGTGAGACTGGTATCGTTCAGATTGAGCGATTTATACAGATCTTCTTTCTGACGCATCAGCTCGCGTGCGCTGCCCATGTTCAGCATCTTCAGCAGCTGGCGGATCGTCTGCGCGTCCGGGGGCGTCTCCAGATACAACACCACTTCCGGATCGATGTCGTTAGACTTCAGCAAATTCAGAGTCTCGCGGCTCTTGGAGCAGCGAGGGTTATGGTAAATTTTTACCGCGTCTGTCATGACTTCTCCTTTATTACATCTTCTCGTACGGCTTAAAGCGTTGTTGCAGGCCACGCAGCTGGTCGATTCGCGCATCGTAGCGGGCCTGTTGCAGGCTGCCGAGCTTCACCTGTGAGCTGGCGCTGCTTAGCAGGGAAATGGCCTGATCGAGGCGCCCCGCCAGCGCCAGACCTTCCGCACGCGCGGCCAGCTCCTGATCGCGATTACCCAGTTGCCCCTGGGCCTGGGCGAGCAGCTCCCAGCCGTTCTGGTCATCTTTATTGTTAAAGGTATAGCGGTTCAGAATGGTCACCGCCTCGCCGGGCTGGCCGCCCTGTAAGTAGGCGTTCGCCAGGTTTAGCTGCAATACCGGATTGTTGCGAATGTCTTTAGCCCCTTTCAGACGGTTGATCGCATCGGTCGCTTTTTTCTGTCCTAAATCGATATCGGTTGCGAGGTCGAGATACCACGGATTGTCAGGCGCCGACGCCAGCAGCGGCTGTAGCGCTTTACGCGCTTCATCGTACTTGCTTGCTTCCATCGCCTGGAGTGCCTGACCATACTGCGCGGCGTTCTTCTCGCGCACGTTGCCTTTCGCCAGCGCGTCCAGCAGATCGCTGGTGAGCTGATTACGTCCGGAGTTGTACATGCCAAGCGTTCTCACTTTGGCCATGTAGAAATCCTGCGAGGACTGCACGACGACCGGACGCATCTGGTTAGCACGGTTACGCGCATCCGAGAGACGGCTTTCCGGCAACGGGTGGGTCAACAGAATTTCAGGCGGGCGCGACGAGTAGCGTGCCTGGTCGAGCAGTTTTTCCAGGAAGCTCGGCATGGCCTGCGGGTCAAAGCCGGAACGCTGTAAAACCTGAATGCCGATGCGGTCTGCTTCCTGCTCGTTCTGCTGGGTAAAGCTGATCATCCCCTGACGCGTTCCCGCCAGTGTCCCGGTAAGCGCCGCCATCCCGGCCTGCGGGCTGGCCATCGCCAGCAGAATAGAGCCCAGCGCGCCCACCCAGGTCAGGGGGGCGTTACGCTTCTGATCTTCCATCGCACGCGCCAGATGGCGCTGGGTGACGTGCGAAATTTCGTGCGCCATGACGGACGCCAGCTGGCTTTCGTTATCGGAATAACGGAACAACGCCGAATGCAGCACCACGTTCCCGCCAAAGAAGGCGAAGGCGTTGATTTCGTCGTTATTGATTAAATAGAAGTGGAAGGGCGTTTTTACCGAGTCTGCGTGCGCCACCAGTCGCATCCCCAGACCGTTGATGTACTGCACCAGCAAAGGGTCGTTAATCAGCGGAGCACTGCCGCGCAGCTGGCGTACGTAATAATCACCCATCTGCATCTCCTGCCCGATGGAGAGCGTGCTTCCTGCCGTGGTGCCCATGTCCGGCAATGAATCGGACGAGTCAGCGAAAGCGGGCAACACCTGACCCACCGTCACGGCGGCAATCAGTGTCGCAACCAGTGTTTTTCTCAACTGCCTGAACATAACCACTGTCCTGTATGTTGGATGTGCTAATTTGACCGATGAACCCGCATAACGTTCATCTCCGCTGCTCTGCGAGTGTAGCCGTGTTAAGAGATGAAGAAAATCCCATTCATCAGGGTTTTGCGAAACCTGACAGTGAAACAAAAAGGAAAGTCTTTTTTGTGACAGTTAGATACAATTCACCGTCTCACTCCCGCCATTCGATTCAGGGAAGGGTTGTATGCTCGAAATGTTAAT
Organism: Enterobacter cloacae complex sp. P29RS; assembly: GCF_014893445.1. Lineage (NCBI taxonomy): Bacteria > Pseudomonadati > Pseudomonadota > Gammaproteobacteria > Enterobacterales > Enterobacteriaceae > Enterobacter > Enterobacter cloacae complex sp. P29RS. Next base: position 1,167 of record NZ_JADBPZ010000012.1, on the reverse strand, counting down.
GCAGTGGTATCGGCGTCGGTTTAGCGATCCGGAAGCCATTGCTTTGCTGGTCATTCTGGTTGCCGGATTCGGTATCCTGTTCTTCTTTAGTGGCCTGTTGGCACCGCTTCTGGTGGCAATTGTGCTGGCGTATCTGCTGGAGTGGCCCACCGCGCGTCTGGAACATATCGGCTGTTCCCGACGCTGGGCGACCAGCATTGTCCTGGTGCTGTTTGTCGGCATTCTGCTGCTGATGTCCTTCGTGGTGATGCCCATCGCCTGGCAACAGGGGATCTACCTGATCCGCGACATGCCCGGCATGCTGAATAAACTGTCTGATTTTGCCGCCACGCTGCCGCGCCGCTATCCTGCGCTGATGGACGCCGGGATCATCGATGCGATGGCCGAAAACATGCGCGCCCGCATCATGACCATGGGTGACTCGGTGGTGAAATACTCTCTGGCCTCGCTGGTGGGGTTGCTGACGCTGGCGGTTTACCTTGTTCTCGTGCCGCTAATGGTGTTTTTCCTGGTCAAAGATAAAGAGCAGATGCTGAATGCGGTGCGCCGCGTGCTGCCGCGCAATCGCGGTCTCGCAGGACAGGTCTGGCAGGAGATGAACCAGCAGATCACCAACTACATTCGCGGCAAAGTGCTGGAGATGATTGTGGTGGGCGTGGCGACCTGGATTGGCTTCGTGATTTTCGGGCTGAACTACTCGCTGCTGCTGGCGGTGTTGGTCGGATTCTCGGTTCTGATCCCGTATATCGGCGCGTTTGTGGTGACCATTCCGGTAGTCGGTGTGGCGCTGTTCCAGTTTGGTCTGGGTACGGAGTTCTGGAGCTGTTTCGCCGTATACCTGATTATTCAGGGACTGGACGGGAACCTGCTGGTACCGGTGCTGTTCTCTGAAGCAGTTAACCTGCATCCGCTGGTGATTATCCTGTCAGTGGTGATTTTCGGCGGGCTGTGGGGATTCTGGGGCGTGTTCTTCGCCATTCCGCTGGCGACGCTGATTAAAGCCGTGGTCCACGCGTGGCCGGATGTGCCGGCGGTGGAAGAGAAGTAGATTTAGTGCGGGCTGATGCCCTCACCCCAACCCTCTCCCACGGGGCTGAGGGATCCCCAGTAATTTTTTTATGCAGAAGCAATAAAGTTGCTTTCTAAATGACTGAGGGCTGTCAGCGA
>NZ_JADBPZ010000011.1:0-160609 GCF_014893445.1 Enterobacter cloacae complex sp. P29RS | reverse complement strand
CGGCTTATCGGGTACGGGCGGAGGCAACGTCCCTGTAAAGCCGCCCTCTCGGCGCATCCCTGCGCCTCGCCCCGGCCGGAAGGCAAACGCCTCAGCGATTTACAGCCGGACCAGGGCATCGCTGACAGCCCTCAGTCATTTAGAAAGCAACTTTATTGCTTCTGCATAAAAAAATTACTGGGGATCCCTCAGCCCGGTGGGAGAGGGTTAGGGTGAGGGCATCAGGCCGCAGAGCCTGATTGTCGGGTGGCGGCTTCGCCTTACCCGACCTACAAAACCTACTTCCGGTGAATGAATTCGACCGCTTTATCCGGGAAATCCGTAAACAATCCGTCCACATCCGCCTGGTTATACAGCACGTCGTAAAGCTGATCCACGTCCGTCGCATACTCCGGCAACTGGTCTGCACGCACGGTATACGGATGCACCTGCATCTTGCTCGCATGCGCCTCTTTCACCATCGCCGTCAGCTTCACGTGGCCCGGCGTTGAGCCTTCCGCCACCATCATGTGGTAATCCGGCCCGATGCCGTCGGCGTACTGCGCAATCTGCTTCATCGCGCCCGGCTTAAACATCCAGTCGTAGCTGTAGTTCACCCACTTCCCGTCCGGCTGTTTTTCCTGAGTTTCATTCCAGTCGGTATAGGCAATCAGCTGCACCAGATTGAGATCCATTCCCATCTTCGGCTCCAGCTCAGTTTTGATGCGCTTCAGTTCCGCGGCATCGAAACATTGCAGGAAAACCTTATCCTTCTTGCTGGTGTAGCCGTACTTTTTCAGTACCTCCAGCGTCTTCGCGGCAATGTCTTTTCCTTCCTGATGGTGGAACCACGGCGCTTTGATTTCCGGGTAGATACCGATATTTTTGCCCGTCGAGTGGTTCAGCCCCTGAACAAACTCGATCTCCTCTTCGAAGGTGTGAATACGGAAGTCAGACTTGCCCATCGGGAAACGCCCCGGATAGACCTGCACCTTCTTACCGTTCTCAATCTCGAAGCCCTCGGTAAACTTCAGCGAGCGGATCTCCGCCAGCGTGAAGTCGATGGCGTAGTAGCGGCCATCTTTACGGGCACGATCCGGGAAACGCTCCGCCACGTCCGTCACGCGGTCAAGATAATGGTCATGCAGAACGACCAGCTGGTCGTCCTTCGTCATCACCAGATCCTGCTCCAGATAATCCGCGCCCTGGGCATAGGCCATCGCTTTTGCCGGCAGCGTATGCTCCGGCAGATAACCGCTGGCGCCACGGTGGGCGATCACGATTTTATCCGCCGCCAGCGCGGAGCCTGTCATCAGGCCCGCCAGCAGCAGGCCTGTCGCTAACTGAGTTAATTTCATCGCAATGCTCCTTATTGACGACGCGCCAGCACTTCGGCGTGATGACGTTTTTCACCAATCATCACAACAACCAGCAGCAGAACAGCCAGCACGCTGCCGCCAATCATCACCATAAAGCCGCCGTCCCAGCCGAAGAAATCGACGGTGTAACCGACGATGGCGCTTGCCGCCACTGAACCGCCGAGGTAGCCAAACAGACCGGTAAAGCCTGCCGCCGTGCCAGCCGCTTTCTTCGGCGCCAGCTCCAGCGCGTGCAGGCCAATCAGCATAACCGGACCATAAATCAGGAAGCCGATGACAATCATACAGGCCATATCCACACCCGGATTACCCGGCGGGTTTAGCCAGTAAACGACCGTCGCGATGGTGACCAGCGTCATAAAGAACACGCCCGTCGCCCCACGGTTGCCCTTAAACACTTTGTCCGACATCCAGCCGCAGATCAGCGTGCCGGGAATGCCCGCGTATTCATACAGGAAATAGGCCCAGGAGGATTTATCCAGCGCGAAGTGCTTCACCTCTTTCAGGTAAGTCGGGGACCAGTCGAGGATGCCGTAGCGCAGCAGGTAGACAAACACGTTCGCCACCGCGATGTACCACAGCAGCTTGTTTGGCAGCACATACTTCATGAAGATCTGTTTCGCGGTCAGCTCTTCTTCGTGCTTCTCGCTGTAATCATCCGGGTAGTCGTTTTTGTACTCTTCAATCGGCGGCAGGCCGCAGGACTGCGGCGTGTCGCGCATCAGGGCGAAGGCGATAATCGCCACCAGAATGGCGCCAAAGGCAGGCATATAGAGCGCCGCGTGCCAGTCGTTGAACCAGGCCATCCCCAGCAGGAACAGCAGCGGCGGAAGCCCGCCCCCGACGTTATGCGCGCAGTTCCAGACCGATACAATCCCACCGCGCTCTTTCTGTGACCACCAGTGCACCATGGTACGTCCGCATGGCGGCCACCCCATCCCCTGGAACCAGCCGCAGAGGAACAGCAGTACGAACATGACGGCAATGCTGGAGGTCGCCCATGGCACAAAGCCCATGAACAGCATCACCGCTGCCGCGAGGATCAGACCGGCGGGCAGGAACACGCGCGGATTCGAGCGATCCGACACCGACCCCATAATGAACTTCGAAAAACCGTACGCGATGGAGATCCCTGACAGCGCAAAGCCCAGATCGCCGCGGGAGAAGCCTTGTTCCACCAGGTACGGCATGGCGAGCGCAAAGTTTTTACGTACCAGATAGTACGCCGCATACCCGAAGAAGATCCCGAGGAAGATTTGCCAACGCAGACGGCGGTAGAGAGGATCAATCTCTGCCTCTGGCAGTCGCGCCCGGTGTGGCGCAGGTTTAAAGATACTGAGCATAACAGCCTCCGTGGCCTTTCAAAAAATGACCGGGCATCTCGCGCCCGGCTACAGAGGCGGCGATGTTAAGAAATCACGGTGAATGTTACTGTGAATCAACGCACAGATTGTTACAGAAATATGACAGAATGCGCAAAAAAGCGCATGAAATCACGTTTCACTTTCGAATTTCGCGCGTTTATGTTCGAAATCAAACAAACCACACGATCAATGTGGCTAAATGCTAAAAAACGAACATAGAGGAAAGGCAATGACAATTCACGATCCACGCTTCAGCGATGTGATTATCATTGGCGGTGGCGCGACGGGTGCCGGCATCGCACGCGACTGCGCCCTGCGGGGATTGAGCGTCACGCTTCTGGAGCGCCACGACATCGCCACCGGCGCAACGGGGCGTAACCACGGTCTGTTGCACAGCGGTGCCCGCTATGCGGTTACTGACGCTGAGTCAGCACGCGAGTGTATCGCTGAAAACCAGATCCTCAGGCGCATCGCCCGCCACTGCGTTGAACCGACCAACGGTCTTTTTATCACCCTTCCAGAAGATGACCTCGGCTTTCAGCAAACCTTTATCACCGCCTGCACGGCGGCAGGCATTCAGGCCGAGGCGATCGATCCTGCGCAGGCGCGCCGTCTTGAACCCTCGGTAAACCCGGCGTTACTGGGCGCGGTAAAAGTACCGGACGGAACCGTTGATCCTTTCCGCCTGACCGCCGCCAATATGCTCGACGCGCGGGAACATGGCGCCCAGATCCTGACCGGGCATCACGTCACCGGGCTTATTCGTGAAGGTAATAGCGTGCGCGGGGTGCGCGTGTTTGATGCGCAGTACAACGAACACCGCGAGCTGTATGCCGCCGTCGTAGTCAACGCGGCGGGGATCTGGGGCCAGCGCATCGCGGAATACGCGGACCTGTCGGTGCGCATGTTCCCGGCCAAAGGCTCGCTGCTGATCCTCGACCACCGCATCAATAACCATGTCATCAACCGCTGCCGTAAACCGTCTGACGCCGATATCCTCGTGCCGGGGGACACCATTTCGTTAATCGGCACGACCTCAATGCATGTGGACTACAGCGAAATTGATTACAACCGCGTCACCGCTGAAGAGGTGGATATCCTGCTGCGCGAAGGGGAAAAGCTGGCCCCGGTGATGGCGCAGACGCGTATTCTGCGTGCCTACGCGGGCGTGCGTCCCCTCGTCGCCAGCGACAACGATCCGAGCGGGCGTAACGTCAGCCGCGGCATCGTGCTGCTCGATCACGCTGAACGTGACGGCATGGACGGGTTTATCACCATTACCGGCGGCAAGCTGATGACCTACCGGCTGATGGCCCAGTGGGCCACCGATGCCGTCTGCCGTAAGCTCGGCAACACCGCACCGTGCGTGACGGCGGAACAGGCTCTGCCCGGCTCGCAGCAATCGACAGAAAAAACGCTGCACAAAATCATTTCACTCCCTGCCCCGCTTCGCGGTTCGGCGATTTACCGTCACGGCGACCGCACCCCAACCTGGCTCGGTGAAGGGCGACTCAGCCGCAGCCTGGTGTGCGAATGCGAAGCCGTGACCGCAGGCGAGGTGCAATATGCCGTGGAAAACCTGACGGTGAACAACCTGCTTGATTTACGCCGCCGCACGCGAGTCGGGATGGGCACCTGTCAGGGGGAGCTGTGCGCCTGCCGTGCCGCCGGGCTGCTGCAACGTTTTCATGCCACCTCCTCAACCCAGTCGCTAGCCCAGCTCAGCGATTTTTTAAATGAGCGCTGGAAAGGCATTCAGCCCGTCGCCTGGGGCGATGCCCTGCGCGAAAGTGAGTTTACCCGCTGGGTCTATCAGGGACTTTGCGGTCTGGAGAAGGAGCACAACCATGAAATTTGATACCGTGATTGTGGGTGGAGGGCTGGCGGGCCTGCTGTGCGGTCTCAAACTGACGCAGCGGGGTCTGCGCTGCGCCATTGTCACTCGCGGTCAAAGTGCCCTGCACTTCTCTTCCGGCTCGCTGGATTTACTGGGCGCGCTATCGTTCGCCGATCTGCCGCCTGAACATCCCTACCGCCTGACGGGCGCAGAGAATATGGCCCGCTTTGCCTGCGAAACCGAACACCTGCTGACCGCCTGCGGCGCACGCATGCAGGGTGACGCCGAGCAAAATCATCAGCGCGTCACGCCGCTCGGCACTCTGCGCGCCGCCTGGCTTAGCCCGGAAGAGGTGCCTGTCGCCCCCATCGCTGCCGGGCACGTGCGGGTGGTGGGGATCAGCGGTTTCCTCGATTTCCAGCCGCATCTTGCCGCCGCGTCTCTCAGACAGCAAGGCATTCAGGTGGATACGGCGGAGATTGATCTCCCCGAGCTCGACGTGCTGCGCGAAAACCCCAGCGAGTTTCGTGCGGTGAACATTGCCCGCCTGCTGGATAATGAACGCTACTGGCCGCAGCTGTACGCGGCGCTTCAACCGCTCGGCGAGAGCTGCGACGCCCTGTTTATGCCCGCCTGTTTTGGCTTAACGGACAACCGGCTCTGGCGCTGGCTCTCGGCGCGCCTGCCCTGTACGCTCGGTTTACTGCCGACGCTCCCCCCTTCCGTGCCCGGCATTCGTCTGCATACCCAGCTTCAACGTCAGTTTGTCGCCCAGGGTGGCGTCTGGTTGGCAGGCGACGAGGTGAAAAAAATCACCCTGGTAGAGGGCGCGGTAAGCGAAATCTGGACCCGCAACCACGGCGACATCCCGCTTCGTGCACGCTATACGGTGCTGGCAAGCGGCAGTTTTTTCAGTAACGGTCTGCTGAGCAGCCGGGATGGCGTGCGTGAGGCAATTCTCGGGCTGGATGTCCGGCAAAGCGCTTCCCGCGCGGACTGGTATCAAAGCGATTTCTTCACCCCGCAGCCCTGGCAGCAGTTCGGCGTGATCGTCGATACCCAGCTGCGCCCGCAGCTGGGCGGGGAACCGGTTGAAAATCTTTACGCCATCGGCTCGGTTCTGGGCGGGTACGATCCCGTGGCACAGGGCTGCGGTGGCGGCGTCTGCGCCGTCACCGCGCTGCATGTCGCGGAGCAGATTATCCAGCGCAGGGAGGGAGCACAATGAACGACACCCGATTTGAAAGCTGTATCAAATGCACGGTCTGCACCACGGTTTGCCCGGTCAGCGGCGTCGATCCGCGCTATCCCGGCCCGAAACAGGCCGGCCCCGACGGGGAGCGTCTGCGCCTGAAGGACGGCGCGCTCTACGACGAGGCGCTGAAATACTGCATAAACTGCAAACGCTGCGAAGTTGCCTGCCCGTCGGACGTGAAAATAGGCGATATCATCCAGCGCGCCCGCGCCCGCTACAGTACGCAAAAACCGACGCTGCGCGACACGATACTGAGCCACACCGATCTGATGGGCAGCCTCTCGACGCCTTTCGCGCCGGTCGTCAATGCCGCCACCGCCCTGAAGCCGGTGCGCAGGCTGCTGGATGCGACGCTCAAAATCGACCATCACCGCAGTCTGCCGAAATATTCTCACGGCACCTTCCGCCGCTGGTATAAATCCGTGGCGGCAGAACAGGCGCAGTTCGCTGAGCAGGTTGCCTTCTTCCACGGCTGCTACGTGAACTACAACCATCCGCAGCTGGGAAAAGACCTGCTGAAAGTGCTGAACACCATGGGGACGGGCGTTCAGCTGCTGAGCAAAGAGAAGTGCTGCGGCGTTCCGCTGATTGCCAACGGTTTTACCGACAAAGCGCGCAGGCAGGCAAAAAGCAACGTCACCTCTTTACGTGAGGCGATCGTCGACAAAGGGATACCGGTACTGGCGACGTCGTCAACCTGTACCTTCACGCTGCGCGATGAATATCCGCATCTGCTGGATGTGGATAACACCGGCCTGCGCGAGCACATTGAGCTGGCGACCCGTTTTCTCTGGCGCAAACTTGACAGTGGGCAGACGTTACCGCTGGGCAAATTGCCGCTGAAGGTGGTGTATCAAACGCCATGTCATATGGAGAAGATGGGCTGGTCGATCTATACGCTGGAGCTGCTGCGGCTGATCCCGGGGCTGGAGCTGACGGTGCTGGACTCACGCTGCTGCGGCATCGCTGGCACCTACGGATTCAAGCGTGAAAACTACCCAACGTCACAGGCCATTGGCGCGCCGCTGTTCCGGCAGATTGAAGAGAGCGGCGCAGATATCGTGGTGACGGATTGTGAAACCTGCAAGTGGCAGATCGAGATGTCCACCAGCAAACGCTGTGAACATCCCATTACCTTGCTGGCAAACGCACTGGCGTAACCGTTGCCGGGGACACTGCCCCGGCACATCCTCACTCTACGAACAGCGATTCCACGACGTTGATCCAGCCGTGCTCGCTGGCGACCTCTTTCCCGTTCAGCCAGCGGCGCAGCATGTTCAGCGCCATCATCGCGCACACCTCCTGACGCACGGCCAGGCTGTGGCGGGTAATGCTCATCCTGACCCGCAGGGCGTGCGTCCCTTCCGGCGTTGCCAGGGCGAAGTTGAGATGCTCCTCATCCAGCCCGCCCACAAACAGCGCCAGCCCCGCGAAATGCTTCACTCTGCGCTCGGACGCCCAGCGCGCCGTCTGCGCCAGCGTCTCCTGCTGGAACGGCACCACTTCGCTGGCCAGCAGCGGCGCACCCGCCCGGGTAAGCTGAAGCGCCAGAAGCCCACCGGTAAACTGCTCGCTTAACGTCACGCTCAGCTGGCGGGACTGCAAATGCGCTGCGATCTGCGCCGGCAGCCCTTCCGTTCCTTCGAAAATCAGGCTTTCCCCGGCGACGCGCTGCACTTCCGGCCATAGTGCCAGCATAGCGGCTTTCTCTGACGCCGGTCCGGTCAGCTTCAGTTCAATAATCGGCATGGAGGAGCGATAGCCCATCGACACGCCGGGAGGCAGTTGCAGGTGATCGAGGCTCTGAGCCAGATCGCTTTCCGAGCGGCCAAAGGTGGTCAGACGCAGGCACAGCGGCGGTTCAGGCAGCGTGAAGCGCGCGCGCAGGCGCGGCAGGATCTGCTGCTCGACCATCACTTTAAATTCCGACGGCACGCCCGGGGTGAAGAACATCAGGCAGCGGTTCAGCTGAACGGCAAACCCGCAGGCGGTGCCGACCGGGTTATCAATCAGTTCCGCGCTGGCGGGAATTTCAGCCTGCTTGCGGTTGCTGGGGGCCATCACGCGGCCACGCTCGGAGAAAAATCGCTCCATCTGTGCCAGCCACGCCTCGTGCAGGACCAGGCCTTCACCTCTGGCCGTGGCGGCGGCCAGCGCGCTGAGATCGTCGCTGGTGGGCCCAAGCCCGCCGTTCACAATCAGCACGTCGCAGCGTTCGCTGCGCTCGCGCAGAACGTTGACCAGCGACTCAAGATTGTCACCCACGGTGTTGCGGCGCGTTAACGGTAATCCTTGCTCAAAGAAGAGATCGGCAAGCCAGGCGGCATTGGTATCAGTGATTTGCCCATGCAGCACTTCGTCGCCAGTGGATAACATTTCCACGTTTATCATTGTGTTCTCCCATTTCAATGGTCAAAACACTATAGCGCAATCGAAGACCGGGGGAAGAGAGAAACTGGCGCGACTGAACGCCGCGCCGAAAGGATTAGAAACCTGCGCTCACACCGATGTAGGGACCATCTGCCAGCGCGTTGTCGCGGTGGCCGTCTTTACCCGCCAGGTTCAGATAACGGTAACCCGCTTCGATGGTGACAGGACGGATGATGGTCCAGCGTCCACCCACGTTGGCTTCCTCATAGCTATCGATACCGCTGGAGAGGGAATCCGGAGAGTAGTAGTACTCACCGAACAGGCCAAAGCTGTCGCCGATTTTCCACTGCAAACCGCCGCCCACTGCCGCCGCATAACCTTCGTCGCCGTCGTTCGGGTTGGTGTAAATCCCTTTACCGCCGACTGTCGCCAGGAAAGGACCCAAAGGTACGTTGAAGCCCAGCCCCAGGCTTGCCGCATCCCCATCGTCGTCGTTATGCGTCCAGCCGCCGGTCATCGCCAGGCCTGCGCTATCCGTGCCAAGACCAAAGCCCAGGTGGGTATAATCTTCGCCCGCCGAGCCGTTGAAGGAAATAGCGTTGGCTGCTGCCGATACAAACATCAGGCCTAAGCCCATTAATGCCACTTTTTTCATTGTCGTGATCCCGCACAATATATTCAGAGATGTCCAAAAACCGCGAGATTTTAACCTGACTGTCTGTGGGATCAATGCGCTCAGTGGACATCGGGCAATTAGTTTGTAACGATTTGATAATATCGGTATTTATATCATCAATAAAAAACGCATTTTTACGCACAGGCCGCCCAGATTTTCACTGGGCATCAGCTGAAGATGGCTGCGGTGCAGGCGGGCAATATCGTTGGCCAGCGCCAGGCCAATGCCGGACCCGGCGGCATCGCCCACGTTATCCAGCCGATGAAACGGCAGCATGGCCTGGGAGATCTGGTCTTCGGCAATACCCGGTCCGCTGTCCTCCACGCTCAGCTCAACGGCATCGTTATCCATGCGCAGGTACACCGTCACGATGCCCTGCTCCGGCGTGTATTTGATCGCGTTCTCCAGCAGGTTAGCGCAGAGTTCGCCCAGCAAAACGTCATCCCCCTCAATCATTACCGGCTGCTGTACGCCGTCATAACCGAGATCGATACCCTTGCTGCGCGCCTGTGCCAGCCGCGAAAAGCAGCAGTTTTGCACCACCTGTACCAGATCGACAGGGGCAAACTGTCGCTCCCCCTGCTCTTTCCGCTTCACCGCCGAAAGCTGTAACAGTCTTTCCGTCAGCACGATGGTGTTATCCAGCGTAACGTTCATTGCCCGTAAGCTCTCCTGCCACTGCGCCGGATCGTTACGCGTCAGAGCAACGGATACCTGCGTTTTTAGCACCGCCAGCGGCGTTTTGAGCTGGTGTGAGGCATCGGCATTGAAGCGCTCCTGCCGCGAAAGTACGCCGCGCAACCGGTCGATGTAACGGTTAAACGCCACAATCAGCAGCCGCGTTTCCGACCAGGGCAGCAGCTCCGGCAGCGGGGCCAACAGCCCGGGCTCACGGCGCACCATCAGCGAAGAGAGTTGCCGCATTGGGCGCAGCACGCGGCGCAGCAGCCAGGCGGTCAGGACCAGCGTCAGCAGCACCAGCAGCCCCTGCGACACGAGCGAGGAAAACAGCAGCTGTGTGGCCAGATAGCGCCGCGACTGCAACGTTTCTGCGACATAAATTTCCGCCATCCCGAACACATTATCTTCGTTAACCGGCTGGAGCAGCTTCGCCACGCGGATCGCCTGCCCGCGATACTCGGTATGATAAAACCACGCCAGCGCCGGATAGTGAGTGGTGCGCGACGTGGAGGGAGGCATATTTGGCAGATCGTCATAGCCGGAGATCGTCCGCCCGTCAGGGTCAACCACCTTGTAGTAGAGGCGATCGTTCATGTTCAGCTCAAAGCTGTCGAGCACGACCCAGGGCACGTTCACCAGCAGCTTGCCCTTGTGCACCACCAGCCGCTCAGACACGGTGCGCGCCGAGGATAACAGCGTGCGGTCATAGGCCTGCGTCGCCGCCTGTAGCGCGCTAACGTAGCTGTTAAAGGCTGACAGCCCCCATAACAGCAGCAGCGGCAAACCCAGAAAGAGCAAAAGTTGCAGGTAAAGCGACTGCGGCTTAACCCACTTCATCGCCGCACTCCAGCACGTAGCCCAGTCCCCGGAGGGTGGTGATCCGCACGCCGCTGCCGGTCAGCTTCTTACGCAGGCGGTGAATATAGAGATCGATACTCTCGGGGCTGACGTCGTTGTTCAGGCTGAACACCTGGTCGAAGAGCTGTTGCCGGGAGACGGGACGGGTCCGGCGGTGCATCAGCACCTTCAGTAAAGAGAGCTCGCGCGGCGTGAGGGAAAGAGGTTCATCGCGCAGCAGAAAAAAGCCTTCATCATCGTACTCCAGCTCTCCCAGCCGCTGGCGCTCCTGGGTTCGCCCTTCGCTGCGGCGCAGCAGCGCGCGCAGGCGGGCATCAAGCTCCTCCAGCTCGAACGGCTTCGGCAGATAGTCATCCGCCCCGGCATTCAGCCCTTTCACCCTGTCTGCCACGTTGCTGCGGGCGGTAAGAAACAGCACCGGCAGCGTCTGCCCGCGCTTTCTCAGACGATGCACCACTTCCAGCCCGTCGAAGCCGGGCATGCCGATATCAAGGATCGCGACGGCATAGTTTTCCCCCTGTAAAAGGTGATCGGCCGCCCGTCCATCGTTGACGCAATCCACGGCAAATCCGTTTTGTACCAGCGCTTTCTCCAGCCAGTGAGCCAGCTCACGATTATCTTCCGCCAGTAAGAGACGCATATCACATCCTGTAAAGTTGGTGTCGCAGTGAAAGGGAAATGAAAGGTTATTGTTTTAACAATCACGCAACGGAACCGCTACAAGGTGGTTCACATAATCAGAAAAAAGACACCCGTACCCGTACTCCCGGTTCTCCGGCGTGAGGATAAACGATGAAAAAACAATTACTTTCTACCCTTGCTGCAAGCGTATTGCTGTTGAGTGCCTCTGTCGTCCAGGCGCAGGACACCCCGTCCCGCACCGAGTGTATCGCACCGGCCAAACCCGGCGGCGGCTTTGACCTGACCTGTAAGCTGATTCAGGTCAGCCTGCTGGAGACGAAGGCCATTGAGAAACCGATGCGCGTCACCTACATGCCCGGCGGCGTGGGCGCGGTAGCCTATAACGCCATCGTCGCCCAGCGCCCTGCTGAACCCGGCACCGTGGTGGCCTTCTCCGGCGGCTCGCTGCTGAACCTGTCGCAGGGGAAATTTGGTCGTTATGACGTAAATGACGTGCGCTGGCTCGCCACCGTGGGCACCGATTACGGCATGATCGCCGTTCGCGCCGACTCCCCGTGGAAATCCCTGAAAGATCTGCTGACCGCCATGGAAAAAGATCCGAACAGCGTGGTGATTGGCGCAGGCGCCTCTATCGGCAGCCAGGACTGGATGAAAGCCGCGCTGCTGGCGCAGCAGGCCAAAGTGGATCCGCACAAAATGCGTTACGTGGCCTTTGAAGGCGGCGGTGAGCCGGTGACGGCGCTGATGGGCAATCACGTGCAGGCAGTATCGGGCGATCTCAGCGAAATGGTGCCCTACCTGAGCGGGGATAAGATCCGCGTGCTGGCGGTCTTCTCGGAAAACCGTCTGCCGGGCCAGCTGGCAGACGTCCCAACCGCCAAAGAGCAGGGTTATAACCTGGTCTGGCCGATCATCCGTGGCTTCTTCGTCGGGCCAAAAGTGACCGACGCCGAGTACCAGTGGTGGGTGGATACCTTCGCAAAACTTCAGCAAACCGAGGAGTTCAAAAAACAGCGCGATCTGCGCGGGCTGTTTGAGTTCAACCTGAACGGCAAGCAGCTGGACGAGTATGTGAAAAAACAGGTGAATGACTACCGCGAACAGGCGAAAGCCTTTGGTCTTGCGAAATAACCGGAGGCGCTATGAGCGATCGCATTTTTGCCGGGATATGGCTGCTGCTCTGCATTGGCGGCCTGTTCGTCGCCTGGCAGATCCACAGCGAATACAGCTATGAACCCGTGGGGCCACGCCCCTTTCCCGTCGGCATTGTTGGCCTGATGCTGCTCTGTTCGGTGGCCCTGCTGCTGCGCCATCCGGACACCGTGGAGTGGCCGCCACGCCGCACGCTGCAACGTCTGCTGGTAATGGTGATTGTTCTGCTGATGTACGCGTGGGGCTTTGAGTGGCTCGGCTTCCCGATCGCCACCGCCCTGCTGACGATGGTGATTGGCATACTGTTTAACGCCTCGCTGCCTGCGGCGGGGATCTCCGGGGTCGTACTGGGCATTTTACTCTGGTACGCCTTCGACCGCCTGCTGGACGTGACCCTGCCGCTCGGCGCATGGTTTAACTAACGGAGCACGCTATGGATACCTGGATCTATCTCTCTCACGGGTTCGCGGTAGCGATGACCCCGGAAAACCTGGTGATCGCCCTGATCGGCTGTTTCGTCGGGACGATCGTTGGCCTGCTGCCGGGCCTTGGGCCTATCAACGGCGTGGCGATTTTACTGCCGCTGGCCTTTGCGCTGCACCTGCCTGCGGAATCGGCGTTGATCCTGCTGGCGACGGTTTATATCGGCTGCGAATACGGGGGGCGTATTTCCTCGATACTGCTTAACGTTCCTGGCGATGCCGCCGCCATTATGACCGCGCTGGATGGCTATCCGATGGCACAGCAGGGACGCGGCGGCGTGGCGCTCTCTATTTCCGCCGTCAGCTCGTTCTTTGGCTCCCTGATCGCCATTGGCGGCATCATCCTCTTCGCCCCGGCGCTGGCCCAGTGGTCGCTGGCGTTTGGTCCGGCCGAGTATTTTGCCCTGATGGTATTCGCCATCGCCTGTCTCGGCAGCATGATGGCGCAGAATCCGCTGAAGTCGTTTTTGTCTGCGTTGATTGGCCTCAGTCTGGCCACCGTCGGCGTGGATGCCAACACCGGGGTTTATCGCTTTACCTTCGACAGCGTTCACCTGTCCGACGGCGTGCAGTTCATTGTCGTGGTGATTGGCCTGTTCTCTGTCTCAGAAATCTTACTGATGCTGGAACATACCAGCAGCGGGCAGACGCTGGTGCGCAAAACCGGCCGCATGCTCTTTAATGCCAAAGAGGGGGCACAGTGTGTGGGTGCTACCCTGCGTTCGTCGGTGATTGGTTTCTTTGTCGGCATCCTGCCCGGCGCGGGGGCGACCATCGCCAGCGCCATCACCTACATGACCGAGAAAAAGCTGAGCGGTAACAGCGACAGCTTCGGCAAAGGCGATATCCGCGGCGTGGCGGCGCCGGAGGCGGCGAATAACGCCTCGGCCTGCGGCTCGTTTATCCCGATGCTGACCCTCGGCGTGCCGGGCTCCGGCACCACGGCGGTGATGATGGGCGCGCTGACGCTCTATAACATCACCCCGGGTCCGGCGATGTTTACCGAGCAGCCCGATATCGTCTGGGGCTTGATTGCGGCGCTGCTGATCGCCAACGTGATGCTGCTGGTGATGAACATCCCGCTGATCGGGCTGTTCACCCGCATGCTGACCATTCCCCTGTGGTTCCTGGTCCCGGCCATCGCCGCCGTCTCTGCGGTTGGGGTGTACGCGGTGCACAGCACCACCTTCGACCTGGTGTTAATGGTGCTGCTCGGCGTGCTGGGCTACATTCTGCGCAAGATGCACTTCCCGATGTCGCCGCTGATTTTAGGGTTTGTATTGGGGGAAATGCTGGAGCAGAACCTGCGCCGCGCCCTCTCCATCAGCAATGGCAACATGGCGATCCTGTGGGAGAGCAGCGTGACGAAGATCCTGCTGGCGATGGCGATCATGGTGATTGTCGTGCCGCCGGTGCTGCGCTGGATGCGTCGACGCCAGCAGAAACCGCAGCCGGATATCGGCTGATTAGCCCCTCAACAGGGCATTGACCCACTGCCTTAACGCCTGGCGGGAGATCTTTATCCCGCCATTTTTCAGTTCTGACGGCAGCGCCAGCCAGTGTACCGGCTGCTCAAAGCGCGCCAGCCTGCCCTGAACCCACTCCGGCAACAGCGTGATATCCGTGCCCGGCTCACATTCCACTACCGCCACCGGGCGTTGCCCGTATTCGGCGTCATCCAGCGGGACGATAAACACCTGGCTTACCTGCGGATGTGTGACGATAACGCGCTCCAGCGCTTCCGGCTGGATCCCTTCTCCGCCGCTGAAAAAGAGATTGTCCATTCGGCCCAGAATGGTCAGGCGTCCGTCATGCCACTCGCCGCGATCGCGGGTGGCGAACCAGCCCTGCTCGTTGACCAGCGGCAGTAAGGCACCGTCTCGCCAGTAGCCCGCCGCCATGCTTTCCGCCCGGATCCAGACTTCACCGTTCACCACCTGAAGGTCTCTGCCCGGCAGCGCGCTGCCCACGTCCGGCGCGCCGTCGGCCTCTTTGGCGCAGACGGTGGAGGCGAACTCGGTCAGACCGTAGCCGCAGAACGTGCGGATCCCCTGCTTGCGCGCCTGTTCGGTCAGCTCAACGGGGATTTCCGCCCCGCCGAGCAGCACGGCTTTCAGCGCAACGGGATGGTGTGAATTGAGCAGCCGCCACAGCTGCGTCGGCACCAGCGAGGCGTGGGTACAGCCCTGCAGGGCCTGCTCCAGCGGCTGTTTTTCACGCACGGTGAGACGGCCTCCGCCCTGCAACCAGCGCCACAAAATCCCCTGACCGGAGACGTGAAACAGCGGCAAGGACAGCAGCCAGTCGTCATCACCGCCATAAGGCATCAGCGACAACACGCCTTTTGCGCTGGCAAGGTGGGCGGCACAGGTGTGCACCGCCGCTTTCGGCAAGCCGGTGGAGCCGGAGGTGAGCGTCATTGAGGCCAGCCGTTCTGCCCGCCACGTCACCCCGCCCTGCTCCTCGCCCTCTCTTAATGCCAGCCCAGGCAGACCGTCATACTCACCGTTAAGCACCAGCGCAAAGCGCAGGGTCATCTGCGGCAGGAGGACGTCCAGCAGCGGACGGGGAAGCTGAGGGTTCACCGGCAAAATGCGGGCGCCGCACTGAAGCAGCGCCAGCCAGGCCAGCAGGGTCTGCGGATGGTTGTGGGCGAGCAGCATGACGCCGTCACCGTCCCTGACACCCTGAGACTGAAAACCGGCTGCCAGACGATCGATACGCTCGCCCAGCTGTGACCAGTTGAGCGTTATATCGTCTAAACGCAGCGCGGGTGTATCGGCACTCCTGGAGCGCCAGTGCCGCCACGGCCAGTCTGTAAAAGTCATTGCAGCGGCTCCAGCGTCCCGACATCGAGGCACGGCAAGGTGCTGTCCGGCCAATGGCGAATCAGCTGGGCCTGCATCAGGTTTAGCGTATCAAGACCGGGAACGGTGTCCGGCGTTAACCATGCAGCGATGCGCGCCAGTTGCGTCAGCCCGAGGCTGGATTCGATGGATGAACTGATCACCGCCGTCAGCCCTGCGGCATGGGCCGCCGCAACCTGCTCGCGCACCTTGTCGAGGCTGCCGGTCAGCGTTGGCTTAATGACCACGGCACCGACGCCCGGCTCGGCGGCAAACGTAAAACCGGCTTCGCGCAGGCTCTCATCCCAGGCAATGGCAATGCCGGTTTCCCGGGCGAAGGCGCGAGAGTCGTCGCGCGTTTTGCACGGCTCTTCGAGAAACGCGATGCGGTTGCGGTACGCCGGGTTGACGTACTTCGCAAACTGCTGCGCCCTGAGCGGCGTCCAGGCGCGGTTGGCGTCCAGGCGCAGGTGCAGATCGGGAATGGCTTCCAGTAACAGGTTAACCACCATTCCGTCGCGCACCGCTTCGTACAGGCCGACCTTAATTTTCGCCACCTTCTCGCCAGGCATCCCGGAGAGCAGCGCGAAAAGTTCATCCGGATCGCCGGAACAGAGCGGCGCGGCGCGATAATTCGCCGCATCCGGCAAACGGCCGTCCAGCTCTGCCAGCGCGCAGCTGATGCCGAACGCGACGGAAGGAACGTCCGGCAGCGACGGATCTGCCCCCTCACGCCATTCGTGCGTCCAGGCCATCAGCGCCGCCTGCGCCTCATCCAGCGTTTCCAGGCTAAAGCCCGGAAGCGGGGCGATTTCGCCCCACCCTTCCCGCTCGCCCTGCCGGAGATGCACGAAAAAGCCATCACGGGTTTTTAACCGCCTTTCACGCAGTACCACGCCCGCGTCCATCGGTATCTGCCAGCGGTAAACCTGCGCGCGACGCATTACGGGTTCCGTTTGTATTTGCTGAAGTCTGGCTGGCGTTTTTCGTTGAACGCGTTGCGCCCTTCCTGACCCTCTTCGGTCATATAGAACAGCATGGTGGCGTTACCCGCCAGCTCCTGAAGTCCCGCCTGACCGTCACAGTCGGCGTTGAGGGCTGCTTTCAGGCAGCGCAGCGCCATTGGGCTGTTTTGCAGCATTTCGCGACACCAGCGCACGGTCTCTTTTTCCAGATCGGCGATCGGCACCACGGTGTTAACCAGCCCCATGTCCAGCGCTTCCTGGGCGTTGTACTGACGGCACAGGAACCAGATTTCGCGGGCTTTTTTCTGGCCGACGATGCGCGCCATGTAGGATGCCCCCCAGCCGCCGTCGAAGGAGCCAACTTTCGGGCCAGTCTGGCCGAAAATGGCATTTTCCGCCGCGATAGTCAGGTCACACATCATGTGCAGCACGTGACCGCCGCCGATGGAATAACCTGCCACCATCGCAACCACCGGTTTTGGACAGGTGCGGATCTGGCGCTGGAAATCCAGCACGTTCAGGTGGTGCGTGCCGGCATCATCCTGGTATCCGCCGTAGTCGCCGCGGACTTTCTGATCGCCGCCCGAGCAAAAGGCTTTCTCCCCTTCCCCGGTGAGGACGATGACGCCGATGTTGTCGTCGTAGCGTGCATCCGCCAGCGCCTGGATCATCTCTTTTACGGTCAGCGGACGAAACGCGTTGCGTACCTGTGGACGATTGATGGTGATTTTGGCGATACCATCGGTGGATTTGTGGTAGCGAATGTCGGTGTAGCCTTCGGAGCAGTCCTGCCATTCAACCGGCGCGTAAAGCATGTTTTCATCAGGATAGATCATAGCGTGTCCTTTGTTCGATAACGCAGTATCTGAGCCAGACTCGCGGCAACCGCTTCCGGGTTGTCCCGGTGGGCGTTGTGTCCGGCATGAGGGATAGCATGACGCATGGCGTTAAGTTCAGCAGCGATGGCTGCAAACTTCCCGTCACGTTCGCCATAGAGATAGTCGAAAGAAAAATCACGCGCGGTGAGCGCGGGACGTAAATCAGGCTGAACGGCAAGCGAGGTGGCTTCCAGCATCTCAGCCAGCCTCGGGCCGTTGTTCCGGCTACGCAGCGCGATCAGCGCGTTGCGCTGTTCATCCGTAAGGGAGGTAAAGACCGGCTGTTGATACCAGTCGGCAAAGACGGCTTCAAGCGGCTCACTGCGAAAACGTGACGCCCAGCGGCGGTCCGAGGTCAGCCGCGCCTGGCGCGCCTCGACGTCTTGCAGCCCAGGGTGTCCACCTTCCACAATCACCCCGTCTAACCCCGCAGGATGCTGACAGGCATGGAACATCGCAATGCGGCCACCGAGTGAGTACCCTACCAGCCAGTAATTTAGTATGTTGTAACTAATAAAGGTATACGTGAGCAATTCACTTACATCTGCAAACCCCGTCACGCCCGTATCCGCTGAACCACCGTGCCCGGGCAGGTCAAGGTAGAGCCTGGGGTAGTCATGCAGCGACGCCCCAACGGTCTGCCACTCACTACAGTCGCCGGAAAAACCGTGCAGGAAAACCAGCCAGGGGTAGCCTGGTTTTCCGGGCTGAGTGACGCCAGCGAGGATCACAGGTGACTCACCTGCGCCAGCAGATGTTGCAGCTTCTGCGCGCCGTCAGAATCGTTTACCACCAGCTCAATCAGCGTCGCGCCAGGCTGCCGCCAGGCGGTGTTCAGCGCCGTCTCCAGCGCGTCCCAGTTTTCCGGGCGATGGTACTTCAGGCTGAACATGGCGGCGGCGTGTTCGAACTGCACGTTTTGCGGCATCAGATAGAAGCGCTCACGTTCGCTTTGCGGCGTCGGCAGCAGGGAGAAAATCTGTCCGCCGTTATTGTTAACAACAATCAGCACGAACGGAGCCGACGCCTGACGCAGGAGCGCCAGCGCGTTGAGATCGTAGAGGGCTGAGAGATCCCCCACAATCGCCAGCGTGGATTTTGCGCTGGCCCGCTGTACGCCAGCGGCGGTGGAGATCAGCCCGTCAATGCCGCTCGCGCCCCGGTTGCTGTATACCGGATAACCCGCGGGCAGCTGCGAAAAGGCGTCAATCAGGCGCACCACCAGGCTGTTACCGACAAAAAGTTGCCCCTGCTCGGGAAGATATTTGCGGATACGGTGCGCCAGCCCGGCTTCACTGAACTCCTCGCACTGCGCTTTGGTGAGTTCCCACGCCTGACGCGACAGCGCCGGGATCTCCACCGCCCAGGGTTTGCGTTTTTCCGCCGGATGCAATTCCAGCCAGCTGTCAATATCGCTCACCAGGCGGCGACCGCGATGGTGCGCCGGGTCAAGGCGTCCTTCGAGCGGATCCACCAGCCAGTACTCTTCTGGCGTACAGGTGGCCTGCCACTGGAGCAGTCGCTTGCCCGTCAGGCTCGAGCCCAGCTGGACGACAATTTGCGCCTGCGCCAGCTCGGTGACCGCTTTCGCGTTCCCCAGCCAGAGGTCAGCGCAGGGCAGCGGCTGGCCCGTCTGGGAAAGCACGTCACCAATCAGCGGCCAGCCAAGCGTTTGTGCCCACTCCGCCGCCAGCTTGCCTTCCGCCGCACTCATCCGCCCGGCAATCACCACCCCGCGCTTCTGGCGCCAGAAGAACCAGTCGCGCTGCTTAGCGCTTTCCAGATGCGTCTGCTCACGCAGCCAGGGCTTTTCGCTCTCCCACCATTCTCCCAGCTGCTGTTGCCAGGCTAGGCCGGTCTCGTTCATTTCGCCGTACAGCGGTTCGGCAAACGGGCAGTTAATGTGCAGCCCGCCGCTGCGCAGTGCGTTCATGGCGTGGTCGAGAGTTGAGACCAGCCAGCTGGCGGGAATATCCTGGGTGGGGCGCGGCAACGAGACCGTCTGTGAAGGATGCGAGGCAAAAATGCCAGGCTGACGAATCGCCTGGTTCGCGCCGCAGTCAATAAGTTCCGGAGGACGATCGGCGGTGAGTAAAATCAGCTTTTCGCCGGTTAACCCCGCTTCAATCAGCGCCGGATAGAGGTTTGCCACCGCCGTGCCGGAAGTCACTATCACCGCCACGGGCGCGTTGCTGACTTTCGCCAGCCCGAGCGCCAGGTGGCCGAGACCACGCTCGTCAAAATGGGTGTGATGAATAAAAGCCCTGTTTTCCGCCGCAGCAAGGGTGAGCGGCGTGGAGCGAGAGCCCGGAGCAATACACACATGCCTGACACCATGGCGGGTCAGGGCTTCAAGGATCACCGTCGCCCAGCGTCGGTTAAAAGAACTTACTGACATGAGATTGTCCATTATCAAGAATGCGACACAGTATAAATAATAGAAAAAGTCAGAATTTTGATATGAATCGGGATTGCACGAATCAGTATTAATCCCTCAGGAGGAGGGAACGCAGCCCGGCGGCCTTATTTTCGATCTCCTGCCACTCCTGCTCTGGATCGGAGCCGCTGACGATGCCCGCCCCCGCATAAAGACGCAGCGCGGCATCATGAACGCGGGCGGAGCGTAATGCCACGCAGAACTCGCTTTGATCGCGCGATAAATAGCCCGCCGATCCGGCGTACCACTCCCGGTCAAACGGCTCCACTTTCGCAATAAATTCTCGCGCTGCCTGACGCGGCAGCCCGGCCACCGCCGCCGTCGGTTGCAGAATATGCAGACACTGCTCGTCATCAGACTGTTTGAGTTCGGTCCAGATACAGCGGCGTAAATGCTGCACCTTGCGCAGACGCAGCACCTGCGCTGGGAGGATCTCCAGCGTCCGGGTATGGTGCTGAAGACGCTGGCAGATATCTTCCACCACCAGCATATTTTCCCGCTGATTTTTGTCGTCGTTCATCAGCCAGTCGCCCAGACGCTGGGCCTGCTTATCGTCAGAATGGCTGGCGACGGTGCCTGCCAGCGCTTCAGTGCGCAGCAGCATGCCGCGTCGCCGCCACAGTCGCTCGGGCGTCGAGCCGAGGAACGCGTTGCTGGCGTCAAAGACCATACAAAAATGATAGCAGTTGAGGTTTAGCGCGCGGCTGGCGGCCATTAGCGCGATGGCGTTCACGGGCTGCCGGCACTGCACGTCTGTAGCACGTGCGAGCACCACTTTCTCAAAATCGCCGCGAGCAAGGGTATCCGTCGCCTGACGAATCAACGCCAGCCATTCCGGTTTTTCCGGATGATGGGTTTCCTGCACAATCTGCACGGACAACGGGCGGATCGGCGCGGCGTCGCGCAGGTTATCAATAAACTTCAGTGCGTCACCGGCATCGTCACACAGCGACGTTTCGCTCCACAGTTGCAGGCGCAGCGTGGCGACCCCGCCAGACCGTCGCCAGAGAAGGCGCGGTAAAAACAGCTTTCCCTGTGCCGGGTTGAAGGCGTTCAGGCCGCAGATACGGGTATCATTGGCTACGTCATGGGTGTGCAAAAACCGGGAAGCCGAGGCCAGAGAGTCAAAATGGGCGAGGCTTCCGAGCGCGGCAAGTTCTTCATCACCGCTCCGCTGTTGCCAGTAAAACTGGGGATAGCATCGCTGCACACCCAGCCAGGCCAGCGGATCGAAGGCGTCGTTTAACGGGAAAGAGACATCGAAATGGCGTAAACCGGGTGTAGCGGGTAACGCTTGCGCAAGCTGAGTGCGCAGGCGTTCCAGCGCGATGGAAATCGAATGCACGCGAACCTCTCCCTGTTAAAACCTTACATTATACGGGGTACTGATGATAAATAGCAGTACCCACGTGTAGGGAGGGGTTTGCCGGCTTAACGACGGGCTAACAGCAGGCCCAGCACCAGCCCTACGGCCGCACCGACCCCAATGCCCTGCCACGGCTTTTCGTGCACATAATCGTCGGCACGATAAACCGCCTGTTTGGCGCGGTAGTAGTAATTGTCGGATGCGTTGCTGACGCGGTTTTTCACGTCATGCAGCGCCTGCTCGGCGCGGGCTTTAAGCTCAATGTACTTCTGATCGGCAGGATCGCCTGAAGAGCGCAGTACTTCTTCCAGCGTTTCGCTTAACAGCGTTAGATCGTCGTCTGCTCGGGTATCCCAGGATTGAAATGACATATTTTTCTCCATGTTAGTACACCAGTCCGATAACTATAGACAACGTCTCGCTATTGCGCCTGTTTCGCTTCGCGCGCCATACCAATATGTGGGATGCCATCTTCATCGTAAATGTCCGTGACCGGGGTAAAACCAAAATGGCCATAGAATGATTGCAAATGCGCCTGCGCGCCCAGGTATATCGCCTTGTCTGGCCACCGTTTCAGGCATGCGTCCAGCGTTTTTTCCATCAGCTGATAGCCCAGCTTTTCACCGCGCGCGCTTCCGCTGATAATGACGCGGCCAATGACGACAGGGTCAAAATCCTCTTCGCTTTTCAGAATCCTCGCATACGCCACCAGCTCGTTATCGCGCCAGCCGAGGATGTGCCGGTTCTCGCCGACCAGGTCATCGCCGTCGATATCCTGATACGGGCAGGTTTGTTCAACCACAAAAACTTCGCAGCGCAGTTTGAGCAGGGCGTAGAGTGACTGAATAGTCAGTTCGCTGTGGTGTAGATCTTGCCACTGGATCATGTGTTTCTCCTTCCTGGGGTTCATCACGTTATACTAAACCCCTTCCCATTCGGCAAAGGGCTGATTGCATTATGGAACTGATTTTTCTGGGTACGTCCGCGGGCGTGCCAACCCGCTCACGCAACGTGACGGCGATTCTGCTGGATCTTAAGCATCCTACCCGCGGCGGGCTGTGGCTGTTTGACTGCGGCGAAGGTACGCAGCATCAGTTGCTGCATACCTCATACCACCCGGGGAAAGTGGATAAAATATTTATCACCCATCTGCACGGCGACCATCTGTTTGGCCTGCCGGGCCTGCTGTGTAGCCGTTCGATGGCCGGTAACGCTAACCCGCTGACCATTTATGGCCCTGCGGGTATTCAGGCATTCGTTGAGACCACGCTGCGCCTGAGCGGCTCGTGGACCGACTATCCGCTGGAGGTAGTTGAGATCGGCGAAGGTCTGGTGTTCGACGAAGGAGATTACCAGGTGCGCGCTTACCCGCTTAACCATCCGGTGGAATGCTACGGTTATCGCGTTGAGGAGCATGATAAGCCCGGGGCGCTGAACGCCGCCGCGTTGCAGGCCGATGGGGTGAAACCTGGCCCGCTGTTCCAGCGTCTGAAGCACGGCGAGACCGTCACGCTGGAAGACGGGCGCGTCATCAACGGTCAGGATTACCTTGCGCCGCCGCAGCCGGGCAAAAAACTGGCTATTTTTGGGGATACCGCCCCCTGCCCTTCGGCGCTCCGGCTTGCCGGGGGTGTGGATGTGATGGTGCATGAGGCAACGCTGGAAGCGGCGATGGAAGAAAAAGCCAACAGCCGGGGGCACAGCTCAACGCGTCAGGCTGCGCAGCTGGCGCGCGAGGCTGGCGTCCGGAAACTGATTGTCACTCACGTCAGCTCACGCTATGACGTCCGCGGCTGTGAAAGCCTGCTGGCAGAGTGTCGGGAGGTGTTCCCGGCATGCGAGCTGGCGGAAGATTTTGCTCAGGTCAGCGTTTAGTCCTTCATTTTTCCCTCAGGGTGCCGATAACGATTAAAAGGCCAGCATTTCTCTTGAGGGTAGAATGGATAATTTCCAGAAAGATATTGATGACAGGGCGAACCTGACCCAGTCCAACCGTTTTGAACTGTTGCTGTTCCGTCTTGGCACCTCTCTGAACGAAAATAAATCCGAGCTGTTCGGCATCAACGTGTTCAAACTGCGCGAAATTGTGCCGATGCCGACCTTCACCAAACCAGCGGGAATGAAGTCTCCGCTGATGGGGATGGTAAATATTCGCGACCAGGTGATCCCGGTGATCGATCTGGCCGCCGTCGCCGGCTGCAAGCCAGCCACCGGGCTAAACATTTTGCTGATCACCGAATATGCCCGCAGCGTGCAGGCGTTTGCCGTGGAATCGGTGGAGAACATCATGCGTCTCGACTGGAAGCAGGTGCACGCCGCGGAAACCGCCGTCAGCGGTCGCTACATCACCAGCATTGCCTGTCTGGACGAAAAGACCGATACCAACGATCTGGCAATGGTGCTCGACGTGGAGCAGATCCTGTATGACATCACCCCGGCGAACCACGATCTGCACGCCACCCATCTGGAAACCACCAAATTCAACATCAAGCCTGGCTCTGTCGCGATTGTTGCTGAAGACTCGAAAGTAGCGCGCTCAATGCTGGAGAAGGGATTGCAGGCAATGGAGATCCCGGCTCAGCTACATATCACCGGCAAAGACGCATGGGAGAAAATCACTCAGCTGGCCGCGCAGGCTCAGGCTGAGGGCGTCCCCGTTACCGATAAGATTGCCCTGGTATTAACCGACCTCGAAATGCCGGAGATGGACGGCTTTACGCTGACGCGCAAAATCAAAACTGACCCGGTACTGAAAGATATTCCGGTGGTGATCCACTCGTCTCTTTCCGGCAACGCGAACGAAGATCATATACGCAAAGTGAAGGCTGACGGCTATGTGGCGAAGTTTGAGCTGAATGAGCTGTCGTCGGTGATTGAAGAGGTGCTGGACCGCTCGATGAAGAAGATTGACGGGCCGCTTATAAGCAGGAAGCAGTTAGCTTAGTCGGGTGGCGCTTCGCTTACCCGACCTACAAGACCCTTAGGCCCTGCAAGCGTAGCGCCGCTGGGCAATAAAAAACCCGCCGAGGCGGGTTTTTTGCTTTTACATCAGCGGCATCGCGCGCTGCACAATCTCAATCAGCGGCTGCGGATAGATACCGAAGATTAGCACCAGAAGCGCGGAGATCAGCACCACGATCCCCCCGGCGCTGTACTGCCAGTTGGACGGTGCATCACGGTTGAGCTGCTGAGGCGCGCTCAGGTACAGGCTCACAGCCACACGCAGGTAGTAGTAAAGACCAATCGCGGAGCCGATAACGACACCGGCAGTCAGCCACCACAGACCCGCCTGCACACCGACGGCCAGCACGTAGAACTTACCGATAAAGCCCAGCGTCATCGGGATACCCGCCAGAGAGAGCATCATCACGGTCATTACCGCAGACAGAATCGGACGGTGCCAGAACAGACCACGGTAGGAGAACAGGGAATCTGCATCCGGGCCACGGTACGGGCTGGACATCAGGCTCACCACGCCGAACGCGCCGAGACTGCTGAACAGGTAACCGGCCAGATACACACCCACGGTTTCCATCGACATCTCACCGCTTTGCAGCGCAATCAGCGCCACCAGCAGGTAGCCCAGATGGGAGATTGAGGAGTAGCCCAGCAGACGCTTAATGTTGGTCTGGCTCAGCGCCATCAGGTTACCGAAGATGATGGAGACGAACGCGATAATGCCCAGCACTACGCGAACCGCTTCGCTGTCACCCACCGGGGCGTACAGGAACAGACGCATGACCACGCCAAAGATAGCGATTTTACTCGCCGTCGCCAGGAAGGTAGAGACCGGCGCTGGCGCACCCTGATAAACGTCTGGCGTCCACAGGTGGAACGGCACCAGAGAGAGTTTAAAGCCAAGGCCTACAATCATCATGCCCAGACCCGCCAGCAGCAGCGGCTCATGCATCATGCCGTCGCCGAGGCTCTTGCCGAGCGCCAGGAAGGAGAGGTTACCCGTCTGTGCATACAGCAGCGCGATACCGAACAGCAGGAACGACGACGCAGCAGCGGACAAGATGGTGTACTTGATAGCCGCTTCCAGTGAGCGTTTCTGGCGGAAGGCGTAACCAATCAGGCCGAACAGCGGCAGTGAGATCAGCTCAATACCGAGGAACAGCGCGGCCATGTGGTTCGCGTTCGCCAGCAGAATGCCGCCCAGTGCGGCAATCAGTACCAGCAGGTAAAACTCTTCTTTGTTGTCGTTGTACCCTTCGAGCCACGGGTACGCAAAGGTACAGGTTGCCAGGCTCGCCAGCAGCACCAGACCGGTGTAGAGCATGGCGTAGCCGTCAACGCGCATCAGCGGCGTGACGTCCATTGCGCCCGCCTGGCCAACAAACCAGAGGGAGACTAACGCAGCGTTCAGACCCAGAACGGACAGGGTCGCATTCAGGAAGTGATTGCGTCGCCACGCAATGGAGAGCATCACAACCACCACCGTCAATCCGACGATCAGCAGCGGTAGCAGCGCGATCAGTTGTTGTGGAGTTATTGTCATGGCGAATTACGGCCTTGTAGTAGAAGCAGAATTAACAAACCACTGCTGGATGTTACCCATTGCGGAGTGCGAGGTATCCAGAATCGGCTGCGGATAGAAGCCCAGCAGCACCAGCAGTACGACCAGCAGCAGGATGATGGACAGCTCACGCAGCGACATCCCCGGCAGTTCTTTAGCAGCAATTTCGCTCTTCGCTTTACCGAAGTAGGCGCGGTGCAGCATCGCCAGCGAGTACACGGAGGCGAACACCAGACCAAAGGTGGAGATGACGGTAATCATCGGAACCACTTTGAAGCTGCCGAACAGAATCATAAATTCGCCAACGAAGTTACCGGTACCTGGCATACCCAGGGTGGCAACCGCGAAGAACATGGAGAGTGCAGGCAGCCATTTCATTTTGCCCCACAGGCCGCCCATCATACGCATGTCGCGGGTATGCAGACGTTCGTACAGCTGACCGCACAGGATGAAGAGACCGGCTGCGGACAGACCGTGCGCAATCATCTGAATCACCGCGCCCTGGTACGCCAGCTGGCTACCGGTGTAGATGGCAATCAGTACGAAGCCCATGTGGGAAACGGAGGTGTAAGCAATCAGACGTTTGATGTCGTACTGCGTGAAGGCCATCCATGCACCGTAGAAGATACCGATCACGCCAAGCCACATGGCAATCGGCGCAAACTCTGCGGAGGCGTTCGGGAACAGCGGCAGGGAGAAACGCAGCAGACCGTAGGCCGCCGTTTTCAGCAAGATACCCGCCAGGTCAACGGAACCCGCCGTTGGCGCCTGAGAGTGCGCGTCCGGCAGCCAGCCGTGCAGCGGAACCACCGGCATTTTCACCGCGAAGGCGATGAAGAAGCCGAGCATCAGCAGGTATTCCACACCGTGGGACATCGGGGTCTTCAGCAGATCTTCATAGTTGAAGGTCCAGACGCCGGTGGCGTTGTAATGCACAAACACCAGCGCCAGGATGGCAATCAACATCACCAGACCACTCGCCTGGGTGTAGATGAAGAACTTGGTGGCCGCCGTGATACGCGTTTTACCGTCGGATGCCTTGTGGCCCCACAGCGCGATCAGGAAGTACATCGGCACCAGCATCATCTCCCAGAAGAAGAAGAACAGGAACATGTCGATGGCCAGGAACACGCCGATAACGCCGCCCAGGATCCACATCAGGTTCAGGTGGAAGAAGCCCTGGTATTTTTCGATTTCTCGCCAGGAGCAGAGTACCGCCAGAACGCCGAGCAGACCGGTCAGCACGACCATCAGCAGCGACAGACCGTCAATCGCAAGGTGGATCGTGATACCGAAACGTGGGATCCACGGCAGAATGAACTCAGATTGCCACTGCGGAAGGCCCGCAGACTGGGTCAATGAGTAGCCACCCTGCAACCACAGTTGCAGGCCAAGCGCGAGCGTCAATCCCATGGTGATCAGCGCGATCCAGCGCGGCATCTTCACGCCAAAGCGTTCAGTCTGCCAGCACAGGAAGCCGCCGATGAAGGGAATTAATATTAGCCAGGGTAATAACATGGCGATTTTTATTCCTTGTTAAAGTCCCTCAGGGACCGATTTTCAACGAATTCGACAAAATTCACGTGTTAGTGCGGTTTGTGGTGTCGGGTGACGCTCACGCTTACCCGACCTACGGTCTCGTAGGCCCGGTAAGCGCAGCGCCACCGGGCAAAAACCACTATCGCAACACCATCAGCAGCGCCAGCACGACAACCGCACCGATGCTCATGGATGCCACATACCAGCGCAGATAGCCGTTCTCGCTGTACAGCAGGCCTTTACCTGCAAAGCGAGAGAGGATCGCCGGGATATTCATCAGGCTGTTCAGCGGATCGCGCTTCAACAGCCACGCAATGCCCAGGAACGGCTTCACGAAGATCATGTCGTACAGCCAGTCGAAGCCCCATGCGTTGTACCACCAGGTGCCCAGCAGACGGCCCGGCGCGCTGTTGGCAACGGCAGTCACCAGCGTGCGTTTGCCCAGCCACAGCCATGCGGCAATCAGGATGCCCGCGATAGCCACAACGCCGGAGGTGATTTCAAGCGTCAGAACGCGACCGTGCTCAAGCTCGGTTGTTGCCGGCAGTACGCCCTGCAACGGTGGCACAATCATCGCGCCAACGAAGGTGGAGAGTACCAGCAGCACAATCAGCGGCAGGTGGTGGGTAATCCCCTTCCCTGCGTGGGCGTGAATTTGTTCTTTACCGTGGAAGACGATGAAAATCATACGGAAGGTGTACAGGGAAGTCATAAACGCACCGACCAGACCCGCAACCATCAGATTGATATGACCATTCGCCATGGCACCCGCCAGGATTTCATCCTTACTGAAGAAGCCTGCGGTAATCAGCGGCAGTGCCGCCAGCGCCGCGCCGCCTACCAGGAAGCAGACATAGACCAGCGGGATGGACTTACGCAGTCCGCCCATTTTGAAGATATTCTGCTCGTGGTGGCAGGCCAGGATCACCGAACCGGATGAGAGGAACAGCAGCGCTTTAAAGAACGCGTGCGTCATCAGGTGGAAAATGGCTGCGTCCCACGCCTGAACGCCCAGCGCCAGGAACATGTAACCAATCTGGCTCATGGTGGAGTACGCGAGAACGCGTTTGATGTCGGTCTGCACCAGCGCGGCAAAGCCTGCCAGCACCAGCGTAACCGCACCGACGATACCCACCAGATGCAGAATTTCCGGGGTCATCAGGAACAGGCCATGGGTACGCGCAATCAGGTAGACACCGGCGGTGACCATGGTCGCGGCGTGGATCAGCGCGGAGACAGGGGTTGGACCCGCCATCGCGTCAGCAAGCCATGTCTGCAACGGCAGCTGTGCGGATTTACCCACAGCACCACCCAGCAGCATCAGCGTTGCCCACCACAGCATGTTGTTGCCTGCTTCGAAGTGCGCTGGCGCCAGTTCCACCATTTCGCGGAAGTTCAGCGTGCCCAGTTCGTTGTAGAGAATGAACAGCGCGAAAGCGAGGAAGACGTCACCCACGCGGGTCACGACGAACGCTTTCATGGCCGCTGCGCCATTCTTCGGATCGGTGTAGTAGAAACCGATCAGGAGGTAAGAGCACAGACCCACGCCTTCCCAGCCCAGATACATCAGCAGCAGGTTATCGGCCAGCACCAGAACCACCATGCTGGCGATAAACAGGTTGGTGTAGGCGAAGAAGCGGGAGTATCCCTCTTCACCGCGCATATACCAGGAGGCGAACATGTGGATCAGGAAGCCCACGCCGGTGACCACGGAGAGCATGGTCAGAGACAGACCATCCAGCACCAGGTTGAAACCGATGTTGAAGTTACCGACCGACATCCAGTTCCACAGCGGCACGCTGTAGGCCTGACGTCCATTGTTAAAGAAATCGATACCCGCATACGCTGTCACCAGCGCAGCCAGACCGATTGAGCCAATGCCCACGGTGGCAGACAGATTCTCAGACCAGCGGCCGCGAGAAAATGCCAGCAGCACGAAGCCAATCAGCGGAAAAATAATGGTTAAGGCAAGCATGTTCATCCACGCAACTCACTTACTGAATCGATGTTCAGGTTCTGGCGGCGACGATGGAGCTGCAGCAACAGCGCCAGGCCAATACTCGCTTCGGCAGCCGCGAGGCTGATGGCGAGAATGTACATCACCTGACCGTCGGCCTGGCCCCAGTAGCTGCCGGCGACCACAAAGGCCAGCGCGGAAGCGTTGATCATGATTTCCAGACCGATCAGCATAAACAGCAGATTGCGGCGGATAACCAGACCGGTTAAGCCCAGAACGAACAAAATCGCAGCGAGGATCAGTCCATGTGTTAAGGGGATCATGCGCGCTCCTCCGTTTTTCTTTTCGCACGGTCATCAGTGCGGTTGCTCAGCACCTCACCCACACGTTCTTCGCGACCGACGTGGAAGGCAACAACCAGGCCCGCCAGCAGCAGCATAGAGGCCAGTTCAACCGCCAGAACGTACGGACCAAACAGCGCAATACCAACAGCCTTGGCGCTGATTGGCGTGCCGTCAATGCCCTGGTCGTTAACGCCCAGAATAGCGTAAACAATCACCACCAGCATGATGGCCGACAAAATTGCCGGGCCAATCCACACCTGCGGTTTTAACCATTGACGTTCCTGCTCAATTTCAGAGCCGCCCAGGTTGAGCATCATCACCACGAACACGAACAGCACCATAATGGCACCCGCGTAGACGATAATTTCCAGCGCACCGGCGAAGTGCGCGCCCAGCGCAAAGAACACCCCGGAAATAGCCAGCAGCGAAATGATTAAATACAGCAACGCATGCACCGGATTGGTGTGCGTGATCACTCGCAGCGTAGCCAGGATGGCGATAAGGCCACAGATATAAAAAGCGAATTCCATTGCCCTCTCCTTACGGTAACAGGCTCTTGACGTCGATAGGCTTAGCTTCGTTCTCTGCTTCGCCCTTATCTTTGCCGTCGATTGCCATACCCGCCATCCGGTAGAAGTTATATTCCGGGTATTTGCCCGGACCGGAAATCAGCAGATCCTCTTTCTCGTACACCAGGTCCTGACGCTTGTACTCACCCAGCTCGAAGTCTGGAGTCAGCTGAATCGCCGTGGTTGGGCACGCTTCTTCACACAGACCGCAGAAAATGCAGCGTGAGAAGTTGATGCGGAAGAACTCAGGGTACCAGCGGCCGTCTACCGTCTCGGCTTTCTGCAGAGAGATACAGCCTACCGGACACGCTACCGCACACAGGTTACAGGCTACGCAGCGCTCGGAACCGTCCGGGTCGCGCGTCAGCACGATACGGCCACGGTAGCGCGGCGGCAGATATACCGGCTCTTCCGGATACATCCGGGTTTCGCGTTTGGCAAACGCGTGCAGGCCGATCATCCAGATACTGCGTACCTGGGTGCCAAAGCCTACGAGTAATTCTTTTAAGGTCATGATCTCAAAGCCCCTTATGGCTGCTGCCAGAGAATGACAGCCGCCGTTACCAACAAGTTGACGAGCGTCAGCGGCAGGCACACTTTCCAGCCGAAGGACATTACCTGGTCATAACGCGGACGCGGTAAGGACGCACGAATCAAAATGAACATCATCATGAAGAACGCGGTTTTCAGCGCGAACCAGATGAACGGCGGTAAGAACGGGCCATGCCAGCCACCAAAGAACAGCGTTACCATCAACGCGGAAATGGTGACGATACCGATGTACTCGCCCACGAAGAACAGACCGAATTTCATACCGGAATATTCAATGTGGTAACCGTCGGCCAGTTCCTGTTCGGCTTCTGGCTGGTCAAACGGGTGACGGTGACACACCGCCACGCCCGCGATAGCAAAGGTCACAAAACCAAAGAACTGCGGGATAACGTTCCAGATGTCGGCCTGGTTGTTGACGATGTCGGTCATGTTGAATGAACCGGCCTGCGCCACCACGCCCATCAGGGAGAGCCCCAGGAACACTTCGTAGCTCAGCGTCTGCGCGGAAGCACGCATCGCACCCAGCAGCGAGTATTTGTTGTTACTGGACCAGCCTGCGAACAGCACCGCGTACACCGCGAGGCCTGCCATCATCAGGAAGAACAGAATGCCGATGTTCAGGTCAGCCACCACCCAGGTCGGGCTGACGGGAACGATAGCAAACGCCAGCAGCAGCGAGGTAAAGGCGATCATCGGCGCCAGCGTAAAGATCACGCGGTCCGAGAAGCGCGGAACCCAGTCCTCTTTAAAGAACATCTTGATCATGTCCGCCACCAGCTGGAGTGAACCACCCCAGCCCACGCGGTTCGGTCCGTAACGGTTCTGGAACAGACCGAGCAGACGACGTTCACCAAAGCTCATGAACGCGCCGCAGGTGACGACCACCAGCAGAATGACGACCGCTTTCAGAATGCTCAGCAGGATGTCGATAAGATCCGGCGTTAACCAACTCATGCTTTTGCCTCCTGAAGGTTATCAAGATGCGCACCCGCCAGGACCGGCGCGATGCCAGGCATACCCATCGGCAGACCCACCTGCCCTGCTGACAGGCTTTCCGAAATAATCAGCGGCAGGCTGATTGTCTGGCCGTCGTAGCTAAAGGCAATGTTCGCACCCGCGTTAACGCCAAGCTTCGCGGCATCCGCCGGGTTGAGCTTGATGTACGGCTGCGGCATACGCTGCTGGAATACCGGAGAACGCTGGGACATTTCGTCGCTACCGAACAGATGGTAGTACGGCGCAATACGCCAGTGGCCTTCCTGAGCCTGGAAACGTTCCGGAACGGTAGAGAAGAAGTCCAGACCGGTTTCGGAGGCTTCAATCAGACGCACGCCCGGATCGCCGTGGCGCAGATGACCACCCACTTCAGCCTGGAATTTGTTCCATGCCTGTGGGGAGTTCCAGCCCGGTGCCCATGCAAACGGGATTTGCGAACGCGGCGCAGACGGCTGGTTGTTCCCTTCCATCGAGAAGGCGAACATGGTGTCTTTATCCTGCGGCTGACGCGGTTCGTGCACGCTGATATTGGCACGCATCGCAGTACGACCGCTGTAGCGGTGCGGCTCACGCGCCAGTTTCTGGCCGCGAATACGGAAGCTTGCGTCAGGCGCGGCGTCTTTAATGCCCGCCAGCTGAGGCAGTTTCTCAACAACCGCGTCGATAACGTGGTCGAGCTGCGTCCAGTCCACTTCACGGCTCTGCACGGTGCTGTGCAGAGAGTGCAGCCAGCGCCAGCTTTCCAGCATCACGGTGTTGCTGTCGTAGTAGGCCGGGTCATAAACCTGGAAGAAGCGCTGTGCGCGGCCTTCGTTGTTGATCACCGTCCCGTCGCTTTCTGCGAAGCTTGCAGCAGAGAGCACCAGGTGTGCTTTGTCCATGATCGCGGTGCGCTGATGGTCGATAACCATCACCAGCGGTGCTTTGGAGAGCGCGGCGTCAACGCGAGCGGCGGAAGCGTGGCGATGCAGGTCATTTTCCAGCACTACCACCGCATCAGCAGAACCGGATTCCAGTTCGCTTAACGCTTCTTCCAGCGAGCCGCCGCCAATCATGCCCAGTCCGATGCTGTTCACCGCACGGGCAATCATGGTCACACCGACGTCAGCGCCACGGCCCTTCAGGGCTTTGGCAACGTTCGCTGCGGCCTGAATGATTTCAGCGCTACCGGCGTTGGTACCGGAAATAATCAGAGGTTTCTTCGCCCCCGCCAGCGCCTGAGCAATCACGTCGACCTTGTTCTGCAGGTCGCGATCCAGTTCAACGGCCGGCGAGTTGCTGTCCAGCGCGTGGGCAATGGCAAAGCCGAGGCGCGCCTGATCTTCAACCGGCGCGCAGTAGGTCCACGCGGCGATATCGTCCAGACGGGTGTTGTCGACGTTAGTCACAAACAGAGGATGCTTCGCGCGCTGACCGATGTTGAGGATCGCCGCAATCTGCCAGTCAGCCACTTTCTGCGCCGCTGCCATTTCACGTGCTTTACCCTTCACCGCCTGACGAACCGCCAGAGCCGCGCGTGCGCCGGTCTGCGTCAGGTCTTCCCCGAGCACCAGAACCGCATCATAGGATTCGATTTCGCGCAGCGCAGGCGTATGTACACCGCCTTCACGCAGCACTTTCAGCACCAGTTGCAGACGTTCCTGCTCGCCATGGGCGATACCGGTATAGAAGTTTTCCGCCCCAACCAGCTCGCGCAGCGCGAAGTTGCTTTCGATGCTGGCGCGCGGGGAGCCGATGCCGATCACTTTCTTCGACTGACGCAGAATATCTGCCGCGCCCTGC
This sequence comes from Enterobacter cloacae complex sp. P29RS, assembly GCF_014893445.1. Taxonomy (NCBI): domain Bacteria; kingdom Pseudomonadati; phylum Pseudomonadota; class Gammaproteobacteria; order Enterobacterales; family Enterobacteriaceae; genus Enterobacter; species Enterobacter cloacae complex sp. P29RS. The sequence continues at coordinate 127,184 of NZ_JADBPZ010000011.1, read as the reverse complement.
ATCGCCTGTTCAGCGTTGAGGGTAATGACGTCGTCGCCACGGCGCTGAACCGGCTGACGCGGACGGTCTTTCAGGTTCACATAACCATAGCCAAAACGACCGCGATCGCAGAGGAAGTAGTGGTTAACGGTACCGTTGTAACGGTTTTCGATACGACGCAGTTCACCGTAACGTTCACCCGGGCTGGTGTTACAGCCGAGGGAGCACTGCTGGCAGATGCTTGGCGCAAACTGCATGTCCCATTTACGGTTGTAACGCTCGGAGTGGGTTTTATCCGTGAACACGCCGGTCGGGCAGATTTCTACCAGGTTACCGGAGAATTCGCTTTCAAGCGTACCGTCTTCCGGACGACCAAAGTAAACGTTGTCATGCGCGCCATACACGCCCAGATCCTGACCGTCTGCATAATCTTTGTAGTAACGCACGCAGCGGTAGCAGGCGATGCAGCGGTTCATTTCGTGAGAGATGAACGGCCCCAGATCCTGATTTCGGTGGGTACGCTTGGTAAAGCGATAGCGACGGAAGCTGTGACCAGTCATGACGGTCATATCCTGAAGGTGGCAGTTACCACCCTCCTCACACACCGGACAGTCGTGTGGGTGGTTGGTCATCAACCACTCCACTACGCTTTCGCGGAACTGTTTGGCTTCTTCGTCATCAATCGAAATAAAAGTGCCTTCGGTGGCTGGCGTCATACAGGACATCACCAGTCGACCACGCGTGTCTTCCGCGTTTTGATATTGCTTCACCGCACACTGGCGGCAAGCACCGACGCTGCCCAGCGCCGGATGCCAGCAAAAGTACGGAATATCGAGGCCAAGAGACAGACAAGCTTCCAGCAGGTTGTCCGCCCCGTTGACTTCGTATTCTTTGCCGTCTACATGAATCGTAGCCATTAGCATGCTTCCAGTTGGCTCGGCCGAAACCGAGCGTTAATCAAAATTCTGTTTTTACCAGCGTGCTTTCAGCAGGTTCGGCTGAATACCATTGATAGAATGGGTATTGCTGAACGGCTGCTTGATGCCTGCTTCGAATTCGTCGCGGAAATATTTAATCGCGCTCTGCAGCGGCTCGACGGCACCCGGTGCGTGGGCACAGAAGGTTTTACCTGGCCCTAAGAATCGACACAGTTGCTCAAGTGTCTCGATATCGCCAGGCTGGCCTTCGCCACGTTCGATAGCGCGCAGGATCTTCACGCTCCACGGCAGACCGTCACGGCATGGTGTACACCAGCCGCAGGACTCGCGGGCGAAGAACTCTTCCAGGTTACGCACCAGGGATACCATGCCGATCTCGTGGTCGACGGCCATCGCCAGCGCGGTACCCAGACGGCTGCCTGCTTTACCAATGCTTTCGAACTCCATTGGCAGGTCAAGGTGGGCTTCGGTTAAGAAGTCTGTCCCTGCCCCACCCGGCTGCCAGGCTTTGAATTTCAGGCCATCGCGCATGCCGCCGGCGTAGTCTTCAAGAATTTCACGTGCGGTGGTGCCGAACGGCAGCTCCCAGACGCCAGGATTCTTCACGCGACCGGAGAAGCCCATCAGCTTGGTACCGGCATCTTTACTTGATGAGATGCCCTGATACCACTCCACGCCGTTCGCAAGGATAGCCGGAACGTTACACAGGGTTTCGACGTTGTTTACACAGGTCGGTTTACCCCACACGCCGGAGCTTGCCGGGAACGGTGGCTTGGAGCGCGGGTTCGCGCGGCGGCCTTCCAGGGAGTTAATCAGCGCGGTTTCTTCACCGCAGATATAACGCCCGGCACCGGTGTGCACGAACAGCTCGAAGTCAAACCCGGTGCCCAGGATGTTTTTACCCAGCAGACCGGCTTCAGTGGCTTCGGCAATCGCGCGACGCAGGTTTTCAGCCGCTTCGATGTATTCACCGCGCAGGAAGATATAGCCACGGTACGCTTTCAGCGCGAACGCGGAGATCAGCATGCCTTCCACCAGCAGGTGCGGCAGCTGTTCCATCAGCAGGCGGTCTTTATAGGTACCCGGCTCCATTTCATCGGCGTTACACAGCAGGTAACGGATGTTCATGGATTCATCTTTCGGCATCAGGCTCCACTTCAGACCGGTGGAGAAGCCCGCACCGCCGCGCCCTTTCAGGCCAGAATCTTTTACCGCATTAACGATGTCGTCTGGTGCCATGCCGCCGAGGGCTTTACGCGCACCGGCATAGCCGTTTTTGCTCTGATATTCGTCGAGCCAGACCGGCTGTTTGTCATCGCGCAGACGCCAGGTCAGCGGATGCGTCTCAGCAGTACGAATTACAGTTTTCATTTGTACTGCTCCAGCAGGTCAGGAATCGCTTCCGGCGTCAGATGGCTGTGAGTGTCCTCATCAATCATCATGGTCGGTCCCTTGTCGCAGTTACCCAGGCAGCAGGTTGGCAGCAGGGTAAAGCGTCCGTCGAACGTGGTCTGGCCCGGCTTAATATTAAGTTTCTTCTCAATCGCAGCCTGAATGCCCTGATAACCGGTAATGTGGCAGACAACGCTGTCACAGTAGCGGATCACATGGCGGCCGACCGGCTGACGAAAGATCTGGCTGTAGAACGTGGCTACGCCTTCTACGTCACTCGCCGGAATGCCCAGCACTTTTGCGATCTCATAGATCGCCCCATCCGGCACCCAACCACGCTGTTTCTGTACGATTTTCAGCGCTTCAATGGACGCCGCACGCGGGTCTTCGTAGTGGTGCATCTCGTGCTCAATGGCGGCACGCTCTGCTTCACTCAGCTCAAAAGCCTCGGTTTGTGGTTGTTGATTCTCGTGCATAATTAGCGGTCCACATCTGACATAACAAAATCGATACTACCCAGATACACAATCAGGTCGGAGACCAGACTGCCGCGAATGGCGGCCGGGATCTGCTGCAGGTGCGCAAAGCTTGGCGTACGCACGCGGGTACGGTAGCTCATGGTGCTGCCGTCGCTGGTGAGGTAGTAGCTGTTGATACCCTTGGTCGCTTCAATCATCTGGAAGGATTCTTGTGCCGGCATGACCGGGCCCCAGGAAACCTGCAAGAAGTGGGTGATCAGGGTTTCGATATGTTGCAGCGTGCGCTCTTTCGGTGGCGGCGTCGTCAGCGGGTGATCCGCCTTGAACGGGCCTTCCGGCATGTTGTTGAGGCACTGCTCAAGGATGCGCAGGCTCTGGCGCAGCTCTTCCACTTTCAGCATCACGCGGGTGTAGCAGTCGGAAACGCCGCCGCCAACCGGGACTTCAAAGTCGAAGTTCTCGTAGCCAGAGTAAGGACGGGCTTTACGCACGTCGAAATCAATACCGGTTGCGCGCAGGCCAGCACCTGTGGTTCCCCACTCCAGCGCCTCTTTCGCGCCGTAGGCAGCAACGCCCTGGGAGCGGCCTTTCAGGATGGAGTTACGCAGCGCGGCTTTCTCGTAAGACGCCAGACGTTTCGGCATCCAGTCGAGGAATTCACGCAGCAGGCGGTCCCAGCCGCGCGGCAGATCGTGCGCCACGCCGCCGATGCGGAACCAGGCTGGGTGCATACGGAAACCGGTAATCGCTTCCACCAGATCGTAAATTTTCTGACGGTCGGTAAAGGCGAAGAAGACCGGCGTCATCGCGCCGACGTCCTGAATGAACGTGGAGATGTACAGCAGGTGGCTGTTAATACGGAACAGTTCAGACAGCATCACGCGAATCACGTTAACGCGATCCGGGACGGTGATGCCTGCCAGTTTCTCAACGGCCAGCACGTATGGCATCTCGTTTACGCAGCCGCCGAGGTATTCGATACGGTCGGTATACGGAATGTAGCTGTGCCAGGACTGACGCTCGCCCATCTTCTCAGCACCACGGTGGTGGTAGCCAATGTCAGGCACGCAGTCGACAATCTCTTCGCCGTCAAGCTGAAGAATAATACGGAATGCACCGTGCGCAGACGGGTGGTTTGGACCGAGGTTAAGGAACATGAAGTCCTCGTTTTCGGTGCCGCGCTTCATGCCCCAGTCTTCCGGCTTGAAGGTCAGCGCTTCCATCTCCAGATCCTGCTTGGCTTTGGTCAGCTCAAACGGGTCGAATTCGGTGGCGCGTGCCGGGTAGTCTTTACGCAGCGGGTGGCCGGTCCAGGTCTGCGGCATCATGATGCGCGTCAGATGGGGGTGGCCGTCGAAGGTCATGCCGAACATTTCCCAGGTTTCACGCTCGTACCAGTTAGCGTTCGGGAAAAGTTTGGTGATCGTCGGCAGATGCATGTCGTTTTCAGACAATGCCACCTTGAGCATGATATCCGTGTTGCGGTCTATTGAGATCAGGTGGTAGAAAACGGAAAAATCCGCAGCAGGGAGACCCTGGCGGTGCGTTCTCAGACGTTCGTCCATGCCGTGTAAGTCAAACAGCATGACGTAAGGTTTTGGCAATTTCTTGAGGAAATCGACAACTTCCAGTAATTGCTCACGCTTCACCCAAACAACGGGTACCCCGGTGCGGGTGGCCTGAACAGTAAAGGCATCCGGCCCAAAACGGTTGCGCAGTTCGCCAATGACGGGGTCATCGAGATGATCCCGGGTCTGCCAGGCGGCTTCTTGCGCGGTTAAGTCGGTCATATTGTTCACCATTGCAAATGGTCCGTGGTGACTGTTAAGCCTGGCTTCGCGCTATTTGAGTAGTGATATGCGAAGGTGTTCTCCAGGCCCACAGGCGCAAATTAAATTTCGTCAGGCGTACGCAGGTTGGTGACGGCAATACGTTCACCACGTTTACGCTCGCGCTCAGACTGCATGTTCGCGCGATAGACACCTTGATCGCCAACAACCCAGGAGAGCGGACGGCGTTCTTTACCGATTGACTCCTGCAGCAGCATCAGCGCCTGCATATAGGCCTCTGGACGCGGCGGACAGCCCGGGATGTACACATCCACCGGAATGAACTTATCAACGCCCTGCACAACGGAATAAATGTCGTACATACCGCCGGAGTTTGCACATGCGCCCATGGAGATTACCCATTTTGGCTCCAGCATCTGGTCATAAAGACGCTGAATAACCGGTGCCATCTTGGTAAAGCAGGTCCCGGCCACCACCATCAGGTCAGCCTGACGTGGAGAAGCACGCAGTACCTCGGCCCCAAAACGCGCAACGTCATGCACCGCAGTGAATGACGTCACCATTTCAACGTAGCAGCAAGAAAGGCCAAAGTTGTATGGCCAGATGGAGTTCTTACGACCCCAGTTGACCATATCGTGCATGGCATGTTCGAGCTTGCCCATGTACACGCTTTTGTTGACTTCTTGCTCCAGGGGGTCGGTTACGATCTCCTGTTTTTGCAGGGGGTAACGGTCATTCTCACCGTTAGGATCTATGCGGGTGAGCGTATAATCCATCTTATTGCCTCGCTGTTACTGCTGACGATTAGAGATACTGTTTTCCGGGTTGATGTGTTCACGGCGTGAACGCACAGGTGTCCAGTCCAGCGCGCCAATACGCACCAGATAAACCAGACCGGCCAGTAACACTAAAATGAAAATTGCGGCCTCGACAAAGCCCACCCAACCACTTTCGCGAATGGAGGTAGACCACGCGAAGAGGTAAAGCGCTTCCACGTCGAAAATGACGAAGAACATGGCTACCAGGTAGAACTTGGCAGACAGGCGTAAGCGAGCGGTACCTACTGAATCAATACCTGATTCGAAAGGTGTGTTCTTGTGCCTTGCGCGGGCGCGACCGCCCAGGAACCAGCCGCCGACTAACATCAGGCAGCACAGGCCAATGGCTACAATAAGAAAGATTGCGAATGCCCAGTGATGAGCGATGACTTCTGTGGATGTTGACATACTCATTGCTTACTCATCAAAAGTGATACCGACGACACTGCTCTTGCTGGCAGATGGGCATCACATCGATTCATGGGGAGGAACAAAATAACCTTACACTAACTGTCAGAAATGAGACATAGACAGCAAAATGATGGGGTTTTTTACTCCTTTCTATAACCTTTTGTCAACTTTAACAAAGGTTTCTTCACATTAAATTACAACGTGCGATTCTCATTAACATTTGGTGCCCTTTAACCCTGGTGGGTACATGACTTTACGTCAAATGCATCTTGTTGAATCGTGTCCGTTTTGGAAGTAAAAAAAATAACCCTCCTATTTTGACAGGATTTGCCAACGATTCCTCCCCCCAAATGGGAGTATTTTCTTGATCTGAGACACGCTTTTGTTAATTCAATCAAAAAAACAGCAACATATTTCCTGTTTTTTTAACATCGGCGGGGTATTAGGCGAGTTAGAAGAGGTATCGTTTACAACTTAACCAAAAGCATTTTCTGCATTGATAAATAAGCGGTATTTGCTTTAACCCTGCTCCGTTCGCGGTTATGAATAGCAAAAAAAACCACTCGCAGGAAAAAATCATGCGAGTGGCTCTTTTTTGCACTTACATTTTGTTACGAGAATTTTGGGGGAATGATCACTCAAAATCCCTTTCCACAATCAGGGAGTCATCCCCTCCTTCCGGAGTAACAGGCGCGTACTGCCATGGATTGTGATAGTTTTCCATTGCCTCGAATACCACTTTCGCTAGCTCGTTGTTGCTGGCGGCATTATGGCACAGCAGGTACTCCGTATCCGGCAACGACGGGAGTCCCTCAGATTGACCCAGCACACGCAGATCGGGGCTCATCATCTCCACCGGACGGGCTGTTACGCCAAGTCCGGCCTTCACTGCCGCTCGTACCGCAGGCAACGTTGACGCAACGTACGCCAGGCGCCACGGAATACTGGCTTCGTTGAGCGCAGTCAGCACCATATCGCGGAACGGACTAGGATCGTCCAGCAGGACCAGGGGTATTGGCTCACCTTTTTGCAATACGTACTCCGCGGCACAGTACCAGTGCGTAGGAGAAGTACGCAGCGTCAGGCAGTCATACTGGCCAGGTCGATGCGTGGTGACCACCAGGTCAACCTCGTTTTCTTTCAGCATCTCAACCATGAAGGCATTGCGTTTAACGCTAACGTCCAGGGCAAGCTTCGGATAAACCGAGCTAATACGGTTGAGAAGGAAGGGCAAAATGGTATCTGCTGATTCATCTGACGCCCCTAATGTTAACACTCCCTGAAGGTTGCTAAACATTAATGACATACAGGCTTCATCATTAAAGCGCAGTATCTTTCTGGCATAACCCAGAAGCTGAATACCATGTTCTGTTAAAAGCTTATTACGTCCATGACGCGCAAAAAGCTCTTTACCAACCAGTTGTTCCAGCCGCTGCATTTGCTGACTCACGGCGGACTGGGTACGGCAAACGGCGGCAGCAGCTGCTGCAAAAGTGTTGAGATCGGCGACCGCAACAAACGTTCTCAGCAGATCGAGGTCGAGATTCATTATCGGACGATTTGCATTTATCATATCTTTTCACTTTCAGGTTGCTCGTGCGGAGCTGCCCGGGTTGAAGCTGTGTGTAACAGTTAAGCAATTCCTTCTGAAGAGTTTCCCTCGCGTCCCGGCCCGGCAGACTGCCTGACAGATAGTTATTGTACTTTGGTATATCAACAGTCAGAAATCACGTTTCATGACGTTATTTTTATTCTCTTGCGTTCAGGATATTTCGTTATCTGAAGGTAGATGTAAATTCCATTAAGAGTAAGACATGTTTTCTGCCATCTATATCGCGGCGTTGCCAGCGTAGCAAGATGTGACTTACCCAATCAGCCAGAGATTACTTTAACAATAACAATCGATTAATACAGGAAGGCAGAAGCTGATATACGTAACAGGCCTATCGCTACGCTGCATTCCCAAAACACATCTTAACCCAAATCCACTATATTTATAAGTCTTATTGCAATATAACGGATTTAACGCCAATGATAAGCAACTACACTCTTTTTATTAAAATTAACGAAAGTTGCATTTTCGTCGTTAATAATAAATAAAGTTTAATTTAGATTCAGGCCATTCATTAATAACACTTAACATTAATTTCACATGAGTAACTTTTAACCTGGCTTTGCTAATAGAGCAAACTGTATCTCAGCATTCAGGTTTTACGAATGGTCACTCAGGGGGACTAACGCTTCAGCCCGGATCGTCTTTTTATTTAAATCAGAATAATATTAATATTTATGTGAAACTTTCAGCATAAAAAACCCAACAATAAGCGTTTTCACGGTAATTTCAGGCGCAAAATCACTCCATCATTAGATTAAGCAATCACAGCAGTGCTGCCTGGTTGGACAAAATCTTCTTCTGTGCGCCCTTCAAAACGAAGCGCGGTGGGAGTACATTGTTCCGTGCTGCTTCCACGGCAGGAAGTTGCAATAATAGCGAAAAGGTTAAAGGTTCATGTCCCCTATCGAAAAATCCAGCAAGCTCGACAACGTCTGTTACGACATCCGTGGCCCGGTACTCAAAGAGGCAAAACGCCTTGAAGAGGAAGGCAATAAGGTTCTGAAACTCAACATCGGCAACCCCGCGCCATTTGGTTTTGAAGCGCCGGATGAGATCCTGGTGGATGTGATCCGTAACCTGCCCACTGCACAAGGCTACTGCGATTCAAAAGGGCTCTACTCCGCCCGTAAAGCCATTATGCAGCACTACCAGGCTCGCGGTATGCGCGACGTCACCGTTGAAGATATCTACATTGGCAACGGTGTCTCGGAGCTGATCGTTCAGGCGATGCAGGCGCTCCTGAACAGCGGCGATGAAATGCTGGTTCCCGCTCCAGACTATCCGCTGTGGACGGCTGCGGTATCGCTCTCCAGCGGTAAAGCTGTGCACTATCTTTGCGATGAATCGTCGGACTGGTTCCCGGATCTGGATGACATTCGCGCCAAAATAACACCGCGCACCCGGGGAATCGTGATCATTAACCCGAATAACCCGACGGGCGCGGTCTATTCAAAAGAGCTGCTGATGGAGATCGTCGAGATCGCCCGCCTGCACAACCTGATCATCTTTGCCGACGAGATTTACGACAAGATCCTGTACGACGCGGCGCAGCACCACTCTATCGCCGCGCTGGCGCCCGATCTGCTGACGGTCACCTTTAACGGACTGTCTAAAACTTACCGCGTTGCAGGTTTCCGTCAGGGCTGGATGGTACTGAACGGTCCGAAAAAACATGCGAAAGGCTACATTGAAGGGCTGGAGATGCTGGCATCCATGCGTCTGTGCGCCAACGTACCGGCGCAACATGCGATCCAGACAGCACTCGGGGGCTATCAAAGCATCAGCGAGTTTATCGTTCCAGGCGGCCGCCTCTATGAACAGCGCAACCGTGCATGGGAATTAATTAATGATATTCCGGGCGTCTCCTGCGTGAAGCCTAACGGCGCGCTGTATATGTTCCCGAAAATCGACGCGAAGCGCTTCAATATTCACGACGACCAGAAAATGGTGCTCGACTTCCTGTTGCAGGAAAAAGTGCTGCTGGTTCAGGGGACGGCGTTTAACTGGCCGTGGCCGGATCACGTGCGTATTGTAACCCTGCCGCGCGAAGACGATCTCGAAATGGCCATCAGCCGCTTCGGACGATTCCTCTCGGGGTACCATCAGTAACGCTGACTTTCCGCCGGGTGGCGCTGCGCTTACCCGGCCTGTAACATCTGCAAATTTGCATCTTCCCTCCCCTCCCCGCACAATGAAGTCCGTCGCAGTGAAGACATAAGGTAACCTATGAGTCAGAGTCATTTCTTTGCCCACCTCTCCCGCCTGAAACTCATCAACCGCTGGCCGCTGATGCGCAACGTGCGCACTGAAAATGTGTCTGAGCACAGTTTGCAGGTTGCCATGGTCGCTCATGCGCTGGCAGCAATTAAAAACCGCAAATTCAACGGGCAGGTTAATGCCGAACGTATCGCCCTGCTGGCGTTGTACCACGATGCATCGGAAGTGCTGACCGGGGATCTGCCTACGCCGGTGAAATATTTCAACTCGCAGATTGCCCAGGAATATAAGGCCATTGAGAAGATTGCCCAGCAGAAGCTGATCGACATGGTGCCTGATGAGCTGCGTGATATCTTCGGGCCACTGATCGACGAGCATCAGTATACGGAAGAGGAGAAATCCCTGGTTAAGCAGGCCGATGCGCTGTGCGCCTACCTGAAATGTCTGGAAGAGTTATCCGCGGGGAATAACGAGTTCCTGCTGGCGAAAACGCGCCTGGAGAAAACGCTCGACTCCCGCCGTAGCGAAGAGATGGATTACTTTATGCAGGTGTTTGTGCCGAGCTTCCATTTGTCGCTGGATGAGATCAGTCAGGATTCACCGCTGTAGTTTTTCGCCCAGCGGCGCTGCGCTTGCAGGGCCTACGAATCACGTAGGCCGGGTAAGGCGTAGCCGCCACCCGGCGATGTTCTCAGAACGGAAATAACACCGGAATCAGCACCACGCATACCAGCATCACCAGCACGGTGAACGGCACGCCCAGCTTTACAAAATCGCTGAATCGATAGTTTCCCGGCCCCAGCACCAGGGTATTGACCGGGGAAGATACCGGCGTCATAAATGCCGCGGACGCCGCCATCGCTACCACCATCGCAAACGGATAGGGCGAAACGCCCATCGATTTTGCCATCGCCAGCGCAATAGGCGCCATCAGCACCGCCGTTGCGGTATTGGAGATGAACAAACCAATGGTGGCGCACATGACGAACAGGCAAACCATCATCAGGTACGGACCATATCCCCCGCCCGCGTCCATTAAGCCTTTTACGATCAAATCCACCCCGCCGGTTTTCTGTAGCGCCAGGGCGAAGGGCATCATCCCAACGATGAGAATGATGCTTGGCCAGTGAATCGCTTTGTAAGCGCTTTCGGCGTCGATACAGCGGAATTTGCCCATTAACAGACAGGCGATTATCGCCGCCACCGGGTTAGGGATCTCGTCCGTCAGCATCAACGCGACCATCAACACCAGGCAAAAAATCGCATGGGGCGCCTGACTGTGCGCCGGTGACGCGTCGCTCTCTTCAATCGGCATATTCAGCACCACAAAATCGCGGCCTTTCTGCCCGAGCTGGCTAATCAGTTTCCAGTTGCCGACCACGAGGAAGATATCCCCCAGCAGGATCGGCTCATCCACCACCGCCCCTTCAAGGGCTACGCCATCGCGCTTCAGGCCCACCACGTTGAGACCATAGCGGGTACGAAAGCCGATTTCGCGCACGGTTTTGCCCAATAACTCCGATTCCGGGATTAGAGACACCTCGGCCATACCCACATCCAGCGCCCGGTCGGAGAAATACTCGCCGCGCAGCACCATCGGCTCCAGCAGCTGCTCGCTACAAAACTCTCGCAGATCCACGTCCGCGGTGGACATATCAATCAGCAGGACGTCACGCGCGCGAAATTCTGACACCCCATTCACGTTAACGATTACCCGACGAAAACGACGCCAGCGCTCAACCCCGATGACGTTCGCGCCATAGCGTTCGCGTAGCTTAAGGTCGTCCAGCCGCTGGCCTATCATCGGCGAACCGGGGCGGATAGCCAGCCGACGGGCGCGCCCGGTCAGACGGTACTCTTTGATCAAATCGCGAAAAGTTCGCCGCTTCCAGCCCTCTTTGGCTTTGTCCTGCTTCTCCCCTTTCAGCGCGAAACGGGTCAACAGCATATAGATAATGCCCATCACCAGTACAACCAGCCCGATCGGCGTGACGCTGAAAAAGCTAAACCCCTCAAGCCCCTCACGGATCAGTTCGCTGTTCACGACGAGGTTCGGCGGTGTCGCGACCAGCGTCATCATGCCGCTGATGAGCCCGGCAAAGCTCAACGGCATCATCAGCCGCGACGGGGAGATCTGCATCCTCATGCAGACGCTCAGCACAACCGGAATAAAGATGGCCACGACCCCCGTCGAGCTCATAAACGCACCCAGTCCGGCGACCGTCAGCATCAGGTAAATCAGCATTTTGGTTTCGCTGCTGCCCGCCACTTTAACCAGCCACGACCCCATCATCGTCGCCACGCCGGTGCGTACCAGCCCGTCGCCAATAATAAACAGGGCGGCAATCAAAATAACGTTGGGATCGCTAAACCCGGAAAAGGCTTCTGGCAGGGAAAGGGTACCGCTCAGAACGAACGCGACAATCACAAACAGGGCGACGGCATCCATGCGCACCTTGCCCGTGGCAAAAAGAATGATGGCGATTAACAGCAGGCTCAGGACCCAAATCAGTTCACCGTTCACAACATGTCCTTGTCAGTGGAGGAGAAGCAATTTTGCCATAAAAAAGCCCCGGTAATGCGGGGCTATATCATGGGATTACATTTTTAGCGAGACGGTTACAACGCCGTCTGATGCCTTCGAGACGTCGATGGCGGTCAGAGTATTAAGCACAAAATCCGCCTCCTCCAGCCGGGGGGACCCCGCCGGGACGTTAACGGCAATGACGTGGCTTCCGGCGTTCAGCCCGGCCAGCACGCCTGCCGCCGCGTCTTCCACCACCACGCACTCCGCTGGCGCAAGGCCGAGCAGTTCAGCGCCGAGCAGAAACGCATCCGGTTCGGGCTTGCCGCGCTTTACGCGCTCAGCGGTAATGAAGACGTCCGGCGTCGGTAAACCGGCCGCCTTATGGCGGGCATGCGCGACAGGAACCGAGCCGGAGGTGACGATAGCCCACGGGATCTGCGCTTCATTCAGATGCTCAAGCAATTCGCGCGCACCGGGCAGCGCGGTGATGCCCTCAGTGTCGGTAGCTTCAATCTGCTCCAGATATTTGAACTCCGCCTGAATCTCTTCCTCAGGACGTCCCGCCAGGAAGTGCCGCAATGAGGTAATGGCCTGTTTGCCATGGATGAAATTCAGTACATCCTGATGGTCAATGCCGTGCCTGTCGGCCCAATGACACCAGGAACGCTCCACTACCGGCAGCGAATCCACCAGCGTACCGTCCAGATCAAACAGAAAACCTTTACACTGCACACGCACCTCCGTCAGGCATTAATGATTTGTTGAATTTCGTTGCTGCTTAAATGGTACTGACGCGGACAGGCGTGCCACGCGCTCAGCATACGTTGATACTTATCCCACATTGGGGTCTGGGCGTTGAAGCCGTGCGTACCCGCATCAAAATGAGTGTAGCGCCCTTCGGTGTTCACCATAAAGCGCACATAGCTCAGATAGCGCGCTTCCGTCGCGGCATCAAAGCCCAGGAACGTCACGCGGCGCTCATCAATGGACTGCTGGTCTTTCAGATTGGTCCAGGACACATGCAGCGCATGGTACATCTCCATGATGTCGATAACGATACGGCAGGTTTCCTCTTTCAGTTCGCCAAATTCGCGATCCAGTTCGCGCATCTGCAAGCCAAAACCACGTTCAACAATGGTTTGCAGGCGGCTGTAGCGCGCAGCGTTATCGGGATCAAGCATAGTCATCATCTTGTACTGGTTAGACAAAATCAGACGTTGAGCATGGGTCATTTCCATCTTTCGACTCCTGTAGCGCATTGCACTGTAAAAAAAAGACACGGTAACTGATTGTTACTGTGCCTTCTTTTGGTCGTCGTTTCGATGATCAATCACAAGTCATCGAGGAATGTTTTATCAAGCTGTTTAAACGCGCGCTTGAGGGTGTCCGCCAGCGCCTGATAATCCGGCTTGCCTTCAACCGGGGCGAGCGCCTGGCCGGCCTCCTCCAGTTTTCCACGCACTTCATAAAACCAGTGTAAAATAGAAGGCGGAAGTGGCGTGACGGAACGTTTACCTAACCACCACAATCCCTGCATCGGCAGGCTTAACGCAAAGAGCGCCGTCGCGACGGCAGGTCCAAGCTGTCCACCCAGCGCAATTTGCCAGCAAAGAGTAAAGACGGCGATCGGGGGCATAAAGCGAATCGCATAGCGCGTGGCGCGAATAGTGCGATTTTCAATAAACATGGGCGCGAGGCGCTTTTCCATCGGCCATGTCTTTGCGTAATGCTGTCCCCGACGAAACAGACTAAAAAAGTTTACGGACGGGATTTCAGGTGTTGACATGGCTGTACCTCAACTTCACATATAAAAATTAAAATTTTCGTGCAAAACCACAACAGGCTATGACAACGTTCAAAATATTTTGTCATCGCTACCCCGTATCGGGTATCCTGTGCCAGCCTGATAGGCCGTAGACGAGAAGCGTTAACTCGTCAAATTATCGCATATTATGCCATTGTCTGAAAAATGTTCAAAATGGCTTAAAATCATAGGTATTTCTTCCATCCTGCCAGAATGTTCGTTTGGCATGATGTTAATCATAAATGTCTGAGTCAGCATGCGTTACGCTTTAGACTCATTGACGTTTTTTTAGCCACGTATCAATTATAGGTACTTCCATGTCGAGTAAGTTAGTACTGGTTCTGAACTGCGGTAGCTCTTCACTGAAATTCGCCATCATCGATGCGCTCAACGGTGATGAGTACCTCTCTGGTTTGGCCGAATGTTTCCATCTGCCTGAAGCACGTATCAAGTGGAAGATGGACGGCAGCAAACAAGAAGCGGCTTTAGGTGCAGGCGCCGCTCACAGTGAAGCGCTGAACTTTATCGTTAACACTATTCTGGCACAAAAACCAGAACTGTCTGCTCAGCTGACTGCGATTGGTCACCGTATCGTCCACGGCGGCGAAAAATACACCAGCTCCGTGGTAATCGACGACTCTGTGATTCAGGGCATCAAAGACTCTGCGTCTTTCGCACCGCTGCATAACCCGGCTCACCTGATCGGTATCGCTGAAGCACTGAAATCCTTCCCGAATCTGAAAGATAAAAACGTGGCCGTGTTTGACACCGCGTTCCATCAGACCATGCCGGAAGAGTCTTACCTCTATGCCCTGCCATACAGCCTGTACAAAGAGCACGGCGTACGTCGCTACGGCGCACACGGCACCAGCCACTTCTATGTGACTCAGGAAGCCGCAAAAGTACTGAACAAGCCGGTTGAAGAAGTCAACATCATCACCTGCCACCTGGGCAACGGTGGTTCTGTTTCTGCTATCCGCAACGGTAAGTGTGTTGATACCTCTATGGGTCTGACCCCGCTGGAAGGTCTGGTGATGGGTACCCGTTCCGGTGATATCGACCCGGCGATCATCTTCCACCTGCACGACACCCTGGGCATGAGCGTTGACGACATCAACAAAATGCTGACCAAAGAGTCTGGCCTGCTGGGTCTGACCGAAGTCACCAGCGACTGCCGTTACGTTGAAGACAACTACGCAGAAAAAGCTGACGCTAAACGTGCAATGGACGTTTATTGCCACCGTCTGGCGAAGTACATCGGTTCTTACACCGCGCTGATGGACGGTCGTCTGGACGCGGTTATCTTCACCGGCGGCATCGGTGAGAACGCGGCAATGGTACGTGAGCTGTCCCTGGGCAAACTGGGCGTTCTGGGCTTCGAAGTCGATCACGAGCGTAACCTGGCTGCCCGCTTCGGCAAGTCTGGCTTCATCAACAAAGAAGGCACCCGCCCGGCTATCGTTATCCCAACTAACGAAGAGCTGGTCATCGCGCAAGACGCGTGCCGCCTGACTGCCTGATTCCACACCGCCAGCAATGCTGGCGGTGCTGTTTTGTAGCCCGCCCAACGCGGCGGTAACGAAAGAGGATAAACCGTGTCCCGTACTATTATGCTGATCCCTACCGGAACCAGCGTCGGCCTGACCAGCGTCAGCCTCGGCGTGATCCGCGCTATGGAACGCAAAGGCGTTCGTCTGAGCGTCTTTAAGCCTATCGCCCAGCCACGTGCCGGTGGCGATGCGCCAGACCAGACCACCTCCATCGTTCGTAAGAACTCCAATCTGCCAGCGGCTGAACCGCTAAAGATGAGCCACGTTGAATCTCTGCTCTCCAGCAACCAGAAAGACGTGCTGATGGAAGAGATCATTGCCAACTACCACGCAAACGCGCAGGACGCGGAAGTGGTGCTGGTTGAAGGCCTGGTCCCGACCCGTAAACACCAGTTTGCCCAATCTCTGAACTTTGAAATCGCGAAAACCCTGAACGCAGAGATCGTTTTTGTGATGTCTCAGGGCACGGATACCCCAGAGCAGCTGAAAGAGCGTATCGAACTGACGCGCAGCAGCTTCGGCGGTGCGAAAAACACCAGCATCACCGGCGTGATTGTTAACAAGCTGAACGCGCCAGTAGATGAGCAGGGCCGTACGCGTCCTGACCTGTCCGAAATTTTTGACGACTCCTCCAAAGCGAAAGTCATTAAAGTTGACCCGGCTAAGTTGCAGGATTCCAGCCCGCTGCCTGTTCTGGGCGCGGTGCCATGGAGCTTCGATCTGATTGCCACCCGTGCAATCGATATGGCGCGTCACCTGAACGCCACCGTGATCAACGAAGGCGATATCAACACCCGCCGCGTGAAGTCCGTAACCTTCTGCGCACGTAGCATTCCACACATGCTGGAACACTTCCGCGCAGGTTCACTGCTGGTGACCTCTGCTGACCGTCCAGACGTGCTGGTTGCAGCGTGCCTGGCTGCAATGAACGGCGTGGAAATCGGTGCAATTCTGCTGACCGGCGGCTATGAAATGGACGCGCGTATCAGCAAGCTGTGCGAACGTGCGTTCGCCACTGGCCTGCCAGTCTTCATGGTGAACACCAACACCTGGCAGACCTCCCTGAGCCTGCAAAGCTTCAACCTCGAAGTGCCGGTTGATGACCACGAGCGTATCGAGAAAGTTCAGGAATACGTTGCGGGCTACATCAACGCAGACTGGATCGAATCCCTGACGGCGACGTCCGAGCGCAGCCGTCGTCTGTCTCCTCCAGCCTTCCGTTACCAGCTGACCGAGCTGGCGCGTAAAGCGGGCAAACGCGTGGTTCTGCCAGAAGGTGACGAACCACGTACCGTTAAAGCGGCGGCCATCTGTGCAGAGCGCGGTATCGCGACCTGTGTGCTGCTGGGTAACCCGGATGAGATCAACCGCGTTGCGGCGTCTCAGGGCGTTGAGCTGGGCGCTGGCATTGAGATCGTTGACCCGGAAGTGGTTCGCGAAAGCTACGTTGCCCGCCTGGTTGAGCTGCGTAAGAACAAGGGCATGACCGAAGCCGTTGCGCGCGAGCAGCTGGAAGACAACGTCGTGCTGGGTACGCTGATGCTGGAGCAGGACGAAGTTGACGGCCTGGTTTCCGGTGCGGTTCACACCACCGCGAACACCATCCGTCCACCGTTGCAGCTGATCAAAACCGCACCGGGCAGCTCTCTGGTCTCCTCCGTGTTCTTCATGCTGCTGCCTGAACAGGTTTACGTTTATGGCGACTGCGCGATCAACCCGGACCCAACCGCAGAGCAGCTGGCAGAAATCGCTATCCAGTCTGCGGACTCCGCGACTGCCTTCGGTATCGAACCGCGCGTCGCGATGCTCTCCTACTCCACCGGTACTTCTGGTGCAGGCAGCGACGTAGAGAAAGTCCGTGAAGCAACCCGCATTGCGCAGGAAAAACGTCCGGATCTGATGATCGACGGCCCGCTCCAGTACGATGCCGCGGTAATGGCTGACGTTGCGAAATCTAAAGCGCCTAACTCGCCGGTTGCAGGTCGCGCTACCGTGTTCATCTTCCCGGATCTGAACACCGGTAACACCACCTATAAAGCGGTACAGCGTTCAGCAGACCTGATCTCCATCGGGCCAATGCTGCAAGGTATGCGCAAGCCTGTGAACGACCTGTCTCGTGGTGCGCTGGTTGACGATATCGTCTACACCATCGCGCTGACGGCGATCCAGTCTTCGCAGCAGCAGTAAGCTAAAAAGCCCGGTGGCGCTAGCGCTTACCGGGCCCAGGGTTTTGTAGGCCGGATAAGCGAAGCGCCATCCGGCAAAAAAGGCGACCATTCAACGGTCGCCTTTTTTATTACAGCAACTCTCGTGCCGCCGACACAATGTCATGTGCCGTCAGGCCATACTCCTTCTGCAGGAAGTCCTGCGTGCCTACCTGACCGTAACGCTCCTTCACCCCAACCCGCCGCATCGGCACCGGACAGGTTTCCACCAGCACTTCCGCCACCGCCGACCCCAGCCCGTTGTGAATGCTGTGGTTTTCGCAGGTCACAATACGCCTGGTTTTCTCGGCATAATTTTTCACCAGCATCCGATCGATGGGCTTCAGGGTAAACATGTCGATGACCGCTGCGCTTACCCCCTCCTGCTCCAGCTGGCGCGCCGCCTCCAGCGCTTCCGCCACCATAATGCCGTTAGCAATCAGGGTAATATCGGTTCCCTCGCGCAGCACGTTGCCCTTGCCGATGGTGAAGGTTGACCCCGGGGCATAGACGCTCGGCGCCTGTTTACGGATGGTCCGCACCCAGTAGAAGCCTTCCAGGTCGATAAGCTGACGCAGCACATCTTCGAACATCACCGCATCGGTCACCTCCAGCACTACTGAATGCGCCAGACCGCGCACGATGCCCATATCCTCAAACGACATATGCGTCCCGCCGTTGTGGCAGGCCGTCACGCCCGCATCCGAGGCAATCACCTTCACATTATTGCGCTGGTAGTCCAGGGACATAAACAGCTGGTCGAAGCAGCGACGGCTGGCAAAGGCGGTAAAGGTATGGACGAACGGCTTACGTCCGGTGAGCGACAGCCCGGCGGCCGTCCCAATCACGTTGGCCTCCATAATGCCGCAGTTGATGACGTGCTGTGGATAATCACGCGCTACGCCGTCCATCGCCATCGAGCTCATCAGATCCGCTTCGAGCGCAATAATCTCGCTCCCGGCCTCAATCTGTTTTGCCACAAAACCCGCATAGACCTTACGCATCTCAACCGAATCTTTCTGTCCTGTCGGTGCAACCTTAATCATGTGAAGCCTCCAGTTGGCGAATCGTCTCGTTGAGCGCTGCTTTGCTCTCCTCAGTTAATCGCAGGTGATGCGAGTTGCTGAGCTGTTCCAGGTATGGCACCCCTTGCCCTTTGATGCTGTCGAGGATCACCACCCGCGGACGCGCATCGGCCGCAGGGATCGGTGCGGTCACCTCCAGCAGCGCCGGAATGTCATCCCCCTTCACCGTCACCACGTCAAAACCAAAGGCCCGGAATTTGCCTTCCAGATCGAAGGCGCTGATGATTTCGTCCAGCTCGCCGTCGAGCTGCTGTTTGTTCCAGTCCACGAACACCGTCAGATTGTTCAGTCGATGGTGAGCAATAAACTGGAAGGCTTCCCAGCACTGCCCTTCGTTCAGCTCCCCGTCGCCAACGATGCAAAACACCCGGTTTGGCCTTTCTGCCAGCTTGTGCGACAGCGCCATGCCGCCTGCAATGGAGATCCCCTGCCCCAGCGATCCGGTGGTGGCATCCACGCCGCGTGTTTTCAGGCGATCCGGGTGGCTTGGCAGACGCGTTCCGTTCTGGTTTAGCGTGCTCAGCTCTTCAATCGGGAAGTAGCCCTTAATCGCCAGCGTGCTGTACAGCGCCGGGCCCGCATGTCCCTTCGACAGCACAAAGTAATCGCGCTCTGGCCAGTCCGGATCGGCCGGGTCTATTTTCATCACCGCGCCGTACAGAATGGCCAGCGTTTCAACGACTGACATGCTGCCGCCGTAGTGACCAAAACCCAGCTGCGTCAGGGATTTCAGCGTCTCAAGGCGGATCTGACGCGCCAGTTCGGTTATTTCATTCTCATTCATGATTTGGCTCCGGGGTTTTCCTGCGCGTTACCGCTGGCAGGTTTGTTTTTAGCGAAGACGTTGTAGGCCACCAGCAGCGCAAACAACACAACAACCAGTCCGGTGATGGCAAGCGGCGACAGGAAGCGCGCCAGGTTGCCGAGCACAATCCCGACGGCGCCAAAGTCGGCGTCCGAGAAGGTCGTATTCGCAAAGCCAATCGCGCCCAGAACAGGCAGCAGCAGGACCGGCAGGAAGGTGATCAGCAGGCCGTTAGCAAAGGCGCCAATCATCGCCCCGCGACGTCCGCCGGTGGCGTTCCCAAACACGCCCGCCGTTGCACCGGTGAAGAAATGCGGCACGACGCCCGGCAGGATCAGCACCCAGCTAAACTGACCGCAGATGAACAAGCCTACAATCCCGCCGAGGAAGCTGAACAGGAAGCCAATCAGCACCGCGTTTGGCGCATACGGGTAGACCACCGGGCAGTCCAGCGCAGGTCGCGCATTGGGCACCAGTTTTTCCGAGAAGCCGGTAAAGGCCGGGACAATTTCCGCCAGAATCAGGCGCACACCCTGCAAGATGATAAACACGCCTGCCGCGAAGGTGATGGCCATAATGATGGCGTACACCAGGTAGTTCTGGCCGCCGCTGAAGGTGGCCTCCACGTACTCACGCCCGGCGCTCACCGCCATAATCAGGTAGATAATCATCATGGTCAGTGAGATGGAGATCGAACTGTCGCGCAGGAAGCTGAGGTTCTTCGGCAGGTTCATCTCTTCGGTGGAGCGCGAGCCTTTACCGACCTTGCTGCCAATCCAGCCGGACAGCACGTAGCCCAGCGTGCCGAAATGACCGAAGGCAATCTCATCGTTGCCGGTAATACGCTTCATATAGCGCTGCGCAATCGCCGGGAAGAAGGCCATAATCAGGCCGAGGATCAACGAACCGGTAAAGACCAGCCCTACCCCTTCGAAGCCTGCGACCGTCAGGATCACGCCAATCATGCACGCCATGTAGAAGGTGTGATGCCCAGTCAGGAAGATGTACTTCAGGCGGGTAAAGCGCGCGACAATAATATTCGCCACCATCCCGAAAGCCATAATGAGCGCGGTGGAGGCACCATATTTTTCCAGGGCAATCGACACAATAGCTTCATTGTTGGGAATAATGCCCTGAATATTAAAGGCGTGCTCAAACATACCGCCGAGCGGATTTAAAGAGCCCACCAGCACGGTTGCGCCGCCGCCCAGTACAATAAAGCCGAGAATGGTTTTAATTGTGCCTTTTACCACATCTGAAAAGGCTTTTTTCTGCGCCACCAGACCAATCAGGGCAATTAACCCGACCAGGACTGAAGGGACTTTTAAAATATCAACAACGAAATTCAGCGTTTCAAGGATAAACATATCCACCTCGCCTTTTCAGGATTATTGTCTTTCGAACCAGGCGCGCAGCTGCGCTTCGAGTTCATTGATATCGATAATATTGTTGATCACCACCAGCTGGCTTTCCGGCACGCTGGCGCTGGCGGCAATGTCTTTCGCCATTACAAACAGGTCCGCCGCGCCCGGCGTGGCCGAGGAGAGATCGGAGTGTTCAACCTCTGCCTCAATTTCCAGTTTTTTGAGCACCTTTTTAATATTCATTTCGACCATAAAACTGCTGCCCAGGCCGGAGCCGCAAATAGCCATGATTTTCATTGTTATCCCCTTTTTTGAGTAGAGTACGCCCCATCACGCTGACGCGTAATGTTGAGATGAATCGGATTAAATAATTAAATCAGAAGCGATTGATAACGGTTTTTATCTCCTCCAGCGTATTCGCCCGATGTAATTCAGCCATATCTTCGTCGCTGGAAAATAATTCTGCTAAGGCGGAGATCATTTCGATATGGCTATGTTTGTCCGGCGCCGCCAGCATCACAATCACATCGACGGGGTCAAACTCACCAGCACCAAATGAGACGCCCTGTTTCAGTTTTAATAATGACAGGCCAAGTCCTTTCGCCCCTTCTTCCGGTCGCGCATGTGGCATTGCCAGCCCAGGAGCCAGCACATAGTAGGGACCTAACCTGTGATGCTGCTCAATGATAGCCGTGACATATTCCGGCGCAATGACCTGCAAATTCAGCAGCGGTTTCGCGCACAGTTCCAGCGCCTGGGGCCAGCTTTCAACGCTATCCTGCAGGATGATGGTTGTATCATATATCCACTTTTTGAGCATTTTTCACTCCCGCTAAAGACCAGACATGGGCAAACTCTATTCAACCCATCAATTAATGACTGCGATCGCGATCACAAAGATAGCGCTACCAACGACTAACATGCAGAACTGTGATAGCGCTATCAAATTGCTATCCTGGTGCGAAATCACAGCAAAAAAAGGGATTTAAGGCGTATACTGCCTGTCACGTAAAATGAAGGATGAAACTAAATCGCGTCCTGTCAGCAGGAAGATGTATGTCTTTAACCCGAAAACGGCGCAGTACCGGAAAAGTAACGCTCGCGGATGTCGCGCAGCTTGCCGGCGTAGGCACGATGACTGTTTCCCGTGCCCTCCGCACGCCCGAACAGGTTTCCGATAAACTGCGTGAAAAAATTGAAGCCGCGGTGCAGGAGCTGGGTTACATGCCCAATCTTGCCGCCAGCGCACTGGCATCGGCATCGTCATGGACGATTGCGATGGTTGTACCCAATCTTTCCGAAGCTGGCTGTTCCGAGATGTTCGCCGGGCTACAGCAGGTGCTCCAGCCAGCCGGATATCAGATCATGCTGGCGGAATCTCAGCATCGTCTTGAACAGGAAGAAAAATTGCTTGAAACGCTGCTGGCTTCGAACATCGCCGCGGCGATACTGCTCAGCGTCGAGCACTCCGATACCGTGCGACACTGGCTAAAAAACGCCTCTATCCCGGTGATGGAAATGGGTGCAATGCGTGCCGATCCTATTGATATGAATATCGGGATTGATAACGTCGCCGCCATGTATGAACTTACCGAAATGGTGATTCAGCGCGGCTACCAGAATATTGGCCTGCTGTGCGCTAACCAGGAGCAGTGGATTTTTCAGCAACATTTGCAGGGCTGGTACAAGGCGATGCTGCGCCACCACCTGGCGCCAAATAGAGTGATTAATGCCGCCATGCCGCCGAACTTCTCCACCGGTGCGGCACAATTGCCAGAGTTCCTGCTGGCGTGGCCGGAGCTGGATGCGCTGGTGTGCGTGTCAGATGAACTGGCCTGCGGCGCGCTGTATGAGTGCCAGCGTCGGCGCATCAAGGTGCCGGACGATTTAGCGGTCGTGGGCTTTGGCGACAGCGACGTCAGCCGCGTCTGTCAGCCGCCGCTGACGACGATGGCAGTACCGCATCGCAAGATTGGGATTGAAGCCGGGAAAGCGTTACTGGAACGTCTGAATGACGGAGACTGGCGCGACCATAAACCCATCGCGTCCAGCCTGTGTCTGCGGGAAAGCTGTTAAGGCTTACTCAGCCTCTTCCTCTTTTTCCGCCTTATTTTCCGGTTTAGCGGATTCGTTTTTGGCGTTGCGGGTCATCCACAGCGCCAGTGCTTTAAGGGAATCCGGCGTGAATTCGTCGCAACGCGCGGTGATCTCTTCCGGCGTCATCCAGCACACTTCGCTCACTTCCTCTTCCTGCAAGGCGAAAGGTCCGTGGGAAACGCAGCTAAACAGCCCGCCCCAGACGCGACAATGCTCATCTTCGAAATAAAACTGTCCGTGCTCGGCAAACGGCACGCCAGCGATACCTAACTCTTCTTCCGCTTCACGACGCGCGGAATCCAGCAATACTTCATCGGCCTGCACGACGCCACCCGCTGTGGCATCCAGCATACCAGGAAGAAAATCTTTGGTGTCAGTGCGACGCTGGACCAGAATCTTGCCCATGCCGTCATGAACAACGATGTAAGTCGCGCGGTGACGCAGACGCTCCGCACGCATTTGTTCGCGGCTGGCCTGCGCGATCACTTCATTCTCTTCGCTGACAATGTCAACCCACTCAGTACTTGCCAAATGATTCTGCTCCACCATCGGGAAACCTTCTCGTCTAAGCGCTCTTTCGGCGCGTTTGCAGTTGTGGTGTAACTTACGGATTAATCGCTATCTGCGCAATAACTTGCTGATCATTAAGTGCGATAACGCTTAATGTCCCGTCTTCATACATGCCGTAGCTTGCCGGGTTACCGCCTTTAGGAATGCTGACAGACCCGGGGTTAAAGTGGTAAAACGCCCCGCGTTTTTCCGCCACCGGAATATGAGTATGACCATAAACCAGGACATCGCCAGCGGCGAGTGACGGCAGGTTATCCGGGCCGAACAGGTGCCCGTGGGTCAGGAACAAACGGCTGTTTTCCATCAACACCTGTTGCCAGGGAGCGGTGATGGGAAATTGCAGCAGCATCTGGTCAACTTCGCTGTCGCAGTTGCCGCGAACGGCGATAATGCGCGAGGCAAAATGATTAAGTTTTTCCGCCACCTGCGCGGGAGCATACCCTTCCGGCAACGCATTGCGTGGGCCGTGGTTTAACACATCGCCCAGGATCACCAGCCATTGCGCCCCGCTTTGGGCAAACAGAGATAACACGCGTTCGGTCGCGGGCAGCGATCCATGAATATCCGACGCAAACATCAGTTTCATCAGTTACTCCTCGGGAATTCAGACTGCCCCTATCATACCTCAAGCGCCCCGTCTTATCAGCCCGCGCGCTTAGCAGAGAGTGCCAGATAGCGCTGTACCGACGCGCGTTGCCACTGGAATGTGGCGTAATCCACCAGTAGCTGTGGGACGTCATCGCCGTTGAGGATAAGGCGATTGAGCATCAGCGCCAGATCGGTGTCGGCAATACACCACTCGCCAAACAGGTTTGGGTTACCCTGTGACAGCAGCGATGACGCGGTATCAATCAGCTTCCGGGCGCTGGATAAGCCTTCCTCGCTGAGGGCGGGCTTTTTGACGCCAGCGAACACCACGTCCGTGGAGCGTTCTGTGCGAATCGGCACCAGGTCGCTACGCAGCCACGCCTGGATCTGGCGGGCGCGGGCGCGCTTTTGCAGATCGTGAGGATAGATGCGTTCCCACTCTGGTGGGGCAAAGCGGTCTTCAAGGTACTCGTCAATCGCTGAGGATTCACTCAACTCAAAACCGTCAATCTCCAGCACAGGGACACGGCGGGTGAGCGCGTAGCCCTGCCACTGAGGTTGCAGATGTTCGCCGCTGTCCAGGTCAACGGTTTTCAGACTAAAAGTTAGCCCCTTTTCTGCCAGCGCCACATAAACGCTCATGACATAAGGAGAAAAAAAGTTCGCATCGGACCACAACGTTATTACAGGCTGGCTCATAACATCCTCATCGGCTGATCGGTTTTCACTCAACATATAATCTCTTTGCCTCGCTGTCACTTGATGAAAACTCACGATTTACAACAAGCACCTATACTGATTTTTCATGGCAACACTATTCGCACTGACAGGAGTTGAGAATGATAGATCTCTATTATGCCCCCACCCCTAATGGCCATAAGATCACCCTCTTTCTTGAAGAAGCCGAACTGGACTACCGGATCATTCGCGTGGATATCAGCAAAGGCGATCAGTTCCGCCCCGTTTTTCTGGCCATCTCGCCCAACAATAAAATTCCGGCCATCATTGATAACCTGCCTTCAGACGGCGGAAAACCGCTAAGCCTGTTTGAATCCGGGGAGATACTGCTTTATCTGGCGGAGAAAACCGGCAAGCTTCTGAGCGGGGAGTTGCGCGAGCGTCATCACACGCTGCAATGGTTATTCTGGCAGTCGAGCGGCCTGGGGCCGATGCTGGGGCAGAATCATCACTTTACCGCCTATGCGCCGCAGACGATCCCTTACGCCATTGAGCGATATCAGGTCGAAACCCAGCGCCTGTACGGGGTACTGAACCGTCGGCTGGAAAAATCACCATGGCTGGGAGGTGAGCATTACAGCATCGCAGATATCGCCTGCTGGCCGTGGATCAACACCCATGAACGCCACCGGATCGACCTGGCCACTTATCCGGCGGTGAACAACTGGTTTGAGCGCATCCGGACCCGCCCGGCAACCGAACGCGCCATGCAAAAAATCCATCAGATTTGAGCCTGTGCCCCGTTGGGTGCAGGTGTTCTCCTCATGTATGATGAGGTAAAAATACTGACACGGAGAAGACCTGCAATGTCCCAGCATGACGCTATTATTCGTATAAAAAACCTTCGCTTACGCACATTCATTGGTATCAAAGAGGAGGAGATCGCGAATCGCCAGGATATCGTGGTGAATGTCGTGATCAATTACCCGGCAGACAAGGCGCGCGCCAGCGAAGACATCAATGACGCGCTGAACTATCGCACGATCACCAAAAGCATCATCCAGTACGTTGAGAACAACCGTTTTGCGCTACTGGAAAAATTAACTCAGGATGTGCTCGACATCGCACGCGAACACCACTGGGTCACTTATGCTGAAGTGGAGATCGATAAACTTCACGCCCTGCGCTACGCCGACTCCGTCTCCATGACGTTAAGCTGGCAGCGCCAGGCGTAAACCTGGAGGTTGTATGAAGATCCTGCTCACCGGCGGTACGGGGCTGATTGGTCGCCATCTCATTCCACGTTTGCAGGCGTTGCATCACGACATTACCGTGGTCACGCGCAGCCCGGAGAAAGCGCGCCAGGTGCTGGGCACCGGCGTTGAGATCTGGAAAGGCCTGGCGGAACGGCAGGATCTGAACGGCTTTGACGCCGTCATCAACCTCGCAGGCGAGCCTATCGCTGATAAACGCTGGACCGAAGAGCAAAAACAGCGTTTATGCAGCAGCCGCTGGAACATGACCGAAAGGCTGGTTGAGCTGATTCGTAACAGCGAGATGCCGCCCTCGGTGCTGATTTCCGGCTCTGCAACAGGCTACTATGGCGATCTTGGTGAAGTGGTGGTGACCGAAGAAGAGCCGCCGCACAACGAGTTTACCCATAAACTCTGCGCCCAGTGGGAGCGTATCGCCTGCGGGGCGCAGAGCGATAACACCCGCGTCTGCCTGCTGCGCACCGGCGTGGTGCTTGCTCCGAAAGGCGGTATTCTCGGTAAAATGTTGCCGCCGTTTAAAATGGGGCTTGGCGGGCCCATCGGCAACGGTCGTCAGTATCTGGCGTGGATCCATATCGACGATATGGTCAACGGTATTCTCTGGCTGCTGGATAACGACCTGCGCGGGCCGTTTAACATGGTATCTCCCTACCCCGTACGTAATGAACAGTTTGCTCACGCCCTGGGTCATGCCCTGCATCGCCCGGCGGTACTGCGCGTGCCTGCGACGGCGATTCGGCTGTTGATGGGCGAATCTTCGGTGCTGGTGCTGGGCGGCCAGCGCGCGCTGCCAAAACGGCTGGAAGCGGCCGGATTTACGTTCCGCTGGTATGACCTGGAAGAGGCGCTGGGGGATGTGGTGCAGTGAATATGTTAGAGTCATACGCCATCTCTGGATGATATGGCGTAACTATGGCAACCATCACCACAACCCGGCTTCACCTCACCCCTTTCGAACCTTCTGACTGGGCGTTCTTTCGCTCTCTGCGCGAAGACCCCAACATCATGCGCTATATGGCCGCTATCATGCCTGAAAAAGAGACGCGCCGCGTATTTGCCGCGCGCCTGATGGCGGAGCATGTCTTTGTGATCCGTCTGCATAACGACGTTACGCCGCTCGGGGATATCGGCCTGCAAATCAGTGCGGCGAACCGTGAAGAGGCGGATATTGGCTACACGGTTGTGCCTGACGCGCAGGGAAAAGGCATTGCCAGCGAGGCGCTGCGGGCGGTGTGTGAGTATGCATTTAACCAGACGGGCGTGAAGGCGATAAACGCGTACGTGCTGGCGGATAACGTTGGGTCGGTGCGGGTTCTTGAGAAAGCAGGTTTTGTGCGCACGCAGGTACTGGAGAAGGCGTACGAGATTAACGGCGTACGGTATGACGACTGGGTGTATCGGCTGGAGTGTGGTGCGGTCTGAATGCCGGGCGGCACTGCGTTTGCCCGGCCTACGGTTTTTGTAGGCCCGGAAAGCGAAGCGCCACCGGGCAATTGGGCGGCTCTGGGGCTGATGCCCTCACCCCGGCCCTCTCCCACAGGGAGAGGGAGAAAGGCCAAACCTACTTCAACGAGCCTTTCAGGAACTGCTGCAAACGCGGGCTTTGCGGGTTCGCCAGCACCTCGTCCGGATGACCCTGCTCCTCAATCTTGCCCTGATGCAGGAAGATAACGTGGTTAGAAACGTTACGGGCGAAGCCCATCTCGTGCGTCACAACCACCATCGTTTTGCCCTCTTCCGCCAGCTTCTGCATGATGCGCAGCACTTCGCCAACGAGTTCCGGGTCCAGCGCGGAAGTCGGTTCGTCAAACAGCAATACTTCCGGCTCCATCGCCAGCGCGCGGGCGATGGAAACACGCTGCTGCTGTCCCCCTGACAGGTGCACCGGATATTTGATCTGCTGCCGCTCGTCGATACCCACTTTCGCCAGGTATTTGACCGCACGCTCGCGGGCTTCCTGCTTGCTTAAGCCGAGCACCTGAACCGGCGCTTCCATCACGTTCTCCAGCACCGTCATGTGGCTCCAGAGATTGAAGTGCTGGAATACCATTGTCAGACGCGTACGCAGCAGGCGCAGCTGATTTTTATCCGCCACTTTAAGCTGACCGTCTTTATCACGGACCATGTTGATGTTCTGTCCGCTCACCACAATCGATCCTTCGCTCGGCTTTTCGAGGAAGTTGATGCAGCGCAGGAAGGTACTTTTACCCGAACCTGATGAGCCGATAATACTGATCACGTCGCCCGCGTTAGCCTCCAGCGACACCCCTTTCAGCACTTCATGTTCGCCGTAGCGCTTGTGCAAATCAATTACGTTTAATTTGTTCTCAGCCATCATAAATTCTCAGTGCGTCGACGGTTTTATATGCTGCAACCAGCGTTTTTCAGCCTTACGGAACAGGCTGATCAGGACGTAAGAAATGATCAAATAGAGCACTGCCGCAATGCCAAACGCCGTAAACGGCTGGTAGGTGGCAGAGTTAATATCGCGGGCAATCTTTAACAGATCAGGTACCGTGGCGGTAAACGCCAGTGCCGTCGAATGCAGCATTAAAATCACTTCGTTGCTGTACGCCGGCAGCGCAATGCGCAGCGCTGAAGGCAGAATAATACAGCGGTAGAGCTTCACGGAGGAAAAGCCATACGCGCGCGCCGCCTCAATCTCACCGTGCGGCACGGAACGAATGGCCCCGGCGAAGATTTCGGTGGTATAGGCGCAGGTATTAAGGGTCAGCGCCAGCACCGTACAGTTCAGACCGCTGCGGAAGAACGCGTTCAGCATCTCGGTGCCTTTCACGATCTCCAGCGTGTACATTCCGGAATAGAACACCAGCAGCTGCACGTACAGCGGCGTACCGCGAAACACGTAGGTGAACAGCCAGATCGGAAACTGGATAAATTTATTGTTCGACACGCGGCCAATGGCGAGAAACACCGCCAGAATGCCGCCCATGACCACCGAGGAGATCAGCAGCCACAGCGTGATCGCCACGCCAGTAAAGCGGTAGCCATCCGTCCACAGCAGGGATTTCCAGTACTCCTGAATAATCTCAATCACAGGTCAGCCCTCTTCACACCCACGGAGTAGCGACGTTCGAGCAGAAGCAGCACACCATTGGAGACGGTCGTAAAGACCAGATAGATTACGCCGCAGACTACCGCAAAATAGAACGGTTCCCAGGTGCTTTTACCCGCCAGCTGCGTGGCCTTCACCACATCTTCCAGACCCAGCAGGGAGACCAGCGCCGTTGCCTTGAGAATAACCTGCCAGTTGTTACCGATGCCCGGCAGCGCGTAGCGCATCATGGCCGGGAACATGATCCGGCGAAACGTTTGTGAGGAGGTAAAACCGTAGGCGGTCGCCGCTTCAATGTGCCCTTTCGGCACGGCCATGTAAGCGCCGCGAAAGGTCTCAGTAAAATAAGCACCGTAGATAAAACCAAGGGTAATAATACCGGCCACCATCGGGTCGATATCGATCTGATCCATGCCGATGGCATCCGTGACGCCGTTAAGTGCGATTTGCAGGCCATAAAAGATCAGCAGCATCAGCACCAGGTCAGGCACGCCGCGAATCAGCGTGGTATAGCCTTCAAATATCAGCGCCAGCGGTCTGTTGGCGGATAACTTTGCCCCCGCGCCCGCCAGGCCTATCAGCACCGCCAGCACCACGGAGCTGATAGCCAGCTCAAGGGTGACAAGCGCGCCCTGTAAAATAACGCCAGAAAATCCGTACAGCATACCGCGTGCCCTGTCGTCTCGTGAGTGGTAGAACCGTGTCTTTTCCCCTCCCGCAACGGGAGGGGCCGCACGTTATCAGACGGGGCGATTAGCCGCCGTAAACATTAAAATCGAAGTACTTTTTCGCCAGCTTGTCGTAAGTGCCGTCCGCGCGCATCTCGGCGAACGCTTTGTTCAGGGCTTCACGCAGTTCGTTGTCTTCTTTCCGCAGGCCCATACCGGTGCCAACGCCAAAGAGTTTTTCGTCCTTAATGGACGGACCGCCAAACTTGTAATCTTTACCCACAGGCTGTTTCAGGAAGCCTTCGCTTGCCGCCACTTCATCCTGGAATGCCGCGTCAATACGGCCTGCCGTCAGGTCTGCGTAGATGTTTTCCTGACCCTGGTAAGAGACAATTTCAATCCCCTTTGGCGCCCAGTGCTCGTTACCGTAGGTTTCCTGCGTCGTACCCTGCAACACGCCCACGCGTTTGCCCTTCAGAGATTCAAGGGTTGGCTGAATGTCAGAGGATTTCGCCACCACCAGACGTGAGTCAGCCGCGTAGAGTTTGTCCGTGAAGGCAATCTCCTGCTGACGTTTTTCGGTGATAGACAGGGAGGACATGATCACGTCAATTTTTTTCGCTTTCAGGGACGGGATTAGCGCGTCCAGCGGGTTTTCAACGTAGGTACATTGCGCTTTAATGCGTTTGCACAGCTCGTTAGCCAGATCGATGTCAAAACCGACCAGTTCCCCCTTCGCATTTTTCGATTCGAAAGGCGCGTAGGTTGGGTCAGTCCCAATACGAATTTTCTGCGGAATGGCTGCGAATGCTGCGGTGGCGCTGGAAAAGGCCAGTACCAGAGAAAGTGACAACACCAGTTTTTTCATATCTGTCCTCAACAAACTGTCTAAATACGAGATTTTACGACTACGGGGTGCCGTTAATGTGCCATTAATCCCCTCACTCAGGCAAAGATTAATGCCTCTGAACGGGAATTTTTGCATTTAAAATGCTTAACTATGCACACGGCGGTCCAATATGGTGCATTGTTTGCACCATACTGGAACACTCCCCCTAAAGATGCACCACATCAGTGCATCTCATTCAGGTATTAATCACCGTAGACGTTGAAATCGAAGTATTTCTTCGCCAGTTTGTCGTAGGTACCGTCTTTACGCAGCTCATTAAACGCTTTGTCGAAGGCGGCTTTCAGCTCGGTATCATCCTTACGCAGGCCAATACCGGTACCGTCGCCAAAGTATTTTTTGTCTTTTACCGACGGGCCGGCAAAGGCGTACTCTTTACCCGCAGGCTGTTTCAGGAAGCCTTCGCTCGCGGCGACTTCATCCTGAAACGCGGCATCCAGACGGCCTGCCGCCAGGTCAGAGTAGATCAGATCCTGGTTCTGGTAGGCGACCACATCGACGCCCTTCTCGCGCCAGTTGGCGTTCGCGTAGCCTTCCTGGGTTGAGCCCTGAAGCACGCCAACATGCTTACCTTTCAGCGAGTCGATGGTCGGCTGGATTGGGGAACCTTTCGCGGCAATCAGACGTGAATCGGCAGCGTAGAGCTTCTCAGAGAAGGCGATCTCCTGCTGACGTTTTTCCGTGATGGAGAGAGAAGAGATAATAGCGTCGATTTTCTTGGCTTTCAGCGACGGGATCAGCGCGTCAAAGTCACTGCCCACCCATGTGCATTTCACTTCCATGCGTTTGCACATCTCATTTCCCAGATCGATATCAAACCCCACGAAATCGCCTTTCGCATCCTTGGAGGAGAATGGCGCGTAGGTTGCGTCTGTACCGATACGAACTGTCTGTGGTAGCGCTGCATAGCTACTTGCTGCTGCACTCAAGCCCACGAGCAAAGACAGAGCCAGAACCGTCTTCTTCATACATTTACCCTCAAGAACCGTGATTTTATTATGGTTTATGTTGTGTGTTGTGTTGCAGGCTGCTCTTGCAGGTCTTATGCCACATTGTCGTCGGGTTAAAACTACGACGTTAAATATGTTAATAAAACGTTGCGATACTGCCTTAATGGTGAAAGATAGCAGGTCTGCCGAACGAACCGGAAAGAGAAAAAGGGAAAAAGCGAATTAAATGTCGAGGATATGATCGCGGTTGCAGTTTTGCCCTGAAACAGGGCAAACAGTCATTTCATGCACCTTGTTTGTGCACAGCCTCACGCCCCCTGCCAGCGGGTAAAGAGATCTTCCGGCAGGTCTATATCGAACTGATCCAGCACGCGGTTAACGGTCTGGTTGATGACATCGTCCAGCGTTTGCGGACGATGATAGAACGCGGGGACCGGCGGCATTATCACAGCTCCCAGTTCGGCTGCCTGCGTCATTAAACGCAGATGTCCCAGGTGCAGCGGCGTTTCCCGCACGCAGAGCACCAGAGGACGACGCTCTTTCAGCACCACGTCCGCCGCACGCGTCACCAGCGTGTCGGTATAGCTGTTTACAATGCCGGAGAGGGTTTTAATCGAACAGGGCAAAATAACCATGCCGGCCGTTTTAAACGAGCCCGAAGAGATGCTGGCGGCGATATCGCGGGCATCGTGGACAACATCAGCCAGCGCCTGAACGTCGCGCAGAGAGAGATCGGTTTCAAGAGAGAGGGTCTGACGCGCCGCCTGGCTCATCACCAGATGGGTTTCTACGCCTGCAACGTCACGCAGCACCTGTAACAGCCGGACGCCATAAATCGCGCCGCTGGCACCGCTGATCCCTACAATGAGTCGTTTCATGATTTTTGCCCTTGCTGATTTCAGGGCTGACTGTGCAGGATTTTACGGGGAGTTGCAAGTGAGGGCGAGCCCCCTCACTTGCCGGAGCATTAACCTTCGTTGTGCATCTCTAAGCTTTCGAGATCGTTTTGCAGCTGGACGGCTTTCGCATCGTCGTTACGCAGCGAAT
Source organism: Enterobacter cloacae complex sp. P29RS (assembly GCF_014893445.1). Taxonomy (NCBI): domain Bacteria; kingdom Pseudomonadati; phylum Pseudomonadota; class Gammaproteobacteria; order Enterobacterales; family Enterobacteriaceae; genus Enterobacter; species Enterobacter cloacae complex sp. P29RS. The sequence continues at coordinate 94,351 of NZ_JADBPZ010000011.1, read as the reverse complement.
CAAGGTAGTCGAGATACTGCTGGTCTACGTCTTTTGTCACGTAGATCCCATTGAATACCGAGCATTCGAACTGCTGAATATCCGGGTTCTCGGCGCGCACCGCATCGATCAGATCGTTCAGATCCTGGAAAATCAGGCCGTCGGCCCCGATGATCTGGCGAATCTCATCCACTTCTCGGCCATGCGCAATCAGCTCATTAGCGGTTGGCATATCAATGCCATACACGTTCGGGAAGCGAATTTCCGGCGCTGCGGAGGCGAGATATACTTTCTTCGCCCCGGCCTCACGCGCCATCTCGATGATCTGCTCAGACGTCGTGCCGCGCACAATGGAGTCGTCCACCAGCAGCACATTCTTGTCGCGGAACTCGGCACGGTTAGCGTTTAGCTTACGACGTACGGACTTACGACGCAGCTGCTGGCCCGGCATGATAAAGGTGCGGCCAACGTAGCGGTTTTTCACGAAGCCCTGACGGTACGGCTTGTCCAGAATACGGGCAATTTCCAGCGCGATATCACAAGAGGTTTCAGGGATTGGGATCACGACGTCGATGTCGAGATCGTCCCACTCGCGGGCAATCTTCTCGCCCAGCTTCGTCCCCATGTTGACGCGCGCGCTGTAAACGGAAATTTTGTCGATGAACGAGTCCGGACGCGCGAAGTAAACGTATTCGAACAGGCACGGGTTGCTCACCGGATTGTCGGCGCACTGGCGGGTAAACAGCTGGCCCTTCTCGGTGATGTAGACCGCTTCGCCTGGCGCGACATCACGCAGGAATTCGAAGCCCAGCGTGTCCAGCGCCACGCTTTCGGAGGCAACCATGTACTCGGAACGGCCATCGCCGAGGTCACGTTTGCCGAGCACCAGCGGGCGAATGCCATTTGGATCGCGGAAGGCCACCATGCCGTGACCGATAATCATCGCCACGCAAGCGTACGCGCCACGGATCTGGCGATTAGTCGCGGCTACGGCGGCAAAAATGTTGTCTGCTTCCAACGGATAATGGCGGAAGTTATCCAGCTCGCTGGCAAAGATATTGAGCAGGATTTCAGAATCAGAGGTGGTATTAATGTGGCGACGTTTCTCTTCAAACAGCTTTTTACGCAGCTCGTGGGCATTGGTCAGATTGCCATTGTGGGCAAGCGTGATGCCATACGGGGAGTTAACGTAAAAAGGCTGAGCCTCAGAGGCGCTGGAACTACCAGCAGTAGGATAACGAACGTGACCGATCCCCATATTACCTTGCAGACGCTGCATATGGCGGGCTTCAAACACATCGTTTACCAGGCCGTTCGCCTTGCGTAAACGGAAGCAGTTGTTTGCATCAATGGTGATGATACCCGCAGCATCCTGCCCACGGTGCTGAAGCACCGTTAACGCGTCATAAATCGACTGGTTTACCGGCATGAAACCGGCGATACCGACAATACCGCACATTCGTCTTTTCCTCGTTAAGCCACATCTCAGGGTTTATGCCCTGGGCAAGAAACTCGACGAGCTTTGCAGATAGTCAAAGAACCATCTGATGATGAAGCTGAACTCCGGAATGAGCTGCGATTTTTGCCAGTCTTCACTTTTGGAGAACCCGGTAAAGGTATCCAGGAAGAACAGGATCGCGGCCACAATGAGCACGCCTCGCAACGCGCCGAAACAGATGCCGAGCACCCTGTCCGTTCCTGACAGACCGGTTTTCTCGACCAACTGACCTATCACGTAATTGACGATAGCGCCGACAATCAGCGTCGCGATAAACAGCACCGCGATGGCGATTCCGTTTCGGACCAGTTCATCTTCAAAGCCCGTGAACCAGACAGACAGGTAAGTGTAGTAATGACTGGCAACAAAGAAAGCACAACCCCAGGTTACCAGCGATAACGCTTCACGAACAAAGCCACGGATCAGGCTAACCAGACAGGAAAAACCAATCACCGCAATGATGGCGTAATCAATCCAGACCATATGTGTCCCACGATTAAACGCCCTGTCATCCAGTTCGGGGCGAATTCTAACAGAAAAAGAAAACGTTTGCGTAGGGATTTCCTTCCCACGCGTAAATAAAAAAGGCGCTGAAAAAATGCTCAACGCCCCTCCGCCTGACGTCTCTGTGGACGTCTGCTTTCTCCCCCTCACCCTAACCCTCTCCCCAAAGGGGAGAGGGAATTATTTGCACCCTCTCCCCTTTGGGGAGAGGGCCGGGGTGAGGGGAGCCTTATCAGTTTGCGCTGTAGTTCATCACCACACCGCTCAGCCCGGAGATCTGCTTCAGTTCGCCAAGCGAACCTTTGAGCTTATCTTTAGACGCATCCGGCCCCACGAGGATACGGGTAATTTTACCCTGTACCGGCGTGGTGGGTGAAGTATAAACACGGTATCCCGCGCCGCGCAGTTTACTCACAATCTCATTGACCTTATCTGCATTTTTCAATGCACCAAGCTGAACGACATAGGCTTTACCCGTAGGGGCGGCCTCCTGCTGGGTCTGTTTGGCCGGTGGCGGCGTTTCCGTTGCCGCAGCCAGCTGCTCGTCGGCTTTGTCACGCTGCGGTTTAGGCTGCGTTTTCTCTACCGGCTTCGGTTTTTCAACCGGTTTGGGTTGCTCTACCGGTACAGGATCGATTTCAACGTTGTTATTCGCGGCCAGACGCGACGGATCAAGAGACGGCGCGGCTGCATCACCTGCGCGCACCTCTTCCGCTGCGCCTTCAGGCGGCTGGGCTGGCAGCGCCTGCGTTGCCGCTGGCAGCATATCGGGCTCGTCGCGATCGCCCGGTTTGGGTACCAGCGGAATGGCCGCAAATTCATCCTGGTAATGCTTTTTCTGCCCGTCGAGCAATCCCGGGAGAATAATCACCCCGAGCGCGACCAGCACAATGGTTCCTGTTAAACGGTTCTGAAACTTACTCGCCACCGGTTCTCCCCGCGTCCATCACTTCCATGACATGTGCCACCGTGTGGAATGACCCACACACCAGCACGGTATCTTCTGGTTTAGCCTCCGCCATCGCGGCACGCCAGGCCGAAACCACACTGCTGTAGATTTCGCCTTTGCCGAGATGTTCCATCAACTGCTCAGCAGTCGCGCCGCGCGGCCCTTCCAGAGGAGCACAATACCAGCTATCGACCACACTCTCCATGCAGGCCAGCGTGCCGCCGATATCTTTATCATGAAGCATACCGATAACCGCCAGCACGCGCCCGGTTTTTGGTAACGATTTGAGACGTCCTGTGAGGTACGCCGCCGCATGCGGGTTATGTGCAACATCCAGAATCAGACGCGGTGACTCACTCACAATCTGAAAACGTCCCGGTAACAGTGCGTTCTGAATGCCATCGCGGATTGCCTGCTCGCTCACCGTTAACCCGCTGGCGCGCAGGGCTGCCAGCGCAGTCGCCGCGTTAGGCTGTGGCACCTGCGGCAGCGGCAGATTCTCCAGCACGCCCTGCGCGTCGCTAAAGCGCCAGCCGTTGTCCTGCACCTCATACTGCCAGTCCACGCCGCGACGCAGCAGTCGAGCACCCTTCTCTTTCGCCACTTCAGCGATGGTATGCGGCATGTCCGGTTCGCCAACCACGGCAGGCTTATTGGCCCGGAAAATACCGGCCTTCTCACGGCCAATGCTTTCGCGGTCGGGCCCCAGCCAGTCGGTGTGATCCAGCGCGATGCTGGTGACGACGGCGACATCCGCATCTACCATATTTGTGGCATCCAGACGTCCACCCAGACCCACTTCCAGGATCACCACGTCCAGCTGCGCCTGCTTAAACAGCCACAGCGCCGACAGGGTGCCGTATTCGAAATAGGTTAATGAGGTATCGCCGCGCGCGGCTTCGATAGCGGCAAACGACGCCGTATGGGCCGATTCGGCCAGCTCGGTGTTTTGCACCCGCACCCGCTCGGTGTAGCGCACCAGATGCGGCGAGCTGTAAACGCCTACCTTATAACCGGCTGCCATCAGGACAGATTCCAGCGTGCGGCAGGTGGTGCCTTTACCGTTAGTGCCGGCCACGGTAAACACGAAAGGCGCAGGTTTCAGCACGTCAAGGCGCGCGGCAACCTGGCTTACGCGCTCAAGGCCCATGTCGATAGTTTTACTGTGCAGGTTTTCCAGATAAGAAAGCCACGCGGCCAGGGGCGACGTGGCTTGAGGAATGCTTTTATTTTCCATGATGCCCGGTTGTCATTAACGGTTTAGAAAGCAAAAGGGCAGCGCCATTTGGCCCTGCCCTTTTCAGTTATCAGGCCTCGGGTTCCTGATCCGGTACCACCACGCCTTCGCGCGGCTCGTCCGGGCTCGGCGACGGCAGATTCATCAGCTTCGCCAGGACGCTTGCCAGTTTGAGGCGCATCTCCGGGCGGCGGACGATCATGTCGATAGCACCCTTCTCAATGAGGAACTCACTGCGCTGGAAGCCCGGCGGCAGTTTCTCACGTACGGTCTGCTCGATAACGCGAGGACCGGCAAAGCCGATCAGCGCTTTTGGCTCAGCGATGTTCAGGTCGCCCAGCATCGCGAAGCTTGCAGAAACGCCGCCCATGGTTGGGTCGGTCAGTACCGAGATGTACGGCAGACCGCGCTCCTGCATTTTCGCCAGCGCGGCAGAGGTTTTCGCCATCTGCATCAGGGACATCAGCGCTTCCTGCATTCGTGCGCCACCGGAGGCGGAGAAGCAGATCAGCGGGCAGTTGTCTTCCAGCGCCTGCTCAACGGCACGCACGAAACGCGCACCAACCACAGAGCCCATTGAGCCGCCCATAAAGGCGAACTCAAACGCGGCGGCAACCACCGGCATCTCATGCAGGGTGCCTTTCATGACGATCAGCGCGTCTTTCTCGCCGGTCTCTTTCTGTGCAGAGGCCAGACGATCTTTGTATTTTTTGGAGTCGCGGAACTTAAGCACATCTTTTGGCTCCAGTTCGCTGCCCAGTTCTACCAGAGAACCTTCGTCCAGCAGGCTATGCAGGCGGTTGCGCGCCGACATACGCATATGGTGGTCACACTTCGGACACACCTCAAGATTGCGTTCCAGCTCTGCGCGATACAGAACCTGGCCGCAGCTATCACACTTCGTCCATACCCCTTCAGGAATGCTCGCTTTACGCGTTGGGGTAATGTTGCTTTTAATTCGTTCAATCCAGCTCATTGATAACCTTTCTGCCTGAACCTGGTCGTATGCCAGTTTTGCTGTAAGAGGCGAATAATGCCATTTTTGCCTCCAACAGACCATGAATGTTGCACATTAAAACATAACAGCCCGAAACTTTGGATAAAAAAGTGGTCGAACCGCCAGCGTGCATTTACTTCGCTTGTTTTGCCGCCGCGCGTTTGTGACGAATAATTTCGATCACACCCGGCAGAACGGAAAGCACAATAATCGCTACAATCAGTAACTTAAGGTTTTCCTGAACCACCGGCAGATCGCCAAACAGGTAGCCCGCATAGGTAAACAGCAGTACCCACAGCAGGGCGCCCACCACGTTGTACATGGCAAAATGACGATAGGACATGTGACCCATTCCCGCCACAAACGGTGCAAATGTGCGCACAATAGGCACAAAACGGGCAAGGATAATGGTTTTACCGCCATGGCGCTCATAGAACGCATGGGTCTTATCTAAATAACTGCGGCGGAAAATCTTCGACTCCGGATTACTGAACAACCGCTCGCCAAACACCCGCCCGATAGTGTAGTTGACCGCATCACCAATAATCGCGGCGATGATCATCAGGACGACCATCAGGTGGACATTCAGGTCATTCGTTGGCAGTGCGGATAACGCGCCCGCCACGAACAGCAGTGAATCTCCCGGCAGGAACGGCGTAACCACAAGGCCGGTTTCACAGAACAGAATGAGGAACAGAATGGCGTACACCCAGACGCCGTACTGCGCGACCAGCTCCGCCAGGTGAACATCAATGTGCAGGATGAAATCAATCAGAAAACGTATTACGTCCATATTGTCTAAGCCCTAATTGCGCCTTTGTTTAGTCCGCTAAAAACAGCGGGCCCATTGGCGGTTTTGGCAGGTCGAACCGGTCCGGATAATCCACCGAAACCAGATACAGACCTTCCGCTTTCGCCGTTGCTGCCGCAAGCGTTCTGTCCTTCGCTGCCAGCAGTTCTGCAATCCAGCTCTCCGGCTGGTGTCCGGCGCCCACTTCCATCAGGCTGCCTACAATATTCCGCACCATATGATGTACAAAGGCATTGGCTTTGATATCCACCACCACATACGCGCCATAACGACTGACGTTAATGTGCATGACGTTACGCCACGGCGTACGGGACTGACACTGCACCGCACGAAACGACGTAAAATCATTCTCTCCAATCAGACACTGCGCCGCACGCTGCATACGTTCTGCATCCAGCGGTTCATAAAAATGCGTCACGCCCTGGCTTAACACCGCCGGGCGCAGGCGCTGGTTATAGATGACATAACGGTAGCGCCGCGCCGTCGCGCTGAAACGCGCGTGAAAATCATCCGGCACAGCTTTCACCCAACGCACGGCAATGTCACCAGGCAAATTCGCATTTACACCCAGCGTCCAGGCCGCGTCTTTGCGTACGGCGGTGGTGTCAAAATGCACCACCTGCCCCGTGCCGTGAACGCCGGCATCGGTGCGGCCCGCACAGAAGACGCTTATCGGTTCATTCGCCACCTGAGAGAGCGCTTTCTCCAGCTTCTCCTGGACGCTGCGCACCTCATTCTGCCGCTGCCAGCCATAGTATTTACTGCCATCGTATTCAATGCCGAGGGCAATTCTGTGGACCGGCTTTTGTTCCACATCTGACATCAATACAGATACTCCTGCACCAGTTTTTCCGCGATTTTGACCGCCATCAGCGCGCCGCCAAAACGCACGTTGTCGGCAACGGACCAGAACTGCACCTGCTCAGGCATACCGTAATCGTTACGCACGCAGCCCACAGAGAGATGCGCGCTGCCGGTAGCGTCGCCCACCTGCGTCGGGAATTCACTCTCTTCGGACAGGACAAGGTCCTCTCCGCGGCCAAACGCGTCGCGGGCTTCTTCAGCCGCCAGCGGACGCAGGGCTTCAAACCCGACCATCTGCGCGTGGCCGTAAAAGACCGGAGACTGCACGACGTTCGCGGAGATCATCAGACCGTCATCCTGCAGAATTTTGCGTGCTTCATCGACGATACGACGCTCTTCCCGCACCGAACCTTCACGATCCGGCAGCAGCGGCAGCATGTTGAACGCCAGCTGGCGGCCAAAGAAATCATCTTCGTCGATCGGGATACCGTTCAGCAGCTTCGCGCTCTGCCCTGCCAGTGCGTCTACGGCTTTTTTGCCGTTAGCGGAGGCTGACAGCAGGCTGGTCACGGAAATACGCGACAGGCCACCGTCGTCGATCAGCGGCTTCAGCGCGGTCAGCAGCTGGCTGGTGAGGCTGTTCGGTACTGCAATGATATTGCGGTTGCGGTAGTCAGCCAGCACAAACGGGTTGACGTCCGGCACCACCAGCGGCACATCCGGCTCCAGGGAGAACAGGCCGCTCAGGTCGATCACCAGACAGCCTGAATTGGTCGCTTCTTCAATGTAGGATGCCGTGGCTTCCGCACCTGCGGCAAAAAACGCCAGCTGAGCCTGTGTCCAGTCAAACGCGGCGGCATCCTGCACCATCACGGATTTCCCGCCGAAACGCAGATGTTCTCCTGCGCTGTCGGTACGCGCCAGCGCGTAAATGTCGCCCACCGGGAACTGACGCTCAGCAAGGGTTTCAAGCAGGGCTTCGCCCACGGCACCAGTGGCACCCAAAATGGCAATGTTCCAGCCTTCAGACATGGTGGTTTACTCCAGAAATAAAAAAGCGTCCCTGCCGGAATATCCGACAGGGAGCATTAAGAAGACATTAACGTGCCGGGTGGTGAACGGCGTTAAATCCCAGCTGATGCAGCAGCGCCGCCGCGGGGGCGTCATCGCACATCACATACAGGGAGGACCACTCGCGGCGCTCAAGGTAATTTTTGCGCAGCTTGTCAAACTCACCCGGAATACCCGCCACTTTACGCAGCAGCGCGTCATCGCGGCGCACATCATACACCAAATGCACCAGTCTTTTCAGCGTTGCCTCATCCAGCGGTCCATGAAGGGTAATGCGACCAAATTCCGGGGCGGGCAGCAGCGTATCCAGCGCGACCTGCTGCGGATGGCCGATAAAGGCGCTGTAAGCCTCAAACACCTGGGTTGTGCCACGCGCTTTGCCTTCAAGGGTATAACCCGCGATATGCGCGGTACCCACGTCCACCTTATTCAGCAATGCGACGTTGAGATCCGGCTCTGGCTCCCAGACGTCCAGTACGACGCTAAGATCTTGTCCCTCGTCGAGACATGTCAGCAGCGCCGCGTTATCCACCACCGGTCCCCGGCAGGCATTTATCAGAATAGTGCCAGCCTTCAGACGGCGGATCAGCTTTTCGTCGGCCAGGTGCAGAGTCTTGTACGGCCCTTCTTTAAAGAGCGGCGTATGGAAGGTGATGACATCGCACTCGTCGACCAGCTCATCCAGCGTGCGGAAATCGCCCTCATCGCCGTTATCCTTACGCGGCGGATCGCACAGCAGAGTGCGGATGCCCCAGGCTTCCAGACGCTTTTGCAGACGTCCGCCCACGTTGCCCACACCCACAATCCCGACGGTGCGGTCTTTCAGCGCAAAACCATCGCGCTCGGCCAGCATCAATAGCGAGGAGAATACATATTCCACGACGGCAATGGCGTTACAGCCTGGTGCCGCGGAAAAACCAATCCCCGCCTGCTTAAGCCACTGGTCATCCACATGATCGGTCCCGGCCGTTGCCGTCCCGACAAATTTAACCCCTTTGCCGGTGAGCAGCGCCTCATTTACTTTGGTCACCGAGCGCACCATCAGGGCGTCTGCATCGTCCAGTTCGCTGACCGGAATCGGGCGACCAGGGACAGCCTTAACCTCACCCAGGCGGCTGAACAGCTCACGGGCGTAAGGCATATTTTCATCAACGAGGATTTTCACGTCTGAGTACCTGTTTGAGAGGAAGTAAACCTGCCAAGTGTGCCATAATCTCGCCGCCGGGCATATATCTCCGCCCGGTTACGCAGAGTTTGACTTTAAGGATTTTTGACGATGCAGCCCATTTCAGGTACGCCTCCGCGCCCTCCGGGTGAAGGCCCCGTAACGCCCAACACGCCAGGCGAACAACCGCTCTCCACGCAGCAACGCACCGTACTGGAGCGTCTTATCACGCGTCTTATTGCGTTGACCTCACAGCAAAACGCAGAGGTATGGGCCGGCGTTAAGCACGATTTGGGCGTCAGAAACGATGCGCCGCTACAGTCGCGCCATTTCCCTGCCGCCGAACAAAACCTGAACCAGCGTCTTACCAGCGCACAGCAGCAACATACTACCCGCCAGATTATCTCGCAGCTGACCGAGCTGTTGGGCCAGGGGAATAATCGTCAGGCGGTGAGTGATTTTATCCGTCAGCAATACGGTCATACCGCCCTGAGCCAGCTTTCGCCGGAACAGCTGAAAACCGTGTTGACCCTGCTGCAAAGCAATCAGCTTTCTATCCCGCAGCCGCAACAGCGCCCGTCTACAGAGCGGCCATTACAGCCTGCGGAGCATAATACGCTCAAGCAGATGGTCACTAAGCTGGCTGCCGCCACCGGCGAACCGACAAAGCTTATCTGGCAATCCATGCTGGAACTTTCCGGTGTGAAAGCGGGCGAGATGATCCCGGCAAAACAGTTTACCCATCTGGTCACCTGGCTCCAGGCGCGTCAGACGCTCAGCACCCAGAGCGCTCCGACCCTGCACAGCGTACAGGCGGCACTGAAACAACCGCTGGAACCGCACGAGTTCGATAGGATCCGGGATTACGCCCAGCAGAGCTGGCAGGCGACACCGCAAACGGTGCTGACCACCGCGCAGGTACAGGATTTACTGAATCAGATCTTCGTTCGCCGCACCGAGCGGGAAGGCGGTGTGCCGGAGGTAAGAAACATTCAGCCGATCTACAACCCGCTGTTTGCCCCCGTAGTTGATACATTCAAAACGCTTTCTGCCCGTCCGGGATTGATGTTTATCGCGTTGGTGATTGCGCTGGCGATTTTCTGGCTGGTTGCGTGAGGATTTGCCCGGTGGCGCTTCGCTTACCGGGCCTACAACGGCTCGAATAGTAGGCCGGGTAAGGCGAAGCCGCCACCCGGCAAAAAACTACGACCTGCGAAACGCCACCAGCGTCACCACAATCCCCACCACCGCTGACACCGCACCGGCCAGGAAGACGGACGGGTAGCCAAACGAGGTGGCTAACACCCCGGCCAGCGGCCCGGTGATGCCGTAAGAGATATCCTGAAACGCCGCATAGCCGCCCAGCGCCGTGCCGCGCACCTGCGGAGCCACGCGCTTCACCACTTCAACGCCAAGCGCCGGGAAGATCAGTGAGCAGCCGCAGCCGGTTAACGCCGCACCCAGCAGCGCAACGGATGCGGACGGCGCCTGCCAGAGCAGTACCAGACCCGCGGTCTCAATGACCAGTGACGCCACCGCCACCTTCACGCCGCCAAAGCGATCCGGCATCCAGCCAAACAGCACGCGCATCAATACAAACGCGCCGCCAAAAGCCGTCAGCGTAAAGCCCGCCATCGCCCAGCCGCGGCTCATGAAATAGAGGGAGACGAAGGTACCGATAACCGCAAAGCCCACTCCCTGAAGCGCCAGCCCAAGCCCCGGTTGCCAGATTTGCCCCACCACGCTCCACAGCGAAGGACGCTCGCCTTTATGGGCGGGCACCTTGCGCACCGAACCGTTAAACGCCCACGCCAGCAGCGGTAATACCATGGTGGTGCCTGCCAGCGCCGCAAAACCAAACTGGCTGTGGATCAGCAGCCCCAGTGGTGCGCCTGCCGCCAGCGCGCCGTAAATCGCCATCCCGTTCCAGGACATCACTTTTCCGGAACGCGCAGGTCCCACCAGCCCCATTCCCCATGTCAGGGTGCCGGTCAGCAGCTGGCTTTCGCCAAAGCCGAGGATCAGGCGCCCTGCCACCAGCAGCGCGAATTTATACGCTGCATCTATCGGCAACAGCGCCGCCAGCAGCCAGGCTCCCCCCGCCAGCCCGCAGGCAAACATGCCCTGCAACGCCGAGCGTTTTGCGCCGTGCTGATCCGCCAGGCGACCGGCGTAGCCCCGGGTTAAAACCGTCGCTAAAAACTGAATGCCCACCGCAATACCGACCATGGTGTTGCCATAGCCCAGCTCCTGGTGAACGAACAAGGGGATCACCGGCAGCGGCAGACCAACGGTCATGTAGGTCAGAAACACCGCAAAGGCGATGCGGAAAAGGGAAAGGTTCCCGGAAGGAGCGCTCTTCTCAGGGGTAACAGCCGTCATGCATAACTCCGTGTTCAGGCATAAAAAAAGGGAGCCGCGTGGCTCCCTTCTACTATATCTTCAAACGCTTACGCTTTCAGCTTACGCATCACCAGCGTGGCGTTGGTGCCGCCGAAACCGAAGCTGTTGGACATAACGGTCGTCAGCTCACGTTCGGTGGTTTCGGTCACGATGTTCAGGCCTGCCGCCTGCTCGTCCATCTCGTCGATGTTGATGCTTGGCGCGATAAAGCCGTTTTCCAGCATCAGCAGAGAGTAGATCGCTTCCTGCACGCCCGCCGCACCCAGAGAGTGACCGGTCATGGCTTTGGTTGCAGAGATAGCCGGACTGTTGTCGCCGAACACTTCACGGATCGCACCCAGCTCTTTCACGTCACCTACCGGCGTTGAGGTGCCGTGGGAGTTCAGGTAGTCGATTGGGGTATCAACGCCGTGCATCGCCATCTTCATGCAGCGCACCGCGCCTTCGCCGGATGGAGCAACCATGTCAGCGCCGTCAGACGTTGCGCCGTAGCCCACGATCTCAGCGTAGATGTGCGCGCCACGCGCCAGCGCGTGTTCCAGCTCTTCAACCACAACCATACCGCCGCCGCCAGCGATAACAAAACCGTCGCGGTGTGCATCATAGGTACGGGATGCTTTGTCTGGCGTTTCGTTGTATTTGGTGGACAGTGCGCCCATCGCGTCGAACTCACAGGCCATTTCCCAGCCCAGCTCTTCGCCGCCGCCAGCAAATACGATGTCCTGTTTGCCCAGCTGGATCTGCTCAACCGCATTACCGATACAGTGTGCGGAGGTCGCACATGCGGAGCTGATGGAGTAGTTCACACCGTGGATTTTGAACGGCGTTGCCAGGCACGCGGAAACCGCTGAACCCATGGCTTTGGTCACAACATATGGACCGACCGCTTTCAGGCCGCGCGGGCTGCGCATGGCGTCAGCACCGAACACCTGAGCTTTAGAGGAACCGCCGGAGCCTGCAATCAGGCCCACGCGTGGGTTGTTCTGGTAAGCGTCTTCGCTCAGACCAGAATCCTTGATCGCTTCCTGCATGGAAAGATAGGCGTAGATAGAGGCATCGTTCATGAAACGAACCACTTTACGGTCAATTAAACCGGTGGTATCCAGTTTAACGTTACCCCATACGTGGCTACGCATTCCAGAATCTTTAAACTCTTCAGAGAAAGTGATCCCGGAGCGTCCTTCACGCAGAGATGCCAGGACTTCCTGCTGGTTATTACCGATGCTGGAAACGATGCCCAGGCCAGTAATCACTGCACGTTTCATTCAATACCTCTGTAAGTCGCACTATAAAAAGTTTCGAGTCGCACAATAGCGTACACTTGTACGCCGAACAAGTCCGATCAGCGATTTTCTGTGGAAATTTGCACCGATGGGCTCACATCGCTAAGATCGTGCCACTGCCTGTCGGACGAGTAACTTACGTGAAACAAAACGCCATACAACCTGCCAACCTCGAATTCAACGCTGAGGGTACACCTGTTTCCCGAGATTTTGATGACGTCTACTTTTCTAATGATAACGGACTGGAAGAGACGCGCTATGTCTTCCTCGAAGGAAATCATCTCAGCACCCGCTTCCCTGAGCATCCGCGCAGCCTGTTTGTCGTCGCGGAGAGCGGTTTCGGCACCGGGCTGAATTTTTTGACCCTCTGGCAGGCCTTCGACCAGTTTCGCGCTGCACACCCCGAAGCTACCTTACAAAGATTACATTTCATCAGTTTTGAAAAATTTCCGCTTACCGCGCACGATCTGCGGCTTGCCCATCAGCGCTGGCCGGAGCTTGCCCACTGGGCGGAACAGCTTCAGGCCCAGTGGCCACCAGCTATCGGCGGCTGTCATCGTCTGATTCTGGACGACGGACGCGTCACGCTCGACCTGTGGCTTGGCGACATTAACGACCTGACCGATAAGCTCGATGACTCAATGCATCAGAAAGTGGACGCCTGGTTCCTGGACGGTTTTGCGCCCGCCAAAAACCCTGACATGTGGAGTCCGCACCTGTTCAGCGCAATGGCACGTCTGGCACGCCCGGGCGCGACGCTTGCCACCTTCACCTCGGCGGGCTTTGTCCGCCGTGGGTTGCAGGAGGCGGGGTTTACCATGCGGAAAACCAAAGGCTTTGGCCGCAAACGCGACATGCTGGTGGGGGTGATGGAGCAGGATCTGGCGATCCCGGCACAGGCACCCTGGTTTGCTCGCCGCCCCAGTGCGTCGCGTGAGGTCGCCATTGTGGGCGGAGGTATTGCCAGCGCCCTGCTCTCACTGGCGCTGCTGCACCGTGGCTGGCAGGTGACGCTCTACTGCGCTGACGAGGCACCGGCGATGGGTGCATCAGGCAACCGTCAGGGCGCGCTTTATCCCTTATTAAGTTCACACGATCCCGCACTGTTCCAGTTCTTCCCGGCTGCGTTTACGTTTGCTCGTCGCCTTTACGATAGCCTGCCGGTTGCGTTCGACCACGACTGGTGCGGTGTGACGCAGTTGGGCTGGGATGAGAAGAGCCAACAGAAAATCACCCAAATGCTGTCGCTGGGGCTGCCGGAAACCATCGCCCATGCCGTGACGGCTCAGCAGGTTGCTGAGACCGCTGGTGTCGACACCGGCTGCGGCGGAATTCAGTATCCACTCGGCGGCTGGCTGTGTCCGGCTGAACTGACTTCTGCGGCGATAGCCCTCGGGCAGTCGCGTGGGTTGACAGTGCATTATGCCCACAAGGTTGAATCGCTTAGTCGCACAGCCCACTGGGAACTGCGTTTCGCTGACGGCAAAGCGTCGCAGCATGTCAGCGTTGTGCTGGCCAACGGACATCACATCACTCAGTTTACCCAGACAGCGTCATTGCCGGTTTATCCAGTCGGCGGCCAGGTGAGCCATATCCCGACCGCGCCCGAACTGAGCAAACTGCGTCAGGTGCTGTGTTACGACGGCTACGCGACGCCGCAAAATCCGTCCAACGGCCATCACTGCATCGGTGCCAGCTATCATCGCGGTGAAACAGATATGCAGTACAGCGAAGCGGATCAGCAGCAAAACCGCCAGCGCCTGCTCGACTGTTTCCCGAATGCGTCGTGGGCGAAAGAGGTTGATGTCAGTGAGGGTCAGGCGCGCTGCGGCGTACGCTGCGCGACCCGCGATCACCTGCCGATGGCGGGAAACGTGCCGGACTATGACGCCACGCTTGAAGTCTATCAGGATCTTGCAGACAACAAAGAAACGGCGGTAAGTGCGCCCGTTTATCCGGAACTGTTTATGTTGGGTGGCTTAGGCTCGCGGGGATTATGCTCCGCGCCATTGCTGGCTGAAGTGCTAGCCGCGCAAATGAGCGATGAGCCGGTTCCGCTGGACAGGGTTACGCTCGCGGGGCTTAATCCGAACCGACTGTGGGTGCGGAAATTGCTGAAGGGGAAAAGGGTTAAGTAGGGTGCGGTCTGGTGTCCTCACCCTGGCCCTCTCCCCAAAAGGGAGAGGGAAGAGAAGGCGGCAACTTAGCGTTTAGCCTGCTGGAACAAATTGTCCCACATGCCCAGCACTAAAGACTGGTCGCGTGGAGACAGTTCCCCGGCCAGAATGGCTTTTTCAAGGCTGCGAGTAACTTCCGCGTGAACGGCGTCGGCAGAGTGATCGTCCCCTGCTTCCAGCGCGGCTACCGCCAGCGTCAGGTGACCACGCAGATAACCGCTGGCGAACAGCTCATCATCGCTGGCGTGTTCCACCATGTCATCAATTAACGCCAGAATGCGTGATTCAAATTCTGCGATCATCTTCTTTCCTCTGTTATAAATCTTCCGGCCACGGGAAGCATTCCGCCGTGATCTCCGGCGTATGGTAATAATTTTGTAAAGCCTCGATCAGGCGTGCCGGACGTTCCGGGATGCCTTTCTCAAGATATTCCATCACCTGCGCATGCACGCGGCGCTGGAAGACGATACGGTCTGGCTCGAAGTCGCCTTCAAGGTTGTCACAGCTGACGTTGAACGGGAAACCCGCCGCCACGCAGAACAGCCACTCCAGCGCCTGCGGTTTCACCTCCACATCTTCGAACTGCCCCTGGGTGGCGGCGTCGCGCCCGTCCGGGCAGTACCAGTAACCAAAGTCCACCAGCTCGCGACGCGCTTTCCCCGCGATGCACCAGTGCGAAATCTCGTGCAAACCGCTGGCGTAAAAGCCGTGGGCAAAGACGATGCGGTTGTATGAAACCTGGTCATCAGCAGGAAGATAGATCGGTTCGTCGTCGCCTTTAATCAGACGGGTATTAAAATCATCAGCAAAACAGCTGTCGAAGATCTCAATCAGCTGTTCGTATTTATGCGTACTGTTCATTAGTTCATCCCCAACCAGGTGAGGATCTCCTGTCCATGGCTGTCATAAAGAAGTTTGGCGCTCATCACCGCCGAGACGACAACAATCATCGGGCGGATCAGCTTTTGCCCTTTGCTTAATACCAGACGCGAGCCTGCGCGCGCGCCCAAAAACTGCCCCGCCATCATCACAAATCCGGTAGCCCAGATAACCTTGCCGCCAATGATAAACAGCAGCAGACCGCCAACGTTGGAGGTTGCGTTGAGGACTTTGGCGTGGGCGGTGGATTTGGCGAGGTTGAACCCGGCCAGCGTCACGAATGCCAGCGCGTAAAACGAGCCTGCTCCCGGACCAAAGAAGCCGTCGTAAAAACCGACGCAGCCACCGGCAATCAGCGCAAACGGCAGGCCGTGCAGTCGCCGCGCCCGGTCTTCCTCGCCGAGCTTTGGCATCAGTAAGAAATAGAGGCCAATACAGATAACCAGAATCGGCAGGATCTGGCGCAGAATGTCGGACTGTACGTGCTGGACCAGCAGCGCGCCCGCCGTCGAGCCAATAAACGTCATCAGGATATTGAGCTTCTGATCGGCGAGATTCACCACTTTGCGCCGAACAAAGTAGAGCGATGAGGAGAGCGAACCGCCGCATGCCTGGAGTTTGTTGGTGGCAAGCGCCTGGGCAGGGCTCATGCCTGCCGCCAGCAGCGCCGGAACGGTGAGCAACCCGCCACCGCCCGCCAGGGCATCGATAAATCCGGCTAACATCGCAACAAAAAAGAGCACCGCCAGCAGCAGCGGTGACACCATAAACAGATCGACGAAATTATCCATTAAAGTACATGCTCATCCAGTAGCGCCTGGCAGGAAGGCGGCAACGGAGGCGGTGTCTTCTTCTCAGGCTTAGAGGTTCCAGGCTTGGCCGGTTCAAACCAGCTTTGCAGTTCGTAACCACAACCATCGCCAGGCGGTGGCAGCGGCTGATCTTCACATTCCAGGCTGTTCGCCGGGCAGCGCAGGCGAACATGCATATGCGCCCGGTGCTGGAACCACGGGCGCACTTTACGCAGCCAGTCGCGATCCGTTCCCGCATCCAGGCAAAGCTGCTGCTTGATGGCCGGGTTAACAAAGATCCGTGTGACGTCGTTATCCTCTGCCGCCAGCTTAATCATGCTGGAAATTTCCGGCGACCAGCGCGAGGCCACGACCCGTTTACCGTCGGCCGAGACCAGATCCAGCGCCTGCGGTTTCAGCAGCTGCGCTGAGCTCCAGCGCGTTTTCGGCAGTTGCAGGAAGATGTCCACATCCAGTCCGGTCTGGTGGCTGGCGTGACCGCCGTTGAAGCGACCACCTGCAGGCATCCCCATATCGCCAATCAGCATCGTCCCCAGCCCCAGGTTATGCACCTGGTTGCCAAGACGCTGAATAAACAGCACCAGGTCAGGATGGCCGAAGTAACGGCGCTGGTCGGTGCGCATCACCTGATAGGTGTCCGACAGCAGCGGAAGTTCCTGCGCGCCGACGATACACCCGTTGGAGAAAGCGCCAATGGACTGCGCGCTTCCCGCTACCGGGTGGGTGATTTTCTGCCACGGCGTGGCGGCCAGGCTTGCTCCACTGGCCAGCAGCGCCAGCAGAGCGATTGCGGTTTTTTTCATAGTTACCAGCGTGGAATGGTGGTCGACACATCCGCATTCTGCGCGCGCTGGCGCAGGAAGTGATCCATCAGCACGATCGCCAGCATCGCTTCTGCGATCGGTACCGCGCGGATCCCCACGCATGGATCGTGCCGTCCTTTGGTGATCATCTCTACTTCATCGCCTGAACGGTTAATCGTGTGGCCCGGCACGGTAATGCTGGACGTTGGCTTCAGCGCGATATTGGCAATAATTTGCTGCCCGCTGCTGATGCCGCCCAGAATGCCGCCCGCATGGTTGCTCTGGAAACCCGCCTTCGTGATTTCGTCGCGGTTCTGGCTGCCGCGAAGCTTAACCACGTCAAAACCGTCGCCGATTTCAACGCCTTTCACCGCGTTGATGCTCATCAGCGCGTGGGCGATGTCAGCGTCGAGGCGGTCAAATACCGGCTCGCCCCAGCCAGCCGGCACACCGTCGGCCACCACGGTGACTTTCGCACCAATGGAGTCGCCCTCTTTTTTCAGGCCACGCATCAGCTCGTCCAGCGCGTCCAGCTTGTCGGCATCTGCGCAGAAGAACGGGTTAAGTTCTACCTGATCCCAGTCTTTGATTGCCAGCGGAATGTCGCCCATCTGGGTCAGACAGCCGCGGATAACGATGCCGAATTTCTGCTGGAGATATTTTTTGGCAATCGCACCTGCCGCCACGCGCATCGCGGTTTCACGCGCGGAAGAACGTCCGCCGCCGCGATAGTCGCGAAAGCCATATTTTTGTTCGTAGGTATAGTCGGCGTGGCCCGGACGGAAGACGTCTTTAATCGCGCCGTAGTCCTGGGAGCGCTGATCGGTGTTTTCAATCAGCAGACCAATGCTGGTCCCGGTGGTACGGCCTTCAAAAACGCCGGAGAGAATTTTGACCTGGTCCGGCTCGCGACGCTGCGTGGTGTAGCGAGAGGTACCCGGACGACGGCGGTCAAGGTCATGCTGTAAATCGGCTTCGGTCAGTTCGATGCCTGGCGGGACGCCATCAACGATACAACCCAATGCCAGACCGTGCGACTCGCCAAAGGTGGTCACACGGAATACCTGTCCAATACTGTTTCCTGCCATCACGGCTCCGATGTTGTTGTTTGTGTTTGAGCGTTGTGAAACGGGCCGAAGCCCGCTGGATTAATCTTTGTAAATGCTGAAGTATTCGCGTGCATCAAGCAGTTGCGTTTTGGTCAGCATAAAGACGCCGTCACCGCCGTTGTCGAACTCAAGCCAGGTGAACGGCACATCCGGGTACTGCTCTATCAGATGTACCATGCTGTTACCCACTTCACAAATCAGAACGCCATCGTCGGTCAGATAATCCGGCGCGCAGGCCAGGATGCGGCGGGTCAGCTTCAGCCCGTCAGAGCCTGACGCCAGGCCCAGCTCCGGCTCGTGACGGTACTCGTTCGGCAGATCGGACATGTCTTCGGCATCCACGTACGGTGGATTGGTGACGATCAGGTCGTATTGCAGCGTCGGCAGGTCGCGGAACAGGTCAGAGCGGATAGGCGTGACGTGATGGATCAAGCCGTGCTCTTCAATGTTATGTTCGGTGACGGCCAGCGCGTCGGTGGAGATATCGACGGCGTCCACTTCCGCTTCCGGGAAGGCGTACGCGCAGGCAATCGCGATGCAGCCGCTGCCGGTGCACATATCAAGTATGTGCTGCGGCTGATGGTTAATCAGGCCGTCAAAGTGGTTGTTGATCAGCTCGCCAATCGGCGAACGCGGCACCAGCACACGCTCATCAACATAGAACTCATGGCCGCAGAACCAGGCTTTGTTGGTCAGGTAAGCCACCGGAATACGCTCGTTCACGCGACGGATCACGCGCTCAACGATGCGGTGTTTTTCACTGGAGGTCAGGCGCGCGGTGCGCATGTCTTCCGGAATATCCAGCGGCAGGTAGAGTGACGGCAGCACCAGCTGGACGGCCTCATCCCACGGGTTATCGGTGCCGTGTCCGTACCAGATATTGGCGGCGCTGAAGCGGCTAACCGACCAGCGCAACATGTCCTGTATGGTATGCAGCTCGTTTACTGCTTCATCGACAAAAATTTTATCCACTCTTTCCTCCAGGGCATGCTCGCATAATTTTCGGCGGCTAGTTTGCCATGAAGACGGCGATAAATCAGCAATGACGCGTGTCGCTTGAGGTTAAAAAATGCGTTTAGTCGGGTACACTATCGGAAATACGAGATGAGAATGACGAATGAAAAAGAAAACATCGCTCAGCGAGGAGGATCAGGCTCTCTTCCGCCAGCTGATGACCGGGACGCGTAAAATCACGCACGACACCATTGTCCATCGCCCGCAGCGTAAAAAAATCAGCGAGGTTCCGGTCAAACGTCTGCTCCAGGAGCAGGCCGATAACAGCCACTATTTTTCAGATGAGTTTCAGCCGCTGCTAAATACGCAGGGCGCGGTGAAATACGTGCGCGAAGACGTCAGCCATTTTGAACTGAAAAAATTACGCCGGGGAGATTACTCGCCGGAGCTGTTCCTCGATCTGCATGGGTTGACCCAGATGCAGGCGAAGCAGGAGCTGGGGGCGTTGATCGCGGCGTGCCGACGCGAGCATGTTTTTTGCGCCTGCGTGATGCACGGTCACGGTAAACATATTCTCAAACAACAGACGCCGCTGTGGCTGGCTCAGCATCCGCACGTAATGGCTTTTCATCAGGCACCAAAAGAGTACGGCGGAGATGCCGCATTGCTGGTATTGATTGAGGTGGAGGAGTGGCAGCCGCCAGAGTTGCCCTGACAGGATGGCGGGAGGCACGCGGCACCCCGCCATATCGCACGTCACGTCAGATGGCTTTAGCCATCTTCAGGTTGCACGGACTCATTTGCCAGTTAAAGACCCCTTTGCCGGTTTCGTCGAGGGTGACGTTGGCAATGGCGGACGTTGTGAACATCGGCGGCGTTTCGCCCGGGCACAGCTCAGATACCAGATAGCCGACCAGCGGCAGGTGGGAAATGACCAGTGCGGAAGCGACACCTTCGTTGCACAGCGCCTGAAGGTAAGCACTGACAAGGCCAACATCGCCACACGGCGTGAGTTCAGGGAGAACATCCACACTGGATGGCAGGTTCATACACTCCCCTACCACATCCAGCGTCTGTTCTGCCCGCAGGAACGGACTCACCAGAACGCGTTCAATGTCCACTTTTTGACCTTTAAGCCATGTCGCCATCTGACGGGATTCGTCGCAGCCACAGACGGTTAAAGGACGTACTGAGTCACTGGCGGCATCGAGTGCCGCGTCGCCGTGACGCATGATAAAAACTTGCATATTGCACCGCTTTTGTTAACCAGAATCACCGGCGTTAACTACCCGCGATTAATGCTCTGAGGTAGAAAACCCGATGGCCGGGCATTGTGCCTGATCCATTCGGTGAATGAAACGCTGTTTTTTACCTCAATGGCGTAAGTATAGTCAATCTCTGTTTACAATTTCGCCAGAACAGGTTCCATCACCTCAGGATTTACCCTTCTTTGACTTCAGTTTACGCAATCAGTTTCCCTTGCGGGCCAGAATGTCTGACCCCGTTCCGCCATCTGCAATAATTCGTCACAAGGTGTAAACCGTGGACCGTATTGCGAGGCCAGACGTTGCAGGATCGCAACCACTTCACCCGCCCCGAGGGTATCCATATACCGGAACGGGCCGCCAAGGAATGGCGGAAAACCGATACCAAACACGGCACCGATGTCGCCGTCGCGCGCGCTTTTGATCACCTGCTCACCAAAGCAGCGCGCCGCTTCATTGAGCATCATCATCACGCAGCGCTCAGCACACTGAACCGCCGACAGTTTTCCCTGACCCGTGACAGGAATAAGCGCATAAACCGAAGGGTCGACCTGTTTCTTGCTTTTACGCCCTTTCGCGGCGTAAAGATAGAAACCGCGTTCATTTTTTCTGCCTTTGCGATCGTCCTTCAAAATTGCGGAAACAAAGTTTGCAGGCGGCGCAAAACGATCGCCATAAGCCGCTTCCAGCACAGGGATAATTTTAGTCCCCGTATCAATTCCTACCTCATCCAAAAGTTGGATTGGGCCGACGGGGAAACCAAACTTCACCAGGGCGTCATCGACGTGCTCAATTTTCTCCCCTTCCGTCAGCAACCGCATCGCTTCGTTAATATACGGCGCCAGAATGCGGTTGACGTAGAAGCCGGCTTTGTCCGCGACCACAACAGGAGTTTTGCCCTGTTTTTTCGCCAGCTTCACCACGGTGGCAATAGTTTGCGGGCTGGTTGTGGCATGAGGGATAACCTCCACCAGCGGCATTTTTTCGACAGGACTGAAATAGTGCAGCCCTATCACCTGCTCCGGGCGCATGGCTTTCGCCGCGATGTCGCCGATCGGCAAAGACGAGGTGTTTGACGCGAAAATGGTGTGCGGCGCGCAATGCTGTTCAACGTCCGCTACCATCTGCTGCTTAAGGGCCAGATCTTCGAACACGGCTTCAATCACCAGATCGCGGTGTGCAAACCCACTGTAGTCGGTGGCGCCAGTGATCATCGCGAGGGTTTTATCGCGATCGCTGGCCTTGATATGGCGGCGTTTCACTTTGCGATCAAGGTTCTGCCAGCTGTACTGCAACGCGTGGTTGATGCCCTGAGGATTGATATCTTTGATACGTACGGGCAATTTGCCTTTGCTGGCGGTGACAAACGCGATGCCGCCGCCCATCAGCCCACCACCCAGAACCCCAACGGCGCGCAGCGGAGCCGGTTCAGCTTCACTGCCCGGATCTTTTTTAACCTCCGTGCTGGCAAAGAAAATGCCGCGCAGCGCCTGCGACTGCGGCGTCATCGCCAGCTCGCCAAACGCTTTCGCTTCCGCGACATAACCGCTGCTGCTGCCCTGGGATAAACCGGTTTCAATCACCTTCAGAATGCGCGTCGCTGCCGGATAATTCCCTCTGGTTTTTTGCTCGGTTTTTTTACCCACCATATTAAACAGCAGCGTGCGCCCCAGCGGCCCGGCGAGGATACGCTCACGCACCGGCAGGGGGCGTTTCGCCTGACGACCTTTCAGCGCCCGCTCAACGGCAGCTTCAAGCAAGATTGCGTGCGGAACGACCTCATCAACCAGACCCGCCTTTAACGCCTGACGGGCGCGCAGCTGTTTACCGGTTAAAATCATCTCCAGCGCCGTACTGACGCCCACCAGCCGCGGCAAGCGCTGCGTGCCACCTGAACCGGGCAGCAATCCAAGCTGTACTTCAGGCAGTCCGAGTACGGTTTTCGCATCGTCGGTACAGATGCGACTGTGGCAGGCCAGCGCCAGCTCAAGCCCGCCGCCCAGGCAAGCCCCGTGGATCGCAGCGACAACGGGTATCGACAGCGCATGGATCTCCGCCATCACCTGCTGCCCCTGACGCGCCAGATCTTCTGCTTCCTGAGCGCTTGTCGCCCGGGCAATCATGTTGATATCGGCCCCGGCAATAAAGTTATCCGGCTTTGCCGAGATAAATACCAGGCCACGTATCGCTTTGTTTTCGCGGATCTGTCTGAGCATCGCACGCACCTGAACGCCGAACTCCGCCTTCAGGGTATTCATTTTTTCGTCGGGCACATCAATGGTGATAACGGCCATGTTATCAAGGCGAACAACAAGGTTAAATGCAGATGTCGTTTCCATTATTCAGCCTCCAGAACCATTGCTGCGCCCAGGCCGCCCGCCGCACAGGCGGTGACGAGACCAAAGCCGCCGCCACGGCGACGCAGTTCGTGCAACGTCTGGGTGATCATTCTCGCCCCGGTCGCTGCAAACGGATGACCGTAGGCAATAGAGCCGCCCAGCACATTGAATTTACTTTGATCCACTTCGCCTGTGGCATGCGCGCGGCCCAGCACGTCGCGGGCAAAACGTTCGCTCGCCATAAGCTGCACGTTTGCCAGCGTTTGTGCGGCAAAGGCTTCGTGCATATCAATTAGCGTGAGATCGGAGAGCGTTAGCCCCGCGCGCTCCAGCGCCAGCGGCGTGGACCAGGCCGGTCCGAGCAGCATGTCCTGCCAGACATCGATGGCGGTAAAGGCATAGCTGCGCAAATAGCCCAGCGGTGTGATGCCCAGCTCTTTCGCCCGGGATTCCGTCATCAGGATCACGGCGGCGGCACCGTCCGTCAGCGGCGTACTGTTGGCCGCCGTAACGGTGCCATGTTTACGGTCAAAGGCCGGGCGCAGTTTTGCGTAATCTGCCAGGGTTGAGGTGCCGCGAACGTTGTTATCTTCCGCGAGCGGTTCCCGGTAAGGCGGTACATAGGCGGTCATCACTTCGTTGGTCAGTTTGCCCTCCGACCAGGCTTTCGCTGCCAGCTGATGCGAGCGATGCGCCAGCGCATCCTGCTGTTCGCGGGTAATACCATAGGTTTTTGCCATCTGCTCGGCTGTATCGCCCATGCGCAGGCCGGTGGAGTATTCAGCAACAGCAGGTGGCACGGGCATGAGGTCGCGCAGGCGTAAACGCGAGAAGAGTTTAAGCTTTGCACCGGTAGTGCGAGCTTTGTTGGCATCCACCAGAATGCGGGCCAGCTGTTTGCTGACGCCGATGGGCAGCACGGAGGAGGAATCAGCGCCGCCGGCAATTCCCGCGCGAATGGTCCCCGCCATCAGGCTTTCCGCCACGTTCGCCACCGCCTGGAAACTGGTAGCGCAGGCGCGGCTGACGCTGTAGGCGTCGGTATGAACATTCATGCCGGTACCCAGCACGATTTCACGCGCGATATTGGGTGCTTCCGGCATCTGTACCACCTGGCCGAAAACCAGTTGCTCAATAACCTCTGGCGGGATCTCGCTGCGAGCCAGCATCTCCCCCACCACCATTTTTCCCAGATCGACAGCCGGTATACCGTGAAACGCGGTTGCCTGACGTGCAAACGGCGTACGTAACCCGCTGACAATGGCAATGCGGTCACCGTGTCGGGTGATAAGCGGTAATGCCTGACTCATAACACTCCCCTGTAAAAAAATTTTGCGCGCACGTTAAGTGGTCTGACCTGATAATAGTCTTAACTATTTTTTTACATTGAGCCAATCGGGGAAGCGAAAAATTGCGAGCTAAGGCACAGAGAAGAAAAAGAAAATGCCCAGGGTAAAAGCAAAACGGTAACCCGTGGGTTACCGTTTTTAGTGTTTGCGCCCTCTCCCGTGGGAGAGGGTTGGGGTGAGGGCACCAGACCGCAGGAATTAACGCAGGCCCAGCTGGAAGATCAGCGTTTCTGCCTCGCAGGCGAACACAAAGTCGATATCCAGCTGTACGCCGCCTTCCACTTCCGTGAAGGTAGATTTGATTTCACATGGATCGGATTCGACTTCACGCGCACGCTTGCTCAGCGCGGCCAGCGTCTCTTCCGCTTCAGCGCGGTTAGGGAATACGCGGCTGTAAGAGGCGGTGCAATCGGTGTTGTCCATAATGGTGCCAACATCCATACAGCAGCAAACCGGGGTTTCATCAGCACTGCATTTACTCATAGCTCAATTTCCTCTGTATTCGCGCAGCGCGCGAGATAAACACGATGCGACTATTTTACGCCCCCGGACGAGCCCCCTCCAGCCGTTAATGGCGCAAAACCGGATAAGTGAGCAATATCACACTAAAAAATGATCTAAAACAAAATTCACCTTTTCGGATGAATCGTACTGGTCACAATTTTGCCAACCAGATCTCGTTTCATGAAACATGTTTGAAAATATTAATAAACAAACTTGCAACATCCCAGCTGGTCAGACCTATACTCTCGCCACTGGTCTGATTTGTATGTCATACCTCAGACCCTACACTTCGCGCTCCTGTTACGGTATGTAACAATTATTGAATAAAAATAACTCAATGAGGTTATGGTCATGAGCCAGAAAACCCTGTTCAAACAAACTGCTTTAGCAGTTGCAGTGGCAATCGTCTCAACGTCCGCCTGGTCAGCGGGCTTCCAGTTAAACGAATTTTCTTCCTCTGGCCTTGGCCGTGCGTATTCCGGGGAAGGTGCGATTGCCGATGACGCAGGCAACGCAAGCCGTAACCCGGCGCTTATCATGATGTTTGATCGCCCTACCTTCTCTGCCGGTGCGGTTTACATCGATCCTGATGTCAACATTTCTGGCAAATCTCAGTATACCGGCGCAGATCTGAAGGCGGATAACATTGCACCAACGGCGTGGGTGCCTAACCTGCACTTTGTTGCGCCAATCAATGAACAGTTTGGTTGGGGTGCCTCTGTCACCTCAAACTATGGCCTGGCAACGGAGTTCAATAACAACTACCCGGCCGGGGAATACGGCGGTAAAACCGACCTGACGACCCTGAACCTTAACCTGAGCGGCGCATACCGTCTGAACGATAACTGGAGCTTTGGTCTGGGCTTTGATGCTGTCTACGCTGATGCAAAAATCGAGCGTTATTCCGGGGAGCAAACTGCTGCGCTGCCGAAAAACAGCAATAAAATTGCCAGCCTGAAAGGTGACGAGTGGGGTTACGGCTGGAACGCCGGTATCCTGTATGAACTGGATAAAAACAACCGCTGGGGTCTGACCTACCGCTCAGAAGTGAAGATTGACTTCGATGGCGATTACAAAAGCGGCATCCTGAGCCCGGTCAACGGTATGGTACCGGGCGCAGGCACCACCATTCCATGGGGTACCTCGAATCAAACCGTACCGGGTTCACTGTCACTGCATCTGCCAGAAATGTGGGAAGTGTCAGGTTATAACCGCGTTGCGCCGCAGTGGGCTATTCACTACAGCCTCGCGTATACCAGCTGGAGCCAGTTCCAGGAGCTGAAAGCCACCGGCAGCAACGGCCAGACGCTGTTCTATAAAGACGAAAGCTTCCACGATGCTTACCGTATCGCACTTGGTACGACCTATTATATGGATGACAACTGGACGTTCCGTACCGGCGTGGCATTTGATGACAGTCCGGTACCGGCAGATAAGCGTTCTATCTCCATTCCGGATCAGGACCGTTTCTGGGTAAGTGCGGGGGCAACCTACGCGTTCAACGAGAATGCCTCTATCGACGCGGGCGTGTCGTACATGCATGGACAGAAAGTGACCTTCCAGGAAGGCCCTTACGAGTTTACCTCTGAAGGTAAAGCCTGGCTGTTTGGTACCAACTTCAACTACGCGTTCTAATCCCAACACGATTAAAAAAGGTGAGCATCGCTCACCTTTTTTATTTATTCCGAATCGATATCTTTTAATTCGTTCTCGATGGCTTTCGCGTTCGGATTATCTTCCGGCTTCAGCTTACCGCCGTTGGCAATAAAGTCATGGTTCTGGAAATAGGCCTCGCGGACCATGATGTACGGATCGGAAGACTGACGCAGCAGACCGTCAGAGTCCAGCAGTTGCGCACGCGTCTCAATCCCTTCCACGGTCCATTTACCAATCGACAGCGGCCAGGTGAGCCATGACAGCACCGGATACAGCGTATCCACCATATCGCCGCCATCATCACGCACGGTAAAGCTGCCGTAGAATGGCAGGTGCACATACGGCCCATAACCTACGCCATAATGCCCCAGTGTGCTGCCGAAACGATGCGGCTGTTCACGCTGTAATTTCGGGTTCGCCATGCCTGCGACATCTATTAAGCCGCCCATACCCAGCAGAGAGTTCAGGAAGAAACGGGTGAAATGCACCATCCCCTGATACGGGTCGCCCTGGAGGAAGTAGTTCACCATCACCGCTGGCTCTTCCAGGTTACTGGTAAAGTTGCTCAGCCCGTTACGCGCTGGCTGCGGAACGTAGTCACGCCATGCCACGGCAACCGGACGAACCAGATATGGATCCAGCACATTATAGTTAAAGTTGTACATTGAACGGTTAAATCCTTCGAGAGGATCGGAGCGTCCCGTTTGCTCGCCAGAGCTGGCGCAGCCCACAAGCATCGTTACGCCCAGCGCAAGCGCCGACAGCCGAAGCTTCATATATTTCTCCCTGTTCAATATGGCTATCGTTGAATGCCATCTGTGACGGAGCCTGTGAGGCTCCGCCTGAAACGTGCAAGTGATTGTAACAGCACGCTTACCGATGTCTACGAGGACAATGACGACCCGCTCGCGTCATCACGCTAATTTCAGCATAGCCTGTCTTTAAGAATTCGTTTCGCTGGCAATTTTATATTGGCTTTGAAAGAGATGTCTCACCTTTATTGCCATTTTCAGCAATTTAAGAGCTTCCCCACGGGCAAGGCGCCAAAAGCCGCTACGCTTAAATGAGCGATTACCCCGAAGGAGCAGTTATGAAAGATATTAACGAAGAAAAAATTGGCGAGAACAATGAGGAACATGAGATTGAAAGTGAGGAGAAAGACCGGGGAGAAGAGATAGAAGTCGATGAGGATCGCCTGCCGTCGCGCGCCATGGCCATTCATGAGCATATTCGCCAGGATGGCGAAAAGGAGATGGAGCGTGATGCAATGGCCCTGCTGTGGTCGGCCATCGCAGCCGGTCTGTCGATGGGTGCCTCTCTGCTCGCCAAAGGTATATTTCACGTTCAGCTGGAAGGCGTGCCGGGCGGTTTTTTGCTGGAGAATTTAGGCTACACGTTCGGCTTTATTATCGTCATTATGGCGCGACAGCAGCTTTTCACGGAGAACACCGTCACTGCCGTACTGCCCGTCATGCAAAATCCGACCCTTGGTAATTTTGGTTTACTGATGCGCCTCTGGAGCGTCGTGCTGCTGGGGAACCTGATCGGTACGGGCGTTGCAGCCTGGGCCTTCGAGTATATGCCAATCTTTGATGAACCGACCCGCGACGCATTCGTGAAGATTGGCATGGATGTAATGAAAAATACGCCGGTTGAAATGTTCTCTAATGCCATTATCTCCGGCTGGATCATCGCCACTATGGTCTGGATGTTCCCGTCAGCGGGCAGCGCGAAAATCGTGGTGATTATCCTGATGACCTGGCTTATCGCACTCGCCGATACCACGCACATTGTTGTCGGGACCGTTGAAATCCTTTATCTGGTATTTAACGGCACACTCCACTGGAGCGACTTTTTCTGGCCGTTCGCCCTGCCTACTCTCGCAGGCAACATTTGTGGCGGAACCTTTATCTTTGCACTGCTGAGCCATGCGCAAATCCGTAACGACATGTCCAACAAGCGTAAGGCCGAACTTAAGGCTCAGGAAAAAAAGGATAAAACTGCCGAAAAATCGGCGTGAACGGTGACTCTTTGACCAGTCAGGCGGCAATGCGCTTAACGAGAAGTGTAAATAACGCTATACTCTTGCCGCTTCGTCCCCTTAGTTAAATGGATATAACGAGCCCCTCCTAAGGGCTAGTTGCAGGTTCGATTCCTGCAGGGGACACTTTTAATTTCCCCCTATAATGCCTGATTTATCAATCCGCTTTGCAATTGCCGCTTTTTTAAGCAAAAACGAGTAATAGCTCATAATGTATAACGGTGCTACATTAAGCCGCCCACCCAAGTCAGCAATGGCCAGGCAACGTCGTAAAGAACGGTAAAGCCTGCAACCATGACCTCGTCCTACGGTCTCAATGGCACGTGGTATCGCGAAGTCTGCGCTACCTTCACAGGCTTTACAAAGGTTCCACTATTTTGTCTCAATCCAAATTTCAGCGGGCGTTTCTGCACCCGCGCTACTGGTTTACATGGTTCGGCCTTGGCGTACTTTGGCTGCTGGTCCAGCTTCCTTATCCCGTGATTCGCTTCCTGGGTTCGAAGCTCGGCAGCGCATCGCGTCACTTTCTTAAGCGTCGCGAGTCCATTGCCCGAAAAAATCTTGAACTTTGCTTTCCGCATTACAACGCGCAGCAGCGTGAAACGCTGATCGCTGAAAACTTTAAATCTATCGGTATGGCGCTGCTTGAAACCGGTATGGCCTGGTTCTGGCCAGACGAGCGTGTCCGTAAATGGTTTGACGTTGAAGGTCTGGATAACCTCAAACATGCCCAGATGCAAAAACGCGGCGTGATGGTTGTGGGTGTGCATTTTATGTCGCTTGAGCTGGGCGGCCGCGTTATGGGTCTTTGTCAGCCGATGATGGCAACCTATCGCCCGCATAACAGCGCACTGATGGAATGGGTACAAACGCGGGGCCGCATGCGTTCAAATAAGGCGATGATCAGCCGTAACAATCTGCGCGGTATGGTTGGCGCCCTGAAAAAAGGTGAAGCCGTCTGGTTTGCCCCGGACCAGGACTACGGCCCTAAAGGCAGCAGCTTTGCCCCTTTCTTTGCGGTTAAAGATGTCGCTACGACGAACGGTACCTTTGTGATTTCACGTCTCTCTGGCGCCTCGATGTTAACGGTGACCATGGTCAGAAAAGCGGATAAGTCAGGCTATCGTCTGCATATCTCACCGGAGATGGCGAACTATCCTGAGGATGAGAGTGAAGCCGCGACCTTTATCAATAAGGTGATTGAGTTTGAGATTATGCGAGCACCTGAGCAGTATCTGTGGATGCACCGCCGCTTTAAAACCCGCCCTCTGGGCGAAGCCTCACTTTATATCTAACCCCTTTCGAAGGTTAGTTTCGCTAAGAAACTAACCTTTTCAAGCACCTGTAATCGCAGTGCGTAACGGCTTTTTTCGACCGTCGCTCAACAGGCATTTATTGCGTACCGAAATCAAACTGTCGCCGTTCCACGACACTCGTAAGTATCGGAAATTATTTAAAAAAATGCCTCTTGTCACTCCTGAAATTTAGGCGTACATTAGCGCCGTCTGGCGACAGGAAAGCACAGAATTCAGAGCTGAAGTTAGCGACGTAACGGGATAATTCCGATTTCCCCTTTCGCATGATTTCAACTCTCTATACTCAGTTGGACTCTGTTTTTTTAATGCGTACCGAAAGATACGCGGAGCGATGAAACGTGAAATATTTCTTTATGGGCATTTCGGTTATTGTTTTAGTTTGGGCCGGAACGTTTGCTCTGATGATCTAGTTAAGAAAATGCAGTCAAAAAAACAGGCGCCGTTGGCGCCTGTTTTTTTGGTGTCCGTTACGACTCGGGTTGTTCCACGACGCTCTTAACTGCAAGCAGGCCATCCGCGCGGAACATGCTTTTAATCCCCCGCACAGCCTGACGGATACGGTCGCTGTTTTCGATCAGCGCGAAACGCACATGCGTGTCACCGTAGTCACCAAAGCCAATGCCTGGAGAAACGCAAACCTTCGCGTCCTGAAGCAGTTTTTTGGCAAATTCCAGAGATCCCATCGCCGCATACGGCTCGGGGATTTTCGCCCAGACGTACATGGAAGCTTTAGGCATTTCAACCATCCAGCCCGCTTCGTGAAGCCCTTTTACCAGCACATCACGGCGGCGCTTGTACTGGGCGGCAATATCAAGCACGCACTGCTGATCCCCTTCCAGCGCCGCGATGGCCGCGACCTGCAATGGCGTAAAGGTACCATAGTCATGGTAACTTTTAATACGCGCCAGGGCGCTCACCAGCGTTTTGTTTCCCACCATAAATCCAATTCGCCAGCCCGCCATGTTGTAGCTTTTCGACAGGGTGAAAAACTCAACCGCCACATCACGGGCACCCGGTACCTGCATAATTGACGGCGCTTTCCAGCCATCATAAACGATATCAGCATAGGCGAGATCGTGTACCACCAGCACGTCGTAACGCTTAGCCAGCGCGACCACTTTCTCAAAGAATTCGAGTTCGACGCATTGTGCCGTTGGGTTGGACGGGAAACCGAGGATCATCATTTTCGGCTTCGGATAGCTTTCACGAATCGCCCGTTCCAGCTCGTTGAAGAAGTCGACGCCTTCCACCAGTGGAACAGAACGCACCTGCGCGCCAGCAATCACCGCCCCATAAATATGAATTGGGTAGCTCGGATTCGGCACCAGGACGGTATCGCCGTGATCGAGCGTCGCCAGCATCAGGTGGGCCAGCCCCTCTTTGGAGCCAATGGTCACAATCGCTTCGCTTTCAGGATCGATATCCACCTGATAACGGTCCTGATACCAGCGGGAGATCGCCCGACGCAAGCGTGGAATGCCGCGTGAGGTTGAATACCCATGGGTATCGGGACGCTGGGCAACTGTGCAGAGTTTCTCAACGATATGCGGCGGCGTTGGGCCGTCAGGGTTACCCATACTGAAATCGATAATGTCTTCACCGCGCCGACGCGCAGCCATTTTCAGTTCAGCAGTGATATTGAAAACATAAGGGGGGAGACGATCGATACGCGTAAAACGGCGTTCAGGACTGAATTCAGCCATAGATTCCTCAGAGTCACGTTAGCGCCCGGACCGTCCGAGCGACGCTGCCACCCGTGTGGCATGCTTAGAAAATAACCTGAAGAAAAAGACGCTGTCGAGGGGATAACGGCAAAACAATATATTGCGCTAAAACGGGAATGCGATTGCAGTGAAAAGCGGAACTCTTATCGTGATCAGGCAGTTTTAAGCGCTGCGATTTAACACAATATTTTCAGTATCGTTACCTGACGCTTCTCCCCAAACGAAAAAGCAGCGACTTTCAGTCAAAAGCCAGCAATCCCCTTTGAGAATTATGGTTTTTCCCCATTTGATAAATCTGATGGATAGCTGGTCATCTGGCCCTATGTTTTCTATCATAGATTTTTCCCGTTTTCCCAGGCCTGACCGTGCACGAAATCTTCAATATGCTCCTGGCGGTGTTCGACCGCGCGGCATTAATGCTGATCTGTCTCTTTTTCCTTATCCGCATCCGCTTGTTTCGCGAACTGTTGCATAAATCTGCCCACTCGCCAAAAGAGCTGCTGGCCGTTACGTTTATCTTTTCGATGTTTGCCCTGTTCAGCACCTGGTCCGGCGTGCCGGTAGAAGGCTCGCTGGTGAACGTGCGCATCATCGCCGTCATGTCGGGCGGGATCCTCTTTGGTCCCTGGGTCGGGATTATCACAGGCATTATCGCCG
Organism: Enterobacter cloacae complex sp. P29RS; assembly: GCF_014893445.1. Lineage (NCBI taxonomy): Bacteria > Pseudomonadati > Pseudomonadota > Gammaproteobacteria > Enterobacterales > Enterobacteriaceae > Enterobacter > Enterobacter cloacae complex sp. P29RS. The sequence goes on along the minus strand of NZ_JADBPZ010000011.1, from coordinate 62,065 downwards.
GCACCCATCGATACCTGATTGATATTGGCGGCGTGACGGCAGTCCCCTGCTTTATCACCAGCATTATTGCCGGGGTACTCTCCAGCTGGATTAACCGCAAAATCCCGAAAAAACAGCACTGGCGTGCGGGGATTATCGCGGGGATGGTCTGCGAAACGCTGACCATGATTCTGGTCGTCGTCTGGGCACCGACCACTGCGCTGGGGCTGGATATCGTCTCGAAGATCGGTATTCCGATGATCCTCGGGAGCGTCTGTATAGGCTTTATCGTGCTGCTGGTGCAAAGCGTGGAAGGCGAAAAAGAGGCCAGCGCCGCGCGTCAGGCGAAGCTGGCACTGGATATTGCCAACAAAACGCTGCCGCTTTTCCGACACGTTAACACCGAATCTTTACGTCAGGTTTGCGATATCATCCGCCGGGATATTCACGCCGATGCGGTTGCCATCACCAATATTGACCACGTGCTGGCCTATGTTGGCGTCGGTGAGCACAATTATCGCGACAGCGACGATACCATCAGCCCGACCACCAGACAGGCGATTAACTACGGAAAAATCATCATTAAAAACAATGATGAAGCCCACCGGACGCCAGAGATCCACTCAATGCTGGTGATCCCGCTGTGGGAAAAAGGCGTGGTCACGGGGACGCTGAAAATTTACTACTGCCATGCGCACCAAATCACCTCCTCGCTCCAGGAGATGGCGATTGGCCTGTCGCAGATCATCTCCACCCAACTCGAAGTTTCGCGTGCGGAGCAGTTGCGAGAGATGGCAAATAAGGCAGAGCTGCGTGCCCTGCAAAGCAAGATCAATCCCCATTTCCTGTTTAACGCGCTGAACGCTATATCCTCTTCCATTCGTCTTAATCCGGATACCGCGCGGCAGCTGATTTTTAATCTGTCGCGCTATCTGCGCTACAACATTGAGTTAAAAGACGACGAGCAGATCGACATCAAAAAAGAGCTGTATCAAATCAAGGATTACATCGCGATTGAGCAGGCACGCTTTGGCGATAAGCTGACGGTCATTTACGATATTGATGAAGAGGTCAACTGCGTGATCCCAAGCCTGCTGATCCAGCCGCTGGTGGAAAACGCCATTGTTCACGGCATTCAGCCGTGTAAAGGAAAAGGCGTGGTCACGATTAGCGTGACGGAAAGCGGTAACCGCGTGCGAATCGCCGTGCGCGATACCGGACACGGCATCGATCCGAAAGTTATCGAGCGCGTCGAATCAAACGAAATGCCGGGAAATAAAATCGGGCTGCTGAACGTGCACCACCGGGTCAAGCTGCTGTACGGTGACGGGCTGCACATTCACCGCCTTGAGCCGGGCACCGAGATTGCTTTTTATGTCCCGAACGAACGAACGCCCGTTAATGCCCCCATATCCTTGTTGCCGTAGGCCGGAGTAACAGATGAAAGTCATCATCGTAGAAGATGAAATTCTGGCTCAGCAGGAGTTGAGCTGGCTTATTAAAACCCACAGCCAGATGGAGATTGTTGGCTGTTTTGAGGATGGTCTGGACGTGCTGAAATTTTTGCAGCATAACCGGGTCGACGCGATTTTTCTCGATATTAATATTCCGTCTCTGGACGGCGTTCTGCTGGCGCAAAATATCAATCAGTTCGCCCACAAGCCGTTTATTGTGTTTGTCACCGCGTGGAAAGAGCATGCCGTGGAAGCCTTCGAGCTGGAGGCGTTTGACTATATTCTCAAGCCGTATCAGGAGTCACGTATTATCAGCATGCTGCATAAGCTGGAAGCCGCATGGCAGCAGCAGTCGCTGCCCGCCAGTGCCAGTCCGGTAGCGCGGGAAAACGACACCATTAATCTGGTCAAGGACGAACGGATCATCGTCACGCCTGTCGACGATATTTACTATGCTGAAGCGCACGAAAAAATGACGTTTGTCTATACGCGGCGTGAGGCCTACGTAATGGCGATGAACATCACCGAATTTTGCAACAAACTCCCGGCAGCGCACTTCTTCCGCTGCCACCGCTCGTTCTGCGTCAACCTGAACAAGATCCGCGAGATCGAACCCTGGTTTAATAACACCTATATTTTGCGTCTGAAGGATCTGGATTTTCAGGTGCCGGTAAGCCGCAGCAGAGTGAAAGCGTTCCGCCAGCTCATGCACCTGTAGTGCGTTCCCTCTCCCGCAGGAGAGGGAGACGGATGTCAGAGGATCTGGCCAAGTACCTGACGCAGATGCGCCCCGGAGCCAAGCAAGCCCGGATTGTCGTGGACAATCAGGTAAACCGGAATGTCCTGCACGTAACTTTTGAAGCGGCCTTTGTCTTCAAAGCCACCACGGAAACCGGAGGCGGTAAAGAAATCGAGGAAGCGCGGCACGATCCCGCCCGCAATATAGACCCCGCCAAAGGTGCCGAGATTCAGGGCCAGGTTGCCGCCGAAACGCCCCATAATGACGCAGAACAACGACAAAGCACGACGGCAGTCAATACAGCTGTCGGCCAGCGCGCGTTCGGTCACATCTTTAGGCTGCAGATTTTCCGGCAGACGTCCGTCTGATTTTACAATCGCCCGATACAGGTTCACCAGACCCGGGCCAGAAAGCACGCGCTCGGCCGACACGTGACCAATCTCGGCGCGTAGCTCCTCAAGAATAATGCCCTCTTCTTCGCTGTTCGGCGCAAAATCCACGTGACCGCCCTCACCCGGCAGGCTCACCCAGCGTTTGTCGACGTGGACCAGGTGCGCCACCCCCAGACCGGTTCCGGCGCCGTAAACAGCAATGGGTTTGCCTTCAACCGGGGCCGTACCGCCGAACTGAATCAGATGCTCAGGTTTAAGCATTGGGATAGCCATGGAAACCGCAGTGAAATCGTTGATAATTTCAAGGTGCGAGAAGCCGAGGTTTTTCCGCATTTCGGCAATTGAAAAGGCCCACGTGTGGTTGGTCATCGCCACCCAATCGCCGGTGATCGGACAGGCGATGGCGATACAACCGTCTTCAACGCTCACTTTATGCTCTTCAAGATAGACGCGAACTACCGCTTCCAGGCTTGGGTAATCCAGCCCTGAATAGGTTTTCGCCTGAGAAATTTCACCGCTGTTTACATCGCACAGGGCAAGGCGCGCGTTGGTGCCGCCTACATCACCTACCAAAGCATACTTTGTCATTCTTCTACTGCTCCGCTAAAGTCAGAATAAATCTTTGGGACACTGTAAATTCAAGGCGTGATAACAACAACGACCAGAAGGTGACTGCCCATGGATTATCGATCTTCGTCACATAATAACTTTACCGTTTCAGCACCTTTTGCACTATTGCCACAATGCTGATTGTGCAAAGTAACGTTAAGCCGTTTTGTACAAGGAAATCATCATGCTCCATCCGCGAGCCAGAACCATGCTGTTATTGGCTGTCCCGGCGCTAATTATTGGCGTAGCGTCGAGCCTGGTGCTCATCGTCGTCATGAAAGTAGCGGCAGTGCTGCAAACGATTTTATGGACCGCGCTGCCGGTTAAACTTGGCATCAGCACTGACTCGCCAGGGTGGATCATGATGATGCTGACCCTGACCGGAATTGCCGTAGGTCTGGTGATCCGCTATAGCCCGGGCCATGCCGGGCCGGACCCGGCACTGGAACCCTTGATTGGTGCGCCAGTATCTCCCTCTGCTCTGCCGGGGCTTGTTATCGCGCTGATTATCGGTCTTGCGGGCGGCGTAAGCCTCGGGCCTGAACATCCCATTATGGCGGTTAATATCGCGCTGGCGGTCTTTCTGGGAGCGCGTCTTTTCCCGCGCGTTGGCGCGCTGGACTGGACGATTCTGGCTTCCGCCGGTACCATCGGGGCACTGTTTGGTACCCCAATAGCGGCTGCGCTCATCTTTTCGCAAACGCTCAGCAGCGACAATGATGTGCCGCTGTGGGATAAACTCTTTGCGCCATTGATGGCCGCCGCAGCAGGGGCCCTCACGACCAGCCTGTTTTTCCATCCTCATTTTTCACTCCCCATCCCCCACTATGGCCAGATGCAACTCACCGATATTGTCAGCGGTGCCGTCGTCGTCGCGATAGCCATTGCGCTGGGAATGATCGCAGTGTGGTGTCTTCCGCGCCTGCATCGTCTGATGCACAGGCTGAAGCATCCGGTGCTGATTCTGGGTATGGGCGGTTTTATTCTGGGCGTTTTAGGCGCTATCGGCGGGACGGTTACGCTGTTTAAGGGTCTGGACGAGATGCAGCAACTGGCCTTCAGCCAGGTCTTTAGCGTCTCCGATTATCTGCTGTTCGCGCTGGTAAAACTGGCGGCGCTGGTGATCGCTGCAGCCTGTGGTTTCCGGGGAGGACGGATCTTCCCGGCGGTATTTGTTGGCGTCGCGCTGGGGCTGATGCTGCATGAGCACGTCGACGCTGTCCCTGCGGCGATTACCGTCTCCTGCTCCATTCTGGGGCTGGTACTGGTGGTAACGCGCGATGCATGGCTGAGTCTGTTTATGGCGGCCGTTGTGGTGCCGGATACCACGCTTCTGCCGCTCCTTTGTATCGTGATGTTGCCCGCCTGGCTCCTGCTGGCGGGCAAACCGATGTTGATGGCATGGCGAAACGACAGGTAATCAGGCGTTATTGCGCGCCTCCAGCGCTTTGGTCAGCGCGCTCAGCAGCGGCGGAATATCGGCTTTCGGCAGCATCACCTCGATCAGCGATAGTCGCTCGTGGTGTGCTACTTTATCCAGCACCTCCGCCAGTGTTTCCGCTTCGCTGACGCGCCAGCATTCTGCCTCTGGCGCCAGGCTCAGCGCCTGCGGGATCTGCGTCCAGTTCCAGAGGGCAATATCGTTATAGCGCTGCTCCGGCCCGTGGATGGCTCTCTCAACCGTGTATCCCTCGTTGTTAAGCACCAGAATAATCGGGCGCTGCTTGTCGCGCAGCATCGATCCCAGCTCCTGAATGGTCAACTGCGCGGCACCGTCACCCGTCAGGACAATCACACGTCGGTTCGGACACGCTGTTTGCGCGCCAAACGCCGCCGCGAGCGTGTAGCCGATCGATCCCCAAAGCGGCTGGACGATAAAGTTCACGTCTGCCGGTAAACGCAAATCGATAGCGCCGAAAGCAGACGTCCCCTGGTCAGCCAGAATAATGTCTCCGGGGCGAATAAACGTTTGCAGGGTACGCCAGAAGCTCTCCTGAGTCAGCGCCCCTTCGATAGTGGGGAAAGAAGAGCTGCTGTGATCAGATGGCGCTCGCGTATCACACACATGCGTTTTACACAGCGCTGTCAGCGTTTCAATGGCCTCCCTCATCGGGATACCCGTAAACCAGACGTCGCCGACGCGGGACGCGTGGGGCTGAACCTCTATCGTCTGATCTGGCGTCAGCTGGTGGGTAAACCCGGCTGTGAGCGTATCGGTAAAGCGCGTGCCAATGCACAGCACCGTATCAGCCCCCTCGATTGCCTCTTTGACCGCCGCGGCGCTCGCCGATCCGCTGTAGGTGCCATAAAAACCGCTCTGTCGTTCGTCAAAAATGCCCTTGCCCATCAGCATGGTGGCGTGTGCCATCGGCACCTCTTTCACCCACGTCTGAAGGGCCGCGCGCAAACCGTGGCGCAGCACCAGGAAGTCCGCTAACAGCGCGGTGCGTTTGCTCGTTGACAAACGCTTTTCGGCAGCCTCACGGAACGCTTGCATGCAGGCTGAATCGGCCGGTGCGGAGTTAAGAGTGAGAGCGCTTACAGGGGGCGTAGCGGCTTTTTTCGCCACATCGGCGGGCAGCATCAGGTAGCCCGGACGGCGCTCCCGCAGCATGGTGGTCAGGACTCTGTCAATTTCATAGCAGGCGTTTTGTTCGGTAAGCACCGCCTGTGCAACGGTGATGGGTTCGCTCATGTGGTAGAAATGGCGGAACTCGCCGTCGCCTAAGGTGTGGTGCAGTAACTCTCCTCGCTGCTGCGCCGCCATACCCGGAGCCCCCACAATATGGAGCACGGGGACATGTTCGGCAAAGCTGCCCGCCACACCGTTCATGGCGCTTAACTCCCCAACGCCGAAAGTCGTCAGGAGTGCGGCAAATCCCTTACAGCGGGCATAGCCGTCTGCGGCGTAAGACGCGTTCAGCTCGTTGGCACAGCCCACCCAGCAGATGTCCGGGCTGTCTATCACATGGTCGAGAAACTGCAGGTTATAGTCGCCCGGCACGCCAAACAGATGATCGGCACCGCAATCTGTTAGTCGGTCCAGCAGGTAATCGGCGACGCAATAGGGGGTACGCATATTATAGGTGTCCTTCTGACGTTGACCTCACTCTGAGTATTAAATAAGCGTGAAGGGTGTCCAGAATTGGCGACAATCAGGGGCTGGAAAGAATGCTTTACGAAAAAAGCTGAGCTATGCTCATTTTCTTCAGGTTAGTGTAAACGCATACACTGATTTTTCTTTCCAGCGCCAGAGGTCTCGCTCATGGGTTATCAACCTGACAAAAATCGTTACCAGACAATGCAATATCGCCGCTGTGGACAAAGCGGCCTCAAGCTTCCCGCCATCTCGCTGGGGCTTTGGCATAATTTTGGCGACGCGACGCTGCTCGAAAACAGCCGTCAACTTTTACAGCGCGCCTTCGATTTGGGTATTACACATTTTGACCTTGCTAATAATTACGGCCCACCTCCTGGTTCAGCCGAACGCAACTTCGGGCGCATCCTGCAGGAGGATTTCCTGCCCTGGCGCGATGAGCTAATCATCTCCACCAAAGCGGGCTACACCATGTGGGACGGGCCTTACGGCGACTGGGGCTCGCGTAAATATCTGATTTCCAGCCTGGACCAGAGCCTCAGGCGTATGGGGCTGGAGTACGTTGATATCTTCTATCATCACCGCCCCGATCCACAAACGCCGCTGCGTGAAACGATGAAAGCGCTTGACCATGTGGTGCGCCAGGGCAAAGCACTGTACATCGGCCTGTCCAACTACCCGGCGGAACTGGCGCGGCAGGCGATTGAAATACTGGAGGATCTGGGCACGCCCTGTCTAATCCACCAGCCGAAGTACTCCATGTTTGAACGTGCGCCTGAAGAGGGGTTGCTGGACGTGTTGCAGCAAAATGGGGTGGGATGTATCCCCTTCTCTCCCCTGGCGGGCGGACAGTTGACCGATCGCTATCTGAACGGCATCCCGGCAGATTCTCGCGCAGCAAGCGGCAGTAAGTTCCTTAATCCGGAACAGGTCACCGACAAAAAGCTGGAAAAGGTACGCAAGCTGAATGCGCTGGCGGAAAAACGGGGGCAAAAGCTTTCGCAAATGGCACTGGCCTGGATCCTGCGCCACGATGCGGTGACATCCGTGCTCATCGGCGCAAGCAAGACCGGACAAATTGAAGATGCTGCAGGCATGCTTGAAAATCGTCATTTCTCCGCAGAAGAGCTGAAGACGATAGAAGCGATCCTGTCCAGTTCAGATTAAAAACACTTTTAGCAAAAAGTGCTCTCGTTCATGATTTAGGAGTTGAGGCGATGAAACGAATGTTTACCAACTCGTAAAATTGCGTTAACAGGTCGCACAGCGGCCCCGATCGTGAAGGAGAAAGAGTATGTTCAGGTCACTGATTCTTGCAGCGGTACTACTGGCTTCGGCACCGCTGGTCGCCAATGCGGGCGAAATCACCCTGTTGCCATCGATTAAATTACAAATTGGCGATCGTGATGACTACGGCAGATACTGGGACGGTGGCTACTGGCGCGACCGTGACTACTGGCACCGACATTATGAGTGGCGTAAAAACCGCTGGTGGAAACACGATAACGGCTATCACCGTGGCTGGGATAAGCGTAAGGCCTACGAGCGCGGCTACCGCGAAGGCTGGAACGATCGTGACGACCGCCGTGGCGGCAGGGGTCACGGAAAAGGCAGAGGTCACGGTCACGGCCATCACCATTAACAGCAAAAAGGAGCCTCACGGCTCCTTTTTCTTTTACAGGCCTGCGGCTGTGCCTATCAGCAACCACATGTTTAACGCCACCACCACGACCACAATGGCCCACCCGGCGCGTTTCACCCACGTCGAATTCACCAGATCGCCCATCAGCGATTTGTTGCTGGTGAATATCAGTAGCGGCACCAGCGCCAGCGCAATACCGAAACTCAGCAGCACCTGACTCATCACCAGAATGCGGGTCGGATCCAGCCCCATCAGAATTACAATAAAGGAAGGCAGCATCGTTACCGAACGGCGAACCCACAGTGGAATATGGAAACGTACGAACCCTTGCATCACCACCTGCCCGGCCAGTGTCCCCACAACCGTAGAGGAAAGTCCCGCAGCAACCAGGCTTAAACCAAAAATAGTGGCTGCGGCATGGCTCAGCAACGGCTCCAGCGTCAGGTACGCCTGGTCGAGATCGGCAACCCCGGTATGCCCGTTAAAGTGAAACGCGGCGGCGGCAGTCGCCATCATCGCCAGATTCACAAATCCGGCAATGGTCATCGCAATTGCCACATCCCATTTCGAGGCGGAGTAGCGCTCTTTACTCGTCCCGCCGTGCAGATTTTGGGTTAAAGAAGAGTGAAGATAAATTACGTGCGGCATAATGGTCGCCCCCAGGACCCCGGCGGCCAGAAATACGGCTTCAGAGGTGGGTAACGACGGGATCACCATCCCTTTCGTCAACTGCACCAGATTCGGCTGGGAGAAAATCAGCTCAACAATATAGGCGGCAGCGACGAACAGCAGCAGGCCGCCGATGACTTTCTCCAGCGGTTTTTGTCCCCGCCTCTGGAGCATCAAAATAAGGAACGTGGCGATACCGGTCAGCACGGCGCCCTGTAGCAGGGAGACGCCCAGAATAAGCTTAAAGCCGATCGCCGCCCCGATAAACTCGGCGAGATCGGTGGCCATGGCGATAATTTCCGCCTGGACCCAGTAAAACCATACCGCCGGACGCGGATAGTGATCGCGGATTTGCTCCGCCAGGTTTTTCCCGGTGGCAATACCCAGCTTCGCGGAAAGCATCTGAATCAGCATCGCCATCAGGTTGGCCCACACCACAACCCACAGCAGCTTATAGCCGAAACTGGCCCCGGCCTGAATATTGGTCGCAAAATTACCCGGATCGATGTAGCCAATCGCGGCAATGAATGCAGGTCCCATTAATGCGAACCGCAGCTTGCGTGCCGCCCTGCCGCTGCTACTCTCTACGCGACTATTCGTCATTTCTGCCTCTGGAAATATAGCCTGTGCTATGTTTTATGCTATCAAAATGAGAATGATTATCAAGTTCATTTGTAATGGTTAACATGATTACTCTGATAGCCAGGGACAATGGACAGGCAGGTGGAGCAAGGTCACAGAATGTGAAAATGCGCAGACATTTGTGAAGCGTAGCACACAAACTTAACTTTTCACTCATTTACCTAACATAACAAAAATGTATTGTTGATCACTATTTTTGAGACTCGTCACAGGATGTAACTATAGTGTGGGCTTGATCTCGTTTTCTTTGTGCTTGTTACATAGAATGTGCACGGAAATTAAACCTGCCTCATATTTGGAGCAAATATGGACCGCGTCCTTCATTTTGTCCTGGCACTCGTTGTCGTTACTGCACTCGCATTGCTGGTCAGCACTGACCGCAAAAATATTCGTATTCGCTATGTTGTCCAGCTGCTGGTCATTGAAGTTTTACTTGCGTGGTTCTTCCTGAACTCCAACGTAGGCCTCGGCTTCGTGAAAGGCTTCTCCGAAATGTTCGAAAAACTGCTCGGATTTGCCAACGACGGGACTAACTTTGTCTTTGGCAACATGAACGATCAGGGTTTGGCCTTCTTCTTCCTGAAAGTGCTCTGCCCTATCGTCTTCATCTCTGCCCTGATCGGGATCCTCCAGCACATTCGTGTTCTGCCGGTGGTTATCCGTGCAATCGGCTTCCTGTTATCGAAAGTTAATGGCATGGGCAAGCTGGAATCCTTTAACGCAGTCAGCTCGCTGATCCTGGGTCAGTCTGAGAACTTCATTGCGTATAAAGATATCCTCGGCAAGATGTCCCGTAACCGCATGTACACCATGGCGGCGACAGCAATGTCTACCGTTTCCATGTCTATCGTGGGCGCGTATATGACTATGCTGGAACCTAAATACGTGGTTGCAGCGCTGGTTCTGAATATGTTCAGCACCTTTATCGTTCTTTCGCTGATTAACCCGTACCGCGTGGATGCCAGCGAAGAGAACATTCAGATGTCAAACCTGCACGAGGGACAGAGCTTCTTCGAAATGCTGGGTGAATACATTCTGGCGGGTTTCAAGGTTGCGATTATCGTTGCCGCGATGCTGATTGGCTTTATCGCACTGATCGCTGCGCTGAACGCCCTGTTTGCGGCCGTACTTGGTATTTCGTTCCAGGGTATTCTGGGCTATATCTTCTACCCGGTCGCCTGGGTAATGGGTGTGCCCGCTCACGAAGCGTTGCAGGTGGGCAGTATCATGGCAACGAAACTGGTATCCAATGAATTCGTGGCGATGATGGATCTTCAGAAGATTGCCAGCACGCTCTCCCCGCGTGCGGAAGGGATCCTGTCCGTCTTCCTGGTCTCCTTCGCGAACTTCTCTTCCATCGGTATTATCGCTGGTGCGATTAAAGGCCTGAACGAAGAGCAAGGTAACGTCGTTTCTCGCTTTGGCCTGAAGCTGGTTTACGGTTCAACGCTGGTGAGCGTCCTGTCTGCCTCTATCGCAGCATTGGTGCTGTAATCCATACCGCTCAATGAAAACCGGGAGCCATCGCTCCCGGTTTTTTTATGTCTCCAGCGCCGTCAGGGGCAGTGGTTTACCAATCAAATAGCCCTGCAAATAATCAACGCCGTATCGCAGCAACATCTCGCGTTGTTCAGCCGATTCCACATATTCAGCCACCACACAAAGCGATTTCGTTTTTGCCATGTTGCAAATGGACTGCACGATCATCGCATCCATGCTGTCGGTGCAGATATCTTTCACGAAGCAGCCATCGATCTTAATGATATCGGCCTCCAGTCGCTTCAGGCGCTCAAAGTTGGCATAGCCGGTACCAAAGTCATCGATAGCAATGCGGAAGCCATAATCCCGCAGCTGCTGGATATTGTTGATGCTGCTTCCCGAGTCAGAGAAAGCCTGTTCCTCGGTGATCTCAATGACGATATCTTGCGGTGCAACGGCGTAGCGTTCAAAAAGCGCGATGATCTCAGTTGCAATCTCGTTCTGCATCAGCGTCAGCGGCATCAGATTAACGGAGAACCGCGTTCCGGCCCGTCCGGATGGATGACTGCGCATCCACATCAGCAATTTTTCCACCACGTTCAGGTCGAATCGGTGGCTCAGGTTGAACTGAGCAATCAGCGGAATAAAGCGGTCAGGGGTGATGATCTCACCATCACTTTCAAGACGCGAAAGGATTTCAAAGTACCCTTCTCCGCGCGCGTTGTGAATTGGCTGCGCGTAAAGATGGAGACCACCGATATCAAGGGCGCGTTTTATACGGGCCAGCATTAGCACCCTGTCCGTCGTATGACCAGAAACATCATCCAGACTGTTGGTTAACGCAAGGACGTTATGCCCGGAACAGGACTGCTCGGACAGCCAGCTCAACTGACCCAGCGTGTGATGCACGCTTTCTCCATTTGGCACTTCCCCCCAGGAGGCACCAAACTCAATGTCGAGCTCAGTCTTGTTCCAGATAATTTTACGGCTGTTCAGATGGTCAACCATAAATTGCAGACGTTCAGCCGTGCCCGGTCCCAGCAAGACCAACATCAGTTCACTGCCTGGTAACTGGAAGAGCTTCTCGTCTTTTTGCAATAACGGCTGCAGCGACGCGGTGATCATCTTTTTACAGTGCACGCGCATGAGGATGCCGTAGTGACGGCTCAGGAATTCCAGATTATCCAGACGCAAGCAGCAGACTTTGGCCTCAGGATGATGCTGTAGAAAAACTTCCAGCGCACGAATGTTAGGCAGACCGGTGAGCGGATCGGTAAGCGCCCTATCCTGCCACCCCTGTTTCAGCCATTCACTTTTCTGATAGATCTGCGACATGTAAAGCAGGCAGATAGCGAAAGAGATGAGTACCGACAGAATAAAGGAGAGCGAGTGGCCCGATTCAACGCCATTGAGAAAATTATAATTATAGGTCAACAACATGAGCGCTGAGGCTGCCCAGAATAAAGAGATGAGCGCATAGCTCAAACGACCAATACCCAGGGTAAAAAGAATGAAAACGGTCGGCATCAAATAACCCGCAATAAACTGCGACTCAAAAGGCGCGCATAAAATAGCGATCATTGAGACCAACAGCATCAGCCACACAACGATAAATAACGCTTTTTTGTTGCAAAAGAGGGGCTTCACGCTTCGCCGCCAGAATGTTCGGGCATAGCGAGGATTAATAATCATTCTTAATGGATAATAGAACATCATGGTGAAAATCAGGGCGGCGCAAATCAGACTCTGAATATCGATAACGTTATAAATTGCAGAGCCTTCGCCGAAATAGGAGGAGATTGTTACCGGGAAATCAAATAAATACCCCGCCAGATACATCGATAATTTGATGCCCACAGGCACCATAAATCCGAGCCATAAAATACGTATACCAATGTACTTATTCGGCATGCTGTGGCGCCAGCGCTTGCCCAGCATCAAACGGATAACGCCACAGGCGGCGAAGACGGAAAACGTCTGACAACATAATAAAACGATAGATTGTAGCGGGGCTAAATCAAAGTAATAAGCATTAGTAACACTAAAACTTAGCAACAAAGGAATGATTGCCCGTCGTCCAAATAACAACACGATGGCGAGCATGGCGCTTAAGGGCAGCCACGCTAAATAAACATCATTTTCGTTAACGATAGCGCGCGGAGAGATATAACGGGAAAAGGGGATCGCAATCAGGCTTAGCGCCAGGGCAATCATAAATATTTTTACATTATTGTAAATTTTTCTATTCATTAATCCGGGTAATCTATTTAACCATCGTCTTATTGACCGGATCGATAATAGGTTTATTAATTGGACGAATCAAGTTTAGGTCTATTTATGGACTTAATTATTGATTTGGATTGAGGTGAGGTATAGAAAACGACGTTAATTGCAACAAAAACAGTCTAAATATTTTACAAGATATAAAAAACCCCCGTCTGACGACGAGGGTTTAAATTTTGGTGGAGCTAAGCGGGATCGAACCGCTGACCTCCTGCATGCCATGCAGGCGCTCTCCCAGCTGAGCTATAGCCCCATCGTAAAGCTGTCATGTTGACGGGCGGCATAATATGAATTCCGCCGCACAGTGTCAACGGCAAATTCAACCTCAGCCTTTCAACCGCCGAAAAATCATGCAAATGAATCACTTTGCGAGTCTGCTCGCAGCCAGGAGTTAAGCTTGTCACGTTTTCACGTAAAACGGTGCTATAAAATGAACCACTAATTAACCCCACAGATATTCAGGAAATTGTATGATCAAGGAACGAATGACGCCAGAAGAGTTAGCCCTGCTGACTGGCTATAGCCGACAGACCATCAATAAATGGGTACGCAAAGAGGGTTGGATTACATCGCCAAAACCAGGCGTTCAGGGCGGCAAGGCGCGTCTGGTACACGTCAATGAAAAAGTGCGCGACTTTATTCGCAGCGCACGCAGGGTAACAGAGTCGCCGGAAATGCCAGAAAAGGCGTACCACGAAGGCTCGCTTCACGCCCTGCTCCTGACGCTGGCGAATGAAATGACGCCGGATGAGCAAAAGCAGATGACATCTCTGTTACTGCGGGAAGGGATTACCGGATTGTTACAACGCTTAGGGATTCGCGACCAACGCTAATATGAAAAGATTACGCAGCAAAATGACCACGGAAGAGCTGGCGGACAGTCTGGGCGTCGCCCGACAAACCGTTAATCGCTGGATACGACAGAAAGGATGGAAAACGGAGGGTATCAACGGTGTAAAAGGCGGAAGAGCGAGGGTGATATGTATTGATGCGCACGTTAAGGAGCACATCATTAGCCTTCCCGCCATTCGTAACAGTCGGGCTGTTTACCATGTGGCAGAAAGCCCTTCACTCTATGGCGTGGCGACCTCATCCAGCCTGCTTCCACAAATTATCGACTCGCTGGAAAACATGACAACTGTCGAACAGGAACGTTTGCACAAGCTGCTCGCTCGCGAAGGTTTGCAGGGTTTTCTCACGCGTCTTGGTATTGCTGAATAACAGACATAAAAAACGGCAGGTTACCCTGCCGTTATTTGTATTTCACGAGCATTACTGCTGGCTTTCGCGCTCAGCAATAAAGCCCAGCGCCTTGTTGATACGCGCAACGCTACGTGATTTGCCAATGGCATGAACGGTCACGTCCAGCGCCGGAGACTGGCCTGCCCCCGTCACCGCAACGCGCAGCGGCATACCGACTTTACCCATGCCAATTTCCAACTCATCAGCGGTTGCCTGAATCGCGTGGTGAACATTTTCTGCAGTCCATTCGGTAATGGCTTCGAGTTTATCTCGCACCACTTCCAGCGGCTGACGCGCAACCGGACGCAGGTGTTTCTTGGCCGCGTCGGCGTCGAACGCGTCAAACTCTTCATAAAAGTAGCGGCAGCTCTCGGCGATCTCTTTCAGCGTTTTGCAACGCTCGCCAAGCAGCTTCACCAGATCCGCCAGCTCAGGGCCCGTACGGGTATCGATGTTTGCCTGCTCAATGTGCCATTGCAGATAAGTCGCCACATACTCTGGCTGCATGGTATTGATGTAGTGATGGTTCAGCCACAGCAGTTTGTCAGTGTTGAACGCGCTGGCTGATTTGCTTACCGAGTTCAGAGAGAAAAGCTCGATCATCTCTTCGCGGCTGAAGATCTCCTGGTCACCATGAGCCCAGCCCAGACGCACCAGATAGTTCAGTAGCGCTTCCGGCAGATAGCCGTCATCACGGTACTGCATCACGCTCACCGCGCCATGACGTTTGGACAGCTTTTTACCGTCGTCACCGTTGATCATCGATACGTGCGCATACACCGGTACAGGCGCGTTCAGCGCTTTAAGAATGTTGATCTGACGCGGGGTGTTATTGATATGGTCTTCACCACGGATCACGTGAGTGATTTCCATATCCCAGTCGTCCACAACCACGCAGAAGTTATAGGTTGGCGAGCCGTCAGTACGACGAATGATGAGGTCATCCAGCTCCTGGTTGCTGAATTCGATCGGGCCACGGATCTGGTCATCAAAGATAACAGAGCCATCCTGCGGGTTAGCAAAACGCACTACGCAAGGCTCATCAGCAGCATGCTCGCTGTGGTCATGACGGCAACGACCGTCATAACGCGGTTTTTCGCCTTTTGCCATTTGCTCTTCACGCAGCGCATCCAGACGCTCCCTTGAGCAGTAGCACTTATAGGCCGTGCCTGCGACCAGCATCTCGTCAATTACGGCGTTATAGCGGTCAAAACGTTTGGTCTGGAAGTATGGGCCTTCGTCCCACTCCAGATTCAGCCAGTTCATCCCATCCATAATGGCTTCAATTGCTTCCGGCGTTGAGCGCTCCAGATCGGTGTCTTCAATACGCAGCACAAACTCACCTTTGTTGTGGCGTGCGAAAAGCCAGGAGTAGAGAGCGGTACGTGCACCACCGACATGCAGATAGCCTGTCGGGCTCGGCGCGAAGCGAGTTTTGATTTTCATGAAATGGCCTTACGTTATAAAGATGCCGGTAATCGGCAAATCCTGGGAAGAAAACAATGGGCAATATTCTATCACTGTGGGCCGATTCCTCAATGTCGATCACTTTATCCGGTTCGAGATTGCTGTTTTTGTTTAGAAATCATGCACCACAGTCCGTTTTGCGATCGTTTTGACTAATTTTACGACGAACGAATAAAAACTTTAGAAAATGCGTTGACTCATTTTCAACTCTCCCTATAATGCGACTCCACACAGCGGGGGTGATTAGCTCAGTTGGTAGAGCATCTCCTTTACACGGAGGGGGTCGGCGGTTCGAGCCCGTCATCACCCACCATCTACTTCGGTAGACTCGCAGTGTAGATAAGAATTGAGATTGGGCGATTAGCTCAGTTGGTAGAGCATCTCCTTTACACGGAGGGGGTCGGCGGTTCGAGCCCGTCATCGCCCACCATTTCGGGTCGTTAGCTCAGTTGGTAGAGCAGTTGACTTTTAATCAATTGGTCGCAGGTTCGAATCCTGCACGACCCACCAATGTAAAAAAGCGCCCTAAAGGCGCTTTTTTGCTATCTGCGATATAGCACATCCCCATTACAGCCAAACCGCTTGTTTTACTCAAGCTCACGCCTTCTTTGCCGATACCTCTATTTTATGGCGAAAAGGATCTCAATATGACAACTCTTAAGCCCGTTTCTCTGTCGGCGATGGAAATCGGCAGCGTAGATAACAGCTCCGGCGGAAACGACATTGCTTCCCAGATCACCCGTCTGACCAAACAGATAACGAAAGTCACTCAGCAACTTAAAGAAGTCGCCATGGGTGATGCCACAGCGGAAGAAAAGCAAAAGCAGCAAGAATTGCTCGAATCTCAGCTGGCTATGTTGCAGGCACAGCTGGCGCAATTGCAGCGTCAGCAGGCAGAAGAGGCGATGCCAAAACAGGAAAGCGGTCAGGCCGTGGCGGAAGGCGTCAATAAACCCTCCGCAGAACATCAGATTGATATCTATATCTGATCATTGGTTTCGTTAAAAAGTGGATCGCGCGTGCGGGCCTCCATCAGACGCCTGGCCTGCATACGCACCACATCCCAGCAGGCATGAGCCGCTCCGGAAAGAGACCTGTTTTTACGGCGTACCAGCATCAGCTGGCGTTCAATACAGGGCAGGAAACGCTTCACCGTTAAACGACTTCCCTGCGGCAGTGGCAGCGCCAGCGCAGGCAGAACGCTGATCCCAATCCCCGCTTCGACCATGGGGAAGAGCGTGGCAGGATGCCCAATCTCCTGCACAATGGTTGCCTTTACGCCCTGTGCGGCCAGTGCGGCATCTATCAGCGGGCGGCTACCTGATGCATAATCCTGTAACACCAGGTTTGCCCCCTGTAAGGCTTGCCAGGCCACCTGCGACAGCGATGCCAGAGGATCATCATCGCGGCAGAGCAATAAAAAGGGTTCCGAGAGTACCACTTCACATTCCAGGTCGCTTACCGCTCCGGGATCAATAACAATCCCGAAATCCACATCCCCCTGACGAATACTCTCCAGTACCCACTGCTGCGGCCTGTCGTGCAAAACAAAATCGATATCCGGATAGCGGTGATTACTTTCAGCGATGCACTGGGGAATAAGATGCGCCGAAATCGTCTGGCTCGCCGCCACTCTCACGGTACCGGAAAGCTGTTGTCCAAGCCGTCCGACGTCTCTCAGCGTACTGTTCAGTTCATCCAGCAGCCTTTCCAGACGCGTTGCCAGCTGATGTCCCGCTTCGGTGAGCACCACTTCGCGCGTCGTGCGGTCGAGCAGTTTCACGCCGGTTTGAGTTTCCAGCTCTTTCACGCTATGGCTCACCGCCGACTGGCTGAGGCCAATCATCTCCCCTGCCCGACTGAAGCTGTGGGCCTGCGCGACGGTGACAAAAACACGAAGCTGACGTAGTGAATAATTCATCTGTTTAATTCATGAATGGATGCAATAAATCAATTTTATTTCTCAAAGGGAAGAAAGCACAATAGCGGCATCTGTTTTCAGGAGTGATTATGAAACTTTTTCGTATCCTTGATCCGTTTACGCTGACCCTGATTGGTGTCGTCTTGCTGGCCTCGTTCTTCCCGGCGCGGGGCGGTTTCGTTCCGGTCATTGAAGGGCTGACCACGGCAGCCATTGCCCTGTTGTTCTTTATGCATGGCGCCAAACTCTCCCGGGAAGCCATTATTGCAGGCGGTAGCCACTGGCGACTGCACCTCTGGGTAATGTGCAGCACCTTTATCCTCTTCCCTGTTCTGGGCGTGCTGTTTGCCTGGTGGGCGCCGGTGAATGTCGATCCGGCACTCTATACCGGTTTCCTTTATCTGTGCATTTTGCCGGCCACCGTGCAGTCTGCTATTGCCTTTACCTCGCTGGCGGGCGGCAACGTCGCGGCGGCGGTCTGTTCTGCTTCGGCTTCCAGCCTGCTCGGGATCTTTGTTTCACCGCTGCTGGTCGGTCTGCTGATGAACATGCATGGTGCAGAAGGTAATCTGGAGCAGGTGGGTAAAATTTGTCTGCAACTGCTACTGCCGTTTGTGCTCGGACACTTATCCCGCCCCTGGATTGGGGCGTTTGTGGCGAAACACAAAAAATGGATCGGGAAAACGGACCAAAGCTCCATTCTGCTGGTGGTTTACACGGCCTTCAGCGAAGCCGTGGTGAACGGCATCTGGCACAGGGTGGGCGCAGGATCGCTGCTGTTTATTGTGGTGGTAAGCATTGTTCTGCTGACCATTGTGATCGCGGTTAACGTCTTTGTGGCCCGCAAATGCGGCTTCAATAAGGCCGATGAAATCACCATCGTATTCTGTGGATCGAAAAAGAGCCTTGCCAACGGGATCCCGATGGCCAATATTCTGTTCCCGACGTCGGTCATTGGGATGATGGTACTGCCGCTGATGATTTTCCATCAGATCCAGCTGATGGTGTGTGCGGTACTGGCGCGGCGTTACAAGGCACAGACTGAAAAGCTGGCGCAGGAAGAGACCCGCGCCGCGAAAGTTTAAGGACGTTTCAGGGGCTGCACCAGCTGGGTCAGCCCCTCTGTTTTGATCAGTAATGTGATAGCCATCAGCTCGCCAAGACGCCCGGCAGGAAACTCATCCTTACGGGCAAACCACAGCAGATATTCTTCCGGTAAATCAATCAGCCTGCGGCCCTTATATTTACCGAACGGCATCTCCGTATTGGCGATCTCAACGAGCTGCTCTTTTTCCACATCACTCTCCTAAAAGGCGCATCATTTCCGCTTCATCGATCACCTCGATGCCAAGCTCCTGCGCTTTTGCCAGCTTCGAACCGGCCGCTTCCCCGGCAATCACCAGGTCGGTTTTCTTTGACACGCTTCCCGCCACTTTTGCCCCAAGCGCCACCAGGCGTGCTTTCGCGTCATCACGCGAGAGCTGGCTCAGACTGCCGGTCAGCACCACCGTTTTACCGGCAAACGGGCTGTCGATCTCTTCTGCATTAACCACTACCGGTGCGGGCCAGTGAATGCCCTGTTCCAGTAATTTACCGATCACTTCACGGTTGCTCTCTTCGGCGAAGAAGTTGAAGACGTGGGTAGCGACCACTATACCAACGTCAGGGACTTTCTGTAGTTCGTCGATGGTGGCTTTCTCAAGAGCCTCCAGCGTGCCGAAATACGCCGCCAGCCCTGCCGCCGTCGCCTCTCCGACTTCACGAATGCCGAGCGCGTAAAGGAAACGGGCAAAGGTAGTATTTTTGGCCGCCTCAAGCGCATTGACCACGTTCTGGGCAGATTTCGGCCCCATACGATCAAGACCGGTCAGCTTACCTGCCGTCAGGGTAAAGAGGTCCGCTGGCGTATGGACATACTCTTTCTCAACTAACTGGTCGATGATCTTGTCACCCATTCCGTCGACGTCCATCGCCCGGCGGGAGACAAAGTGCTTCAGGGACTCTTTACGCTGCGCGCCGCAGATTAACCCGCCCGTACAGCGCGTTACCGCTTCACCTTCCACGCGCTCAACGTCCGAACCACATACCGGACAATGGGCAGGAAACTCGATGGCACGGGTATCGGCAGGACGTTCTGATTCCACTACGTTAACCACCTGCGGGATCACATCGCCCGCGCGGCGAATCACCACTTTGTCACCAATGCGCAGCCCCAGACGGGCAATTTCATCGGCGTTATGCAGCGTAGCGTTACTGACCAGCACGCCAGCCACCTGCACAGGCTCCAGACGCGCCACAGGCGTAATCGCCCCCGTACGTCCTACCTGAAATTCCACGTCGCGAACGAAGGTCATCTGCTCCTGCGCCGGGAACTTAAAGGCCACTGCCCAGCGTGGCGCCCGGGCAACAAAACCCAACTGTTCCTGCAATGCCAGGGAGTTAACCTTGATCACTACGCCATCAATATCAAACCCAAGCGTGGGACGATCTTCTTCAACCTTGTGATAGAACGCCAGCACCGCCTCTGGAGAGTCGCAAAGCTGCACGCGGTTGCTTACCGGCAAACCCCACTCTTTGAACTGCATTAAACGACCCAGGTGGGTATCCGGCAGGTCACCGCCTTCCAGGATCCCGACGCCGTAGCAGAAGAAAGTAAGCGGTCGCTTCGCGGTGATACGCGGATCGAGCTGGCGCAGCGAACCTGCCGCCGCGTTACGCGGGTTTGCAAACACTTTACCCCCGGTACGACGCGCTTCTTCATTGATCTTCTCAAAGCCCGCCTGCGGAA
Organism: Enterobacter cloacae complex sp. P29RS; assembly: GCF_014893445.1. Taxonomy (NCBI): domain Bacteria; kingdom Pseudomonadati; phylum Pseudomonadota; class Gammaproteobacteria; order Enterobacterales; family Enterobacteriaceae; genus Enterobacter; species Enterobacter cloacae complex sp. P29RS. The sequence goes on along the minus strand of NZ_JADBPZ010000011.1, from coordinate 41,662 downwards.
GGAAAACTTCCCCGCGCACTTCCAGCCGCGCAGGAATATTATCGCCACGCAGCTTCAGCGGGATCGCACGAATGGTGCGCACATTGGTGGTGATGTCTTCCCCGGTAGTGCCGTCACCGCGCGTTGCGGCACGTACCATCACGCCGTTCTCATAAAGAATGCTGACGGCCAGACCATCCAGTTTTAGCTCGCAGCACCAGCTCAGATTGTCGACGCTCTTCAGGCGATCCTGCACGCGCTTGTTGAAAGCCAGAAAACTCTCTTCATCAAACACGTTATCCAGCGACAGCATCGGCACTTCGTGGCGCACCTGGCTGAAAGCACCCAGCGGTTCCGCGCCGACGCGCTGCGTTGGGGAATCGGGCGTAATCAGTTCGGGGTGCTGCGCTTCCAGCTCGCGCAGTTCACGCATCAGGCGGTCATATTCCGCATCCGGCACTTCCGGTGCGTCCATAACATGATAGAGATATTCATGATGGCGAAGCGTGGTTCGCAGTTCAGTAAGTTGTTGTTCGATTGAGTCCATATCGCACCATCAATGAGAAAAACCCCCGACAGGCGGGGGTTGAGGAGGAGTTGAAGTAAACGCGACGATTACGCGTTAGCTTCCTTAACTTCGCGGATGCGGTCCTGATATTCGCGCAGTTTCTGCGGCGTCATCATACGACGCTGATCGTCGAGCACAACACCGCCCACTTCGTCGGCGATGTGCTGAGCGGACTGTAGCATCAGCTTAAAGTTTTGCAGCTCGTCACCGTAGGACGGCACCTGCATAAAGATCGTAACCCCAGGCGTGACGAAATCACCGGTCATTTCCGGGTCAAACGTGCCTGGATTGACCATATTGGCCAGGCTGAACAGCGCCGGACCGCTGCCGTCAGGACTCAGGTGGCGATGGAAAATATTCATGTCGCCGAACTTGAAGCCTGCCTGTTGGATGCTGTTGAGCAGCACGTCACCGTTCAGATGGGTGCCATGATGAGCAGCCACATTCATGATGATTACCGCTTCTTTACGCTGCGGCTTTTCAACAACCGGTTCTGGCTCAACAACAGGCTCTGGCTCAACGCGCGGAGCGGGCTGTGGCGCAGGCGGTGCAGATTCAGGCTGCGGTTGTTCTACCGGCTGCGGCTGTTGCACTGGCTGTGGCTGATGCACTGGCTGTGCAGGCTGTTGCACAGGTTGCTGCTGTACAGGCTGTGGCGCAACGGGCTGCTGTTGCACAGGCTGCTGCGACGGATGACGAACAGGTTCTTCCACTGGCGGCGGCGCTGGCTGGCGCGGCTGGGCAGAGGCATACGGTGGTTGATACTGGTGCTGCGGAGCGCGGGGAGCTTCATGCTCTCCATGCGCTGCGCCGGGCGCAGTATTGACCCGATGAACACGAACTTCACCCACGCCGTCGTCGTCAAGACCGTCGATGTCGTCTTCAACGTCATCGTCTTCGCGACTGGACTTCATGCGCTTCAGTGGACGATCGCGAAACATAGAGGAACGCTCTTTACGGCTGGTCCAGAAACCATGTACCAGTAAAGCGATTATGGCGATCGCGCCAACAATGATTAATATCAGACGCAAATCCTGCATCATTATATTCTCTGTTGTTCTAACACCTTGCCACCACGGCAAACATTTACTCACTAAGAGTATTTGCCGTTTACGTCAAGTGCAAGTGTATGCAGAGCATTCACAGCATAAAGATGAACTAAATCGTGCTTTTTGCTGGTTTTTCGAACATTTCCGAACTGGTCATTGGCCCGTAACTGGATAATATAGGCGGGCAATTCCACTGGTTGTGTAAAAAGGAGTACAGCCTGGTATGGTTTCAACATCTTCTTCTGCCCCACGTAGCGGGGTCTGGTACTTTTCTCAGGGCTGGAAACTGGTCTCCCTGCCGGGCATTCGACGCTTCGTTGTTTTGCCGTTACTGATCAACATTATTCTGATGGGGGGCGCGTTCTGGTGGCTGTTCACCAGACTGGAAAGCTGGATCCCTTCCCTGATGAGCTATGTGCCGGACTGGTTACAGTGGTTGGACTACCTGCTCTGGCCGATTGCGGTTATCTCCGTGCTGCTGGTTTTCGGCTATTTCTTTTCGACGATAGCTAACTGGATAGCCGCGCCGTTCAACGGTCTGCTGGCCGAACAGCTGGAAGCGCGCCTGACCGGTGCGGCGCCGCCTGACACGGGCGTACTGGGGATCGTGAAAGATGTCCCCCGCATCATGAAGCGCGAATGGCAGAAGTTTGCGTGGTACCTGCCGCGGGCGATTGTGCTGCTCATCCTTTATTTTGTACCCGGGATCGGCCAGACGGTCGCACCCGTGCTGTGGTTCCTGTTCAGCGCCTGGATGCTTGCTATCCAGTACTGTGATTATCCGTTCGATAACCACAAAGTGCCGTTTAAAGAGATGCGCACTGCCCTGCGCACTCAGAAGGTTGCCAATATGCAGTTTGGTGCCCTTACCAGCCTGTTCACCATGATCCCTTTCCTGAATCTGTTCATCATGCCCGTTGCCGTTTGCGGCGCGACGGCGATGTGGGTGGACTGCTACCGTGCTAAGCACGCGTTATGGAAGTAATGCAAAAATGTGTAAAAGAGGGGTGGCTTATGCCGCCCCTTATTCCATACTGATCCCCATTATTTCCTTGCAGCATATAGATATGCGATTTCCTTACTTCCCCATACCTGTTCAACAGGTATGCTGGGTCGGTATCCCAATTTCATACAGTTAAGGACAGGCCATGAGTAAGATTTATGAAGACAACTCGCTGACTATCGGTCATACGCCCCTGGTTCGACTGAACCGTATCGGTAATGGACGCATTCTGGCGAAGGTCGAATCTCGTAACCCAAGCTTCAGCGTTAAATGCCGTATCGGTGCGAATATGATTTGGGATGCTGAAAAGCGTGGCGTGCTGAAACCTGGCGTTGAGCTGGTTGAACCCACCAGCGGCAATACCGGTATCGCCCTGGCCTATGTTGCGGCGGCGCGCGGCTATAAGCTGACGCTGACTATGCCTGAAACCATGAGTATTGAGCGCCGTAAGCTGCTGAAAGCGTTGGGTGCGAATCTGGTCCTCACGGAAGGCGCGAAAGGCATGAAGGGCGCGATTCAGAAGGCCGAAGAAATCGTCGCCAGCGATCCTGCAAAGTATCTGCTGCTCCAGCAGTTCAGCAACCCGGCCAACCCGGAAATTCATGAGAAAACCACCGGCCCGGAAATCTGGGAAGATACCGACGGTCAGGTTGATGTGTTTATCTCCGGCGTAGGCACCGGCGGTACGCTGACCGGGGTGTCTCGCTATATTAAAGGCACGAAAGGTAAAAAAGATCTGATTACCGTTGCCGTTGAGCCAACCGACTCTCCGGTTATCGCTCAGGCGCTGGCAGGCGAAGAGATCAAACCAGGTCCGCACAAAATCCAGGGTATCGGCGCTGGCTTTATTCCAGGCAACCTCGATCTGAAGCTGATCGATAAAGTGGTCGCCATCACCAATGAAGAAGCCATCTCCACGGCGCGTCGCCTGATGGACGAGGAGGGCATTCTGGCGGGTATCTCTTCCGGTGCGGCGGTTGCTGCAGCTCTCAAACTGCTGGAAGACGAAACCTTTACCAACAAGAATATTGTGGTTATCCTACCGTCTTCGGGTGAGCGTTACTTAAGCACAGCACTGTTTGCCGATCTGTTCACAGAGAAAGAACTGCAACAGTGATGCCAGTATGTTAAAAACGCGTAAAAAAGCACCTTTTCAGGTGCTTTTTTGTGGCCTGCTTCAAAGTTTTACCCCTCCTGGCATTGCTTCACCCCGTTGGGTCTGGTATTTAAACCAGCAATTATTTTGATGCGCGAAATTAATCGGTGAACGAAATAGCGCTGCTGAATCGATTTTATGATTTGGTTCAAGTCTTGCTTTCACTGCATAATGTTTAATGACGATTGAAACGTCAGCGCTAACTATACAGGCTAAAGTTAAGTCGCCAGGCTAGACTTTAGTTCCACAACACTAAACCTATAAGTTGGGGAAATACAATGTTCCAGCAAGAAGTTACCATTACCGCTCCGAACGGTCTGCACACCCGCCCTGCTGCTCAGTTTGTTAAAGAAGCGAAAGGCTTCACTTCTGAAATCACTGTGACTTCCAACGGCAAAAGCGCTAGCGCAAAAAGCCTGTTCAAGCTGCAAACTCTGGGTCTGACTCAGGGTACCGTTGTTACCATCTCCGCTGAAGGTGAAGACGAGCAGAAAGCAGTTGAGCATCTGGTTAAGCTGATGGCTGAACTCGAGTAAGTTTACCGGGTTCTTTTCAATATCAGTCACAAGTAAGGTAGGGTTATGATTTCAGGCATTTTAGCATCCCCGGGTATCGCTTTCGGCAAAGCATTGCTGCTGAAAGAAGACGAAATCGTCATTGACCGGAAAAAAATTTCTGCCGACAAGGTTGATCAGGAAGTTGAACGTTTTCTGAGCGGTCGTGCCAAGGCATCTGCGCAACTGGAAGCGATTAAAACTAAAGCTGGCGAAACTTTCGGTGAAGAAAAAGAAGCCATCTTCGAAGGGCACATTATGCTGCTCGAAGATGAGGAGCTGGAGCAGGAAATCATAGCCCTGATTAAAGATAAAGGCATGACGGCCGACGCGGCTGCGCATGAAGTTATCGAAGGTCAGGCAACTGCCCTGGAAGAACTGGACGATGAATACCTGAAAGAGCGTGCGGCTGACGTACGTGACATCGGTAAGCGCCTGCTGCGCAACATCCTGGGTCTGGCCATTATCGATCTGAGCGCGATTCAGGACGAAGTCATCCTGGTTGCCGCTGACCTGACCCCGTCTGAAACCGCACAACTGAACCTGAACAAGGTGCTGGGTTTCATTACTGATGCAGGTGGACGTACCTCCCACACCTCTATCATGGCGCGTTCTCTGGAGCTACCAGCCATCGTGGGTACCGGTAGCGTCACCTCGCAGGTGAAAAACGACGACTATCTGATTCTGGATGCCGTAAACAACGTGGTTTACGTCAACCCAACTAACGATGTGATCGAGCAGCTGCGTTCCGTTCAGGAGCAGGTTGCTACCGAGAAAGCGGAACTCGCTAAACTGAAAGATCTGCCAGCCATCACGCTGGACGGCCATCAGGTTGAAGTGTGCGCTAACATTGGTACCGTACGTGACGTTGACGGCGCTGAGCGCAACGGTGCGGAAGGTGTAGGTCTGTATCGTACTGAATTCCTGTTCATGGACCGCGACGCCCTGCCAACGGAAGAAGAGCAGTTTGCAGCGTACAAAGCGGTTGCGGAAGCGTGCGGCTCGCAGGCCGTTATCGTCCGCACCATGGATATCGGTGGCGACAAAGAGCTGCCGTACATGAACTTCCCGAAAGAAGAGAACCCGTTCCTGGGCTGGCGTGCCGTACGTATCGCCATGGATCGCAAAGAGATCCTGCGTGACCAGGTTCGCGCTATCCTGCGTGCATCCGCTTTCGGTAAGCTGCGCATCATGTTCCCGATGATCATCTCTGTTGAAGAAGTGCGTGCACTGAAGAAAGAGATTGAAATCTACAAGCAGGAACTGCGTGACGAAGGTAAAGCATTTGACGAGTCAATCGAGATCGGCGTGATGGTGGAAACACCGGCAGCCGCGACCATTGCACGTCATTTAGCCAAAGAAGTTGATTTCTTTAGTATCGGTACCAATGATTTAACGCAGTACACCCTGGCAGTTGACCGTGGTAATGATATGATTTCACATCTCTACCAGCCAATGTCGCCGTCTGTACTGAATTTGATCAAGCAAGTTATTGATGCTTCTCATGCAGAAGGTAAATGGACTGGCATGTGTGGTGAGCTTGCAGGCGACGAACGTGCTACACTTCTGTTGCTGGGTATGGGTCTGGACGAATTCTCTATGAGCGCCATTTCCATCCCGCGCATCAAGAAGATTATCCGTAACACGAACTTCGAAGATGCGAAGGTATTAGCAGAGCAGGCTCTTGCTCAACCGACAACGGACGAGTTAATGACGCTGGTTAACAAGTTCATTGAAGAAAAAACAATCTGCTAATCCACGAGATGCGGCCCAAATTACTGCTTAGGAGATAAGTCTAATGGGTTTATTTAGTAAACTGTTCGGTGACAAAAGCAATAGCGACTCCGGAACTATTGAGATTGTTGCTCCGCTCTCCGGCGAGATCGTCAATATCGAAGACGTGCCGGATGTAGTGTTTGCTGAGAAAATCGTTGGTGATGGCATTGCTATCAAACCAACTGGCAACAAAATGGTTGCTCCAGTTGACGGTACCATTGGTAAGATTTTTGAAACCAACCATGCGTTCTCTATCGAATCAGATAGCGGTATCGAACTGTTCGTTCACTTCGGTATCGACACCGTTGAACTGAAAGGCGAAGGCTTCAAACGTATCGCGGAAGAAGGCCAGCGTGTTAAAGTTGGCGACCCTGTAATTGAATTCGATCTGCCACTGCTGGAAGAAAAAGCGAAGTCTACCCTGACTCCGGTTGTTATCTCCAACATGGACGAAATCAAAGAGCTGATCAAACTGTCTGGCAGCGTTACCGTGGGTGAAACCCCGGTTATCCGCATCAAGAAGTAATTCTTGCCGCACGGTAAAATGGCGCCTTCGGGCGCCATTTTTGTTTATGCAGGCAGAATAAGCTCGTCGTAGCCTTTCGACTGCGTATAGATCATCACGTCAGTCACCCTGTCGCCCGCCATGCGAATGGCGTCGGCCACGGTTTTACCGCCGACGATACCGCTCACCAGCTCCGAACAGAACAGATCCCCCGTCCCTTTCAGGTCCGTCTCAACGCGCGGGTGTGCGCTTACGGTAACGCCCTCCCCGCTCACCAGCACGACGTGGATATTTTGCGGATCGTCAGCCACTGGCGCGCTGGTGACTGCCACCCATTTAAGCGTGTCAGACAGCAGCCCCTGCGCGGCGGCAATGGCGCTCTCCGGCGTACGGCACGGTTTGCCGCTCAGCACTTCCAGCTCAAACACGTTGGGCGTAATGCCCTGGGCCAGCGGGAGCAGGTGCTCACGGTAGGCTTCAGGAATATCCGGCTTCACGTACATCCCGCTGTCGATGTCTCCGATTACCGGGTCGACCAGCACCAGCAGATCGGGATGTTGAACTTTGATCGCCTTCAGCCACTGCGCCAGCAGCACGATCTGGCTGGCGCTGCCCATATAGCCGGTAGTGACTGCTTTAAGCTCGCGCAGGATCTCGCGCTCTTCCAGCGCCTTCAGGTAGCCGCTGAACCACTCGTCCGGGATCACTCCGCCGTAGAAGGTGTCGTAGTGAGGCGTATTGCTGAACAGCACCGTCGGCACGGCGGTAACGTTCAGTCGATGGGTGCGAATATTTGGCACCGCGATGCTGTTTCCCACACTGCCGTACACCACCTGCGACTGAACGGCGACAATATCGGTTTGCTGCGCCCGGGTGTTATCCCGGAATAAAATCATCTCCATGACGCTTAAATCCCCGCCCCCTGCGAATAACTCTCTTCACCAAAGACGCCGGTCGACAGGTAGCGATCGCCGCGATCGCAAATAATCGCTACCACTACTGCACCCGGGTTTGCCTTAGCCACCCGAATCGCCCCCGCTACCGCGCCACCCGAACTGACGCCGCAGAAGATGCCTTCACGCACGGCCAGCTCACGCATGGTATTTTCCGCCTCGCGCTGATGAATATCCAGCACCTGGTCCACAAGCTGCGCATTAAAGATGCCCGGCATATACTCCGCGGGCCAGCGGCGAATGCCCGGAATACTGCTTCCCTCTTCCGGCTGGAGGCCGACAATCGTCACCGGCTGCTCCTGCTCGCGCAGAAAACGTGACACACCGGTGATCGTGCCCGTGGTCCCCATGCTGGAGACAAAGTGGGTGATGCGCCCGCCGGTTTGCTGCCAGATTTCCGGGCCGGTGGTGGTGTAGTGCGCGTACGGGTTGTCCGGGTTATTAAACTGGTCGAGCAGCTTGCCTTCCCCGCGCTCCGCCATCGCTAACGCTAAATCTCGCGCCCCTTCCATCCCCTGCTCTTTGCTCACCAGAATCAGCTCGGCCCCGTAGGCACGCATGGCGGCACGGCGCTCCTGGCTCATGTTATCCGGCATCAGCAGCTTCATACGATAGCCTTTCAGGGCGGCTATCATCGCCAGTGCGATACCGGTGTTACCGCTGGTGGCTTCGATCAGCACGTCGCCGGGCTTTATTTCGCCGCGCTTTTCGGCCTGAACAATCATCGACAGCGCCGCCCGGTCTTTCACCGACCCCGCCGGGTTATTGCCTTCAAGTTTGACCCAGATTTCGCTGCCGTTGTCACACCCCATGCGCTGAAGTTTGACCAGAGGGGTGTTGCCGATGGTGTGTTCGAGTGTATTCACGTTTTTTACTCAATAAAAAGCCCGGTAAGCATCACGCCACCGGGCGAAAAACATACTCAATAACCTATCAGGCTGACTCCGCCAGAGCAATATCCTCGCGCGTCTCGATGCGCTCGTTCCCGTGATAAATGCGCGCGTGTTGCAGCCCCACAAACAGGCGTTCCCCCCGGTGCGGCGGCTCGTCGTCACGCATAACCACGGTCAGCGGCTCGGTGTACCAGCCCAGGGGCTGTACCACTAATTGGGTGTAGTGACCTTTAGGGCTAGCTTCCAGCACCTGCACCGGAAGCGGTGAGTCCAGGCTGGTACGGCGGCTGACGTCCACTTCCCACGGGCGCAGGAACAGATCCACCGGCCCCTGGTGCGCGGAGGTATACCCCAGCGGCCAGCGGTGCGCGCCAACGTGGAACTGACCGCCGCGAATAGTACCCTGAAGGCGGTTTACTTCCCCCATAAACTCCAGCACAAAGCGGGTCGCCGGTTCACGCCAGAGTTGCTCTGGCTCGTCAACCTGCTCAATGTTGCCCTGACTCATCACCACCACGCGGTCGGCTACTTCCATCGCCTCTTCCTGATCGTGGGTCACGAAAACGCTGGTGAACTGGAGTTCCTCATGAAGCTGACGCAGCCAGCGGCGGAGCTCTTTACGCACCTGCGCATCCAGCGCGCCAAACGGTTCGTCCAGCAGCAGGATTTGCGGTTCCACGGCTAACGCACGCGCCAGCGCCACGCGCTGTTTCTGCCCGCCAGAAAGCTGTGCCGGGAAGCGGTCCGCCAGATGAGCCAGCTGCACCATCTCCAGCAGTTTGGTCACTTTCGCTTTGATGGCGGCCGCATTCGGACGCTCACGACGCGGCAGTACGGTCAAACCAAACGCGATGTTGTCGAATACCGTCATGTGGCGGAACAGGGCGTAGTGCTGGAATACAAAACCCACTTTACGGTCGCGGGCATGCAAACGGCTTACGTCCGTACCGTGGAAGCGGATATGTCCGCTGGTCTGGTGCTCAAGCCCGGCGATAATACGCAGCAGCGTGGTTTTACCGGAGCCAGACGGCCCCAGCAGCGCCACCATTTGTCCGGAAGGGATATCCAGCGAGATATCATTCAGCACCTGGGTGCGACCAAAAGACTTCTTAATATTGGCAATCTCAATGCTCATGATTTCCCTCCTGATGCTGACGTTTTTCCTGATTCTCTAAACGCCACTGCACCACACTCTTCAAAAACAGGGTCAAAATCGCCATCAGCGTCAGCAACGCTGCGGCAGTAAAGGAACCGACGGTGTTGTAGTCCTGTTCCAGTAATTCAATCTGTAACGGCAGCGACAGGGTTTCGCCGCGAATCGAGCCGGATACCACCGACACCGCGCCAAACTCACCGATCGCACGGGCGTTGGTCAGCACCACGCCGTAAAGCAGTGCCCAGCGGATATTCGGCAGCGTGACGCGGCGGAACATCTGCCAGCCGGAAGCGCCGAGCAGCACCGCGGCTTCATCTTCATGGCTGCCCTGGCTGAGCATCACCGGCACCAGCTCGCGTACCACGAACGGACAGGTGACAAAGACGGTCACCAGCACCATCCCCGGCCAGGCGAACATGATCTGCAGGTCGTGTTCATCCAGCCAGCCGCCCAGCGGGCCATTGGAACCGTAGAAGAGCAGATAAACCAGACCCGCCACCACCGGTGACACCGCAAACGGGATATCCAGCAGGGTCAGCAGCAGCTGACGCCCCGGGAAGTTAAAGCGCGTTACCAGCCATGCCAGCAATACGCCAAACACCAGATTCACCGGGACGGTGATCAGGGCAATCATGACCGTCAGCCAGATGGCGTGGAGCATGTCCGGATCGGCCAGGTTTTGCAGCGCGGGCATAATCCCTTTGCTGAAGGCCTGAACGAAGATGTACACCATCGGCACGACGAGAATGAATGCGGAGACCAGCACGCCGGTACCAATCAGAAACCATTTGCCCCAGTTGATGCGGGGCGCGTCATAGCGCTTCAATTGCGTAACTTCCGCCATCAGTGACCTACCACACGTCGACCAAAGCGACTTTGCAGAGTGTTAATCGAGAACAGCAGTAGCAGCGACGCGGCAAGGATCACCGAGGCAATCGCACTCGCGGCCGGATAATCAAACTCCTGCAAACGGACAAAAATCATCAGCGAGGTCACTTCGGTTTTCCACGCGATGTTCCCGGCGATAAAAATGACCGCGCCAAATTCACCGAGGCTGCGGGTAAAGGAGAGCGCGATACCCGCCAGCAACGCCGGAGAGAGTTCCGGCAGCACGACCTTGCGAAAACTCTGCCAGCGCGTGGCGCCGAGCGTTTCTGCGGCCTCTTCGTATTCGGGTCCTAACTCTTCCAGCACCGGCTGCACGGTACGTACCACAAACGGGATGCTGGTAAAGGCCATGGCCACCGCGATACCGAGCCAGGTATAGGTCACTTTGATATCAAACTTCGCCAGCCACTCACCGTAAAACCCGTTCACGGAGAAGAGCGACGCCAGCGTCAAACCGGCAACCGCCGTCGGCAGGGCAAACGGCAGATCCATCAGCGCGTCGAGCAGGGTGCGGCCCGGGAAGCGATAGCGAGTTAAGATCCACGCCATCAGCAGGCCAAACACGCCGTTAAAAATCGAGGCCACGAACGCAGACAGCAGGGTGACCTTGTAGGCCGCCACCACCTGCGGGTTAGTAATCACTTCCCAGTACTGGGACCAGCTCATCTCAGCGAGCTGCATCACCAGCGCGCTGAGCGGTAATAACAAAATCAGACAGACGAACAGCAGGCTGGTCCCGAGGCTTAAGGTAAAGCCCGGCAGCACACGTCTGGAGGACACTGCAAACATTACTTACGCCCCGCTGCCAGCAGTTTGTCCAACTCACCGCCGCTGACAAAATGCGTTTTCATGACCTCAGGCCAGGCGCCGAAATGATCTTCCACGCGGAACAGCTCGGCCTGCGGGAATTTGTCTTTCAGCTTGCTCATCACGTCCGGGTTGTTGACACGGTAGTAGTAGTCGGTGATAACGGTCTGCGCCTGCGGGCTGTACAGATAGTTCAGGTAGGCTTTCGCCGCCTTTTCTGTGCCGTTAGCCTTAACGTTTTTATCCACCCACGCCACCGGGAACTCGGCCAGAATGTTCGTTTTCGGGATAACCACTTCGAAGCCCTGCGCTTCGTACTGTTTACGAATATTGTTCACTTCGGATTCAAAGCTGATCAGTACGTCGCCCAGCCCGCGCTCGGCGAAGGTGGTGGTTGCGCCACGACCGCCGGTATCAAACACCTCGACGTTTTTCAGGAACTGGGTCATAAACTGTTCGGTTTTCGCTTTATCGTTACCGTCAGCTTTGTCCGCCGCGCCCCACGCCGCCAGGTAGGTGTAACGTGCGTTGCCGGAGGTTTTCGGATTCGGGAAGATCAGCTTTACGTCTGAACGCACCAGGTCGTTCCAGTCGTGGATGTTCTTCGGGTTGCCCTTGCGCACCAGGAAGCCCATGGTGGAGTAAAATGGCGAACTGTTGTTCGGCAGGCGGCTTTGCCAGTTCGCCGGGATCAGTTTGCCTTTGTCGTGCAGGATCTGCACGTCCGTGACCTGGTTGTAGGTCACCACGTCCGCTTTCAGCCCCTGCAAAATGGCCAGCGCCTGCTTAGATGAGCCAGCGTGCGACTGCTTGATGGTCAGCTTGTCGCCGTTGTTCTCTTTCGCCCACTGCTGTTCAAATGCGGGATTAAGGGCGGCAAACAGCTCGCGCGAAACATCATAAGAACTGTTCAGCAACTCGGTTGCCTGCGCCTGCGCCACCAGCAGTAAACCTGCCAGTGCCAGCGATCCTTTTTTCAGTACAGTAACGGCCATTGCGCACCCTTATAAATGTGATGACTATCTTATAGTCATAATATTTATAACGGAGTCTAAAGGAGTAACGGTTTTATATACCGTTTGGTGATTTAGAAGCAGAAAAGGGAATAAGAGGTGCGGGAGAAATTGCCGGGTGGCGCTCACGCTTACCCGGCCTACGAATGGAGAGCGATTTACAACGCCAGCAGGCGCTCAACGGACGGCGCAAAGTAGTAGCCGCCGGTCACCGGGCGGGTGAAGCGCAGCATCGCGTCACGCTTACCGTCGGTATCGCCAAACATGCTCAGCAGCTGCTGTTCGATGTTGTAGAGGCGTGCGCAGTAAGCGCAGAAGTACAGGCCGTGCGTACCGCTCGCGGTGCCGTACGGCAGGCTCTGGCGAACAATCTTCAGCCCCTTACCGTCTTCTTTAAGGTCAACGCGGGACAGGTGGGAAGTGACCGGACGCGCATCGCCGTCAATCTCTTCATTGGCATCTTTGGTACGGCCAATCATCATCTCCTGGTCATGCACGCTCATGCGGTTAAGCTGCCTGAGGTTATGCTCCCAGCGCTGGACGAACACATAGCTGCCGCCCGCGTCCACGCCATCCTGGATTACAGCCACCTCGCGACGCGTCTCTTCCCCGGCCGGGTTTTCGGTGCCGTCGACGAAGCCGCTCAAATCGCGCTCTTCCACCCAGCGGAAACCGTGGATCTCTTCCTGCACGTCGATACTGTCACCAAAGGCCTCAATCGCAGCCTGAGCGACAGAAAAGTTCACGTCGTGACGCAGGGAGAGGATATGGATCAGAACGTCATACTGGGTGGCGGGCGCAAGACCTTTGCCATAAGGAATAAAGTCTTTCAGCTCTTCTGCGCCTTCGCCGCCGCTCAGATGACGCCAGACGGTGCTGCCAAAGGCAACCACCGCGCCCAGATGGGCTTCGGGGAATTTGGCCTGGAAGGTGGCCAGTTTATCAACGAAAACTTTGCTGGCCGCGCGCAGGGCATCCACGTCCCCTTTGACGTTGGCTTCAATCCAAATCGCCGCCCGGCAATGTTCTGGCAAAATGCCACTCTGAACCTGAGACATCGCTCCTCCTGAAATAAAGATGCCACGACAGCGTGGCATTGATGGCGGCTATTATACCTGGATTTCAGCGAGGCGGCTTGCTCAGGCGCAAATTACTGCTTCCAGATAATTTTGCTCACTTTCCACTTTTTCAGGGTGTCGTCAGACGGCATTAACCCTTCCGGACCGTTCCAGGTGCCGCTGAACACATAGCTAATATGCTGGCTGCCGTCGGCCTTACACTCGACCGCCACGCTCTCCTCCGATGGCACACTGGCGCAGTGGCCAAACGCTTTCTGATAGAGTTCGCCAAACGGCGTTCCCACCTTCACGCCACCTGAGGTCGGGATCTCTTCATCCATCACCGCAATGCGGTTGACCGTACCTTTATCGCCGTTGATGACCATTGCCACCTTGTCATCTTTCAACGCTTCGAAATAGCGCACGATGTTGCCGTTCTCGGTTTTCATGCCGCTGCGCAGGCGATAATCACTGCCGATGGCATCCTGAATGGCATCCTGATCCAGCGCCGTCGAGGCGGTGATTTTGCCCACGCCCTGCTCGGTCACTTCCATTGAGGAGCCAAACCAGTTCCACGGATAGGCCGCAGACCAGTTGATGGATGAGAGCGTGGAACAGCCGGTTAACGCCAGCGGGAGAGCGCATAAAAGTAAACGCAGCGATTTCATTGAGACGTCCTTACGTAGTAAATCAACGCTTGTTGGAGTGCAGTATCGGCAAAAAGTGCCGTTTTAATCTGGCTCTTGCGTAAAACAGGCGCGTAAACGGTGATTCGTGACCAGCCACAGCAGCGCGACGATATCCGCCACCACCAGTGCAGTCCCGATACCCGAAAGCGGCTCGCCGTACAGCCAGAGCAAGGGTTGCCAGACCAGAAGCACAAACTGCGCCAGGATTAACAGCCAGCGAAGCGCGCGCCAGAAGCGCGGAATGGCTTGCCGCCGTCCGCTGCACAGAAACGCCAGGACCGCCGGTACGCCCGGCAGTAACCCCAGCCAGAACGCATCGTGATCGGGATAAAAGAGATTCAGTAACGTATCGCCCTGCCCGCGCGACGCGCCAGCCATCACGAACAGCACCCAGGTGCGGGCCTGCAACAGCAGAACGCACCAGAACAAAAAAGGCAGACGCAGACGACCGTGAACGTCGTAGTCGCCAGGGTGGAACTCAGTACTCTTCATCTTCGATCAGGCGCTTACCCAGCGTCAGTACATCCGCGTGCTCGTAGCCCAGACGTTCATACATGCCCAGCACCACGTCGTTATCTTCCCGGACCATAATCTGGATTTTCGGGCAGCCACGGGCGATCAGTTTCTTTTCCAGACGGTTAAGCAACGCGTTGGCGATGCCGCGCGCGCGATATTCCGGGTGCACGCCCAGATAGTAGGCCGAGCCGCGGTGGCCGTCGTACCCACCCATCACCGTCCCGACCACTTCGCCGTTGACCTCAGCGACCAGAAAAAGACTGACGTCGTGATTCACCTTCCGTTCGATGTCCATTTCCGGATCGTTCCACGGACGCAGCAGATCGCAGCGCTCCCAAAGGGTGATCACCTCTTCGAAATCTTCCTGGCGAAAAACGCGTATCTCCATGGTATTAACCGCCTTTTCGGGTTTAAAAACAGTGATTATGGCGTGAACAGGGCGTTTAGCCAATAACCGGGGAAAAACTCGCCAAAATTTGGCATAATGTCACTTTGTCACGTATTGAAATGAAAAGTAAAACAATTCTCAATAAGGACTGTCGTAACGGGAAACACGATACGATATAACACCAGGACCCCAATTTTTACAATTCAGGCCGCATGAGCACATTCAAACCATTAAAAGCACTCACATCGCGTCGTCAGGTTCTCAAAGCGGGGCTGGCGGCCTTAACGTTATCGGGTATCGCAAAGCAGGCTCAGGCAAAAGAAGAGAGCACGCTTAAAACCAGTAACGGACACAGCAAGCCGAAAACCAAAAAAGCTGGCGCAAAGCGTCTGGTCATGCTCGATCCGGGCCACGGCGGGATCGACACCGGCGCCATTGGCCGAAACGGGTCGAAAGAAAAACACGTCGTGCTGGCAATTGCAAAAAATGTACGCGCAATTTTACGCAGCAACGGTATTGACGCCCGCCTGACGCGCACAGGCGACACGTTTATCCCGCTGTACGATCGCGTGGAGATTGCCCACAAGCACGGCGCAGACCTGTTTATGTCCATTCACGCGGATGGCTTCACAAACCCTTCCGCCGCAGGCGCCTCGGTATTTGCGCTCTCCAACCGTGGCGCCAGTAGCGCCATGGCGAAATACCTCTCCGATCGCGAAAACCGGGCGGATGAAGTGGCCGGGAAAAAAGCCACCGACAAAGACCATCTGTTGCAGCAGGTTCTGTTCGATCTCGTGCAGACCGATACCATCAAAAACAGCCTGACGCTCGGCTCGCATATCCTCAAACGGATTAAGCCCGTGCACCGTCTGCACAGTAAAAGCACCGAGCAGGCCGCGTTTGTGGTGCTGAAGTCACCGTCTATTCCGTCCGTGCTGGTGGAAACCTCGTTCATTACCAACCCGGAAGAAGAGCGTTTACTCGGCAATAAGGCGTTTCGTCAGAAGATCGCGAACGCCATCGCCTCCGGGGTCATCAGTTATTTCAACTGGTTCGATAATCAAAAAGCGCACTCCAGGAAACGTTGATGAAACCGAATGCACAGCTGGTCAAAACTTTCCTGATGCAGCTCCAGGACGCGATTTGCCAGAAACTGACCGCCGCAGACGGCGGTGAATTCCAGGAAGACACCTGGCAGCGCGAAGCGGGCGGCGGCGGGCGCAGCCGCGTGCTGCGTAACGGCGGTATTTTTGAACAGGCCGGGGTCAACTTCTCCCACGTCCACGGTGATGCAATGCCAGCGTCCGCCACGGCGCATCGGCCTGAACTGGCGGGCCGCAGCTTCGAGGCGATGGGCGTATCGCTGGTGGTGCATCCGCATAACCCGTTTGTGCCAACCAGCCACGCCAACGTGCGCTTTTTCATCGCGGAAAAACCGGGGGCCGATCCGGTCTGGTGGTTTGGCGGCGGTTTCGACTTAACGCCTTACTATGGCTTTGAAGAGGATGCCGTGCACTGGCACACCACCGCGCGCGATCTCTGCCTGCCGTTTGGCGAAGACGTTTACCCGAAATACAAAAAGTGGTGCGATGATTATTTCTATCTGAAGCATCGCGACGAGCAGCGCGGCATCGGCGGGCTGTTCTTTGACGATCTCAATACCCCGGATTTTGATACCGCGTTCAGCTTTATGCGCGCGGTGGGTGAAGGCTTTACCGACGCCTATCTTCCGATTGTCGAACGCCGCAAAGACACCGACTACGGCGTGCGCGAGCGTGAGTTCCAGCTCTACCGTCGCGGGCGCTATGTGGAGTTTAATCTGGTGTGGGATCGCGGGACGCTGTTTGGCCTGCAAACCGGCGGGCGCACGGAGTCCATTCTGATGTCGATGCCGCCGCTGGTGCGCTGGGAATACAGCTACGCGCCAAAAGAAGGCAGCCCGGAGGCTGCCTTGAGTGAGTTCCTTAAAGTACGCGACTGGATTTAACTGCCGGATGGCGCTGCGCTTATCCGGCCTACTCAATCCGTAGGTCGGGTAAGCAAACGCGCCCTTACAGCGGCTGCGTCTGCGCCTCAACCACCGCCAGCGCCACCATGTTGACGATACGACGCACGGAGGCAATCGGCGTTAACACATGTACCGGTTTTGACACCCCCATCAGTACCGGCCCGACGGTCACACCTTCAGAACTCGACACGCGCAGCAGGTTATAGCTAATACGCGCCGCTTCCACGTTCGGCATAATCAGCACGTTCGCCGAGCCTTTCAGCGGGCTGTCCGGCATACGTTCATTACGAATACTCTCCACCAGCGCGGCGTCGCCGTGCATCTCGCCGTCGATCATCAGCTCCGGCGCGCGCGCTCGCACCAGGTCCAGCGTCTGGCGCATTTTGCACGCCGCCGCGGATTTGGATGACCCGAAGTTTGAGTGCGACAGCAGCGCCACTTTCGGCTCGATACCAAAGCGGCGCACGGTTTCCGCCGCCATCACGGTGATTTCCGCCAGTTCGTCCGGGGAGGGATCGTCGTTGACGTAGGTATCGGCGATAAAGGTGTTACCGCTTGGCAGCAGCAGCGCGTTCATTGCGCCGGCAGTATGGACGCCCTCGCGATAGCCGAAGATCTCCTGTACCACGCTGAAATGCTCATGGTACTCGCCGATGGTGCCGCAGATCAGCGCATCCGCCTCACCGCGATGAACCATGATCGCGCCGATCACCGTGGTGTTGCTGATCACCGCCCGCTGCGCCTGCTCCTGGGTGATCCCGCGACGCTTCATGATCGAATAGTATTCGTTCCAGTACTCTTTGAAGCGCGGATCGGATTCGTTGTTAACGATCTCAAAGTCCACGCCCGGCTTTATTTGCAGGCCGAGCTTCTGAATACGCATCTCGATCACGCTCGGACGACCAATCAGGATCGGTTTCGCCAGCCCTAAGGTGATCAGCTCCTGCGTGGCATGCAGCACGCGCGCCTCTTCCCCTTCCGCCAGCACCACGCGCTTCGCGTCGGCGCGCGCCTGGGAGAAGATCGGCTTCATAAACAGGTTGGTTTTGTAAACGAACTCGGTGAGTTTATCGACGTAGGCATCGAAATCTTCAATCGGCCGCGTCGCCACGCCGGAGTCCATCGCCGCTTTGGCCACCGCTGGCGCGATCTTCACGATCAGACGCGGGTCAAATGGTTTAGGGATGATGTAGTCGGGGCCGAAGCTCAGATCCTGATCGCCGTAGGCGGAGGCCACCACTTCGCTCTGCTCGGCGTGCGCCAGCTCTGCGATAGCATGAACGGCAGCCAGCTTCATCTCTTCGTTGATCGCCGTGGCGCCGACGTCCAGCGCCCCGCGGAAGATGAACGGGAAGCAGAGCACGTTGTTCACCTGGTTCGGGTAGTCCGAACGTCCGGTGCAGATGATAGCGTCTTCACGCACCGCCTTCGCCAGCGGCGGCAGAATTTCCGGCTCCGGGTTCGCCAGGGCCAGGATCATTGGCGCGCGCGCCATCTTCTGCACCATCTCCTGGGTCAGCACTTTCGGGCCTGAACAGCCGAGGAAAATGTCAGCACCGTCAATCACGTCTTCAAGCGTGCGCTTGCCGTCGTCTTCCACCGCATAGGCCGCCTTGGTTTCCGCCATGTTTGGCTCGCGGTCTTTGTAGATCACGCCCTTGGAGTCGCAGACCACAATATTGTGCTTCTGCATGCCCAGCGCCACCAGCAGGTTCATACAGGCGATGGCCGCGGCGCCTGCGCCGGAGACCACCATGCGCACGTCGGAGAGATTTTTCTCCACCACGCGCAGGCCGTTCAGAATGGCGGCGGTACTGATAATCGCCGTGCCGTGCTGGTCGTCATGGAACACGGGAATGTTCATACGCTCGCGCAGCTTCTGCTCGATATAGAAACATTCCGGCGCTTTGATGTCTTCCAGGTTGATGCCGCCGAAGGTCGGCTCCAGCGCCGCCACCACGTTGATGAATTTATCCGGATCCAGTTCGTCCACTTCGATATCGAAGACGTCGATACCGGCAAATTTCTTAAACAGAACGCCTTTCCCTTCCATCACCGGCTTACCAGCCAGCGCACCGATGTTCCCTAACCCCAGCACCGCCGTACCGTTAGAGATAACGGCCACCAGGTTGCCGCGCGCGGTGTATTTGTACGCTGCCAGCGGATCTTTTTCGATTTCCAGGCACGGAGCAGCCACGCCCGGCGAGTAGGCCAGCGCCAGATCGCGCTGGGTCGCCAGCGGTTTGGTCGGGGATACCTGGATTTTACCCGGAACAGGAAACTCGTGAAAATCGAGAGCGCTTTGTTTTAACTGATCATCCATCTTGTTATTCCTTTCACGTTTCGGTCAAAAAGGGTGATGTCGACGTTCCTATGCACACCCTGGTGTGCCGCATAGTATCGCCGCAGGCAGGCTCCTAAACTTTGAAGGCTGCCAAACTCTCACCATTGCAGAATAAAAATTGTTATCAATTTATAACAGCCATGTTACCCGTCTCAGAAAGCAATGCCTCCCCCGTCTGCTATGCTTTTTTGTTAAGTCCATCATGATTTTCTCAGAAGTGTGAACTAACGCACTCGACTAACTCTTTTATTTCCAAGGAGTAATTATGAACCAGCTAGACGGCATCAAACAATTTACCACCGTGGTTGCAGACAGCGGCGACATCGAGTCGATTCGTCACTACCAGCCGGAAGACGCGACCACCAATCCCTCTCTGCTGCTCAAGGCGGCCGGTCTTGCGCACTTTAGTCATCTGATTGATGACGCCCTTGCCTACGGCAAACAGCGCGGGAAAACGCAGGAACAGCAGGTCGCCGAAGCCAGCGACAAGCTGGCGGTCAATATCGGTGCGGAAATTCTTAAAAGCATACCGGGACGCGTCTCTACCGAAGTGGACGCCCGCCTCTCGTTTGACCAGGAAAAGAGCATCAACAAGGCCCGCCGCATAGTGGAACTCTACCAGGAGCAGGGAATCGATAAGTCACGCATTCTGATCAAGCTTGCGTCTACCTGGGAAGGCATCCGCGCGGCGGAAGTGCTGGAGAAAGAGGGGATCCACTGCAACCTGACGCTACTGTTCTCCTTCGCCCAGGCGCGTGCCTGCGCCGAAGCGGGCGTGTTCCTGATTTCACCGTTTGTCGGGCGTATCTACGACTGGTATCAGGCGAAACAGCCAATGGATCCGTACGTGGTGGAAGAAGATCCTGGCGTAAAATCGGTGCGTAATATCTACGATTATTACAAGCAGCATCGCTACGAGACCATCGTGATGGGGGCCAGCTTCCGCCGCACCGAGCAGATCCTGGCGCTCGCGGGCTGTGACCGTCTGACCATCTCTCCTGACCTGCTGAAAAAGCTTCAGGAGAGTGAAGAGACGGTGATCCGCAAGCTGGTACCGACCTCTACCGTTCTGCCAAAACCGAAACCCATGACCGAAGCGGAATTCCGCTGGGAGCACAATCAGGATCCAATGGCCGTGGAAAAACTGGCAGATGGCATCCGCCAGTTTGCCGTCGACCAGCGCAAACTCGAAGATCTTCTCGCCGCCAAACTTTAACCTTGCCACGGAGTGAACTATGTCCCGTAAAGAGCTCGCCAACGCCATTCGCGCCCTCAGCATGGATGCCGTACAAAAAGCCAATTCCGGCCACCCTGGCGCCCCCATGGGTATGGCTGATATTGCCGAAGTGCTGTGGAACGACTTCCTGAAGCACAACCCGACCGATCCGACCTGGTACGATCGCGACCGTTTTATTCTCTCCAACGGTCACGCCTCGATGCTGCTCTACAGCCTGCTGCACCTCTCCGGCTACGACCTGCCGCTTGAGGAGTTAAAAAACTTCCGCCAGCTGCACTCCAAAACGCCGGGCCACCCGGAGATCGGCTATACGCCGGGTGTTGAAACTACTACCGGCCCGCTGGGCCAGGGGCTGGCGAATGCCGTCGGCCTGGCGATTGCAGAGCGTACGCTGGCCGCGCAGTTCAACCAGCCCGACCACGAGATTGTCGATCACTACACCTATGTCTTTATGGGTGATGGCTGCCTGATGGAGGGGATCTCCCACGAGGTCTGCTCGCTGGCGGGCACCCTGGGGCTGGGCAAGCTGATTGGCTTCTACGATCACAACGGTATCTCCATTGACGGGGAAACCGAGGGCTGGTTTACCGACGACACGGCGAAACGCTTTGAAGCCTATCACTGGCACGTGGTTCACGAGATCGACGGTCACGATCCTGAGGCGGTGAAAAAAGCGATTCAGGAAGCGCAGAGCGTAAAGGACAAACCGTCCCTGATCGTCTGCCGCACCACCATCGGCTTCGGCTCGCCGAACAAAGCGGGTAAAGAAGAGGCGCACGGCGCGGCGCTGGGTGAAGAGGAAGTGGCGCTGACCCGCCAGAAACTGGGCTGGAAACACCCGGCCTTTGAGATCCCAAAAGAGATCTACAGGGCCTGGGATGCTCGCGAAACAGGTGAAAAAGCGCAGCAGGCCTGGAACGAGAAGTTTGCTGCCTACAAAAAAGCGTATCCAGAGCTGGCGGCCGAATTTAACCGCCGCATGAGCGGTGGCCTGCCGGAAGACTGGGAAGAGAAAACTCAGGCGCTGATTGAAAACCTGCAATCTAACCCGGCGAAAATTGCCACCCGTAAGGCGTCACAAAACACCCTGAACGCGATTGGCCCTGTCCTGCCCGAACTGCTGGGCGGCTCGGCGGATCTGGCGCCAAGTAACCTCACCATCTGGTCTGGCTCTAAATCCCTGAAGGAAGACATTGCCGGGAACTATATCCACTACGGCGTGCGCGAGTTCGGGATGACCGCCATTGCCAACGGTATCGCCCACCACGGCGGCTTCGTGCCGTACACCGCCACCTTCCTGATGTTTGTCGAATATGCCCGTAACGCGGCGCGTATGGCGGCCCTGATGAAGGCGCGGCAAATCATGGTGTATACCCACGACTCCATCGGACTGGGTGAAGATGGGCCGACGCACCAGGCGGTAGAGCAGCTGGCGAGCCTGCGCCTGACGCCAAACTTCAGTACCTGGCGTCCGTGCGATCAGGTTGAAGCGGCTGTGGGCTGGAAGCTGGCCGTAGAGCGCCATAACGGACCCACAGCGCTGATCCTGTCGCGCCAGAACCTGGCGCAGATCGAGCGCACGCCGGAGCAGGTGAAAAATATCGCCCGCGGCGGGTACATCCTGAAAGACAGCGGCGGTAAACCGGACGTGATCCTGATTGCCACCGGTTCAGAGGTGGAAATCACGGTAAAAGCGGCCGAGAAACTGACCGCCGAGGGTCACGCGGTGCGCGTGGTTTCCCTGCCTTCAACGGATATCTTTGATGCCCAGGATGAGGCGTACCGCGAATCGGTGCTGCCTTCAAACGTCGCGGCGCGCGTGGCGGTTGAAGCTGGCATTGCCGACTACTGGTACAAATATGTGGGTCTGAAAGGGGCGATTGTCGGCATGAAGGGTTACGGTGAATCCGCCCCGGCCGATAAGCTGTTCCCGTACTTCGGCTTTACCGTTGAGAACGTGGTGGAGAAGGCGCTGAGCGTGCTGTAGTGCCGTCTTCGTGCCCGGTGGCGGCTACGCCTTACCGGGCCTACAAATCGCTAAAACGTAGGCCCGGTAAGCGACAGCGCCCTACCTGGTGATCCACAGCGTGGGCCAGGCATCTGGCCCATTCCAGTTATCGCAGCTTGGCTCTTCCGCGTAGCGCACCAGGCGGAAACGCTGGCCGTTAAAACGCCAGCGGGTCTGGATCCCACAGTCGCCAATCCCGCGTCCCAGTGCCAGCGTGGTCAGCTCGCGCGTTTTTTCATCGAAGCTGGCATTCATCAGCTCCATGTCGCTACTCTGGCTGGAAGGGGTAAACGGCAGGCGCAATCTCACGCTTCTGGCAGCAAACGGTTTTTTACGCGACACCAGCCACGCCAGATCGACGGTGTTGTACGCCCCCGCCTCACAGCTGATGATCATCAGCGCTTTGTCATCGGTCAACGCGGTCACGCGCACTTCACGCCGGTTCGGATCGAGGGAGCACTGGCTGTGGTTCATGCGCCAGGTACCGTAATCCAGCAGATCGTTAAGTTCGTTATGCGTCAGCGGCGTTGGCGTGGGGTTCACCACTGCCACCTTTTTTAATGCCGGCGCAGGCGGCACGCTCAGCGGTGGACTATCCCCTTTTTTAATCCATGCCGTTTCACTTCCGACGCGTTTTTGCTGGGCATCAATAAACAGCAGCGCCGCTTTCAGACCGGCCAGAGAGATCGTCTGCTTCCCCTCGCGCAGGGTCAGCGCCTGCCCCTCCTGAATGGTTTTCAGAAACGTGGTGATGGTGCCCGTATCGTCTGTTTTAAGATGCCAGGGGGTTAACTGCCAGTGTTGCGACGTGAGCTGAAGCGGCACATTGTCGAGCAGCAGGCGCGGGGCAATGTCAGGCTCTTTCACCGGAGGCGTCGAAAGACCGCCGAGATCGATGCGCAGGCTGGCGTCCGTTTTTGCCCCCGCACTGCGGCTCAGCGTCATGACCAGACCGCGATGCTCGCCGGTGTTGCGCGCTACGCAGAAATTCTGGTTATTGCAGGTCACCTGCCAGTCTGAAAAAGACTGCTGCGCAGGCGCAGCCCACACCAAAGGCGCGGGAAGCACGCAAATGAAGAAGAGAAGAAAAACGCAGTAGCGCATGAACGGCACAGCCCCGGAAACGAATAGGTCAATCTGGGGCGTATCTTCGTGCCCTGGGCGGGCTGGCTCAATCGGATTTATCGGATAGATTTATCTGAAATACAACTTATCACGCTACCGCCGCAGCATTCATCAAACCGCTGGTTTGCAGATACTGCAACAGGATCACCGCTTTACCGTCGCGGATCTCGCCGCTTTTCACCATGTCGACAGCCTGAGCGAAAGGCATTTCCAGCACTTCAATGTCTTCATCGTCCACGCCACCGCCCCGGTGCGTGCGCTGGGCATCGGTGTACTCCGCAATGAAGAAGTGAACCAGCTCGGTAACCCCGCCAGGGGACATAAACAGCTCAAAGACTTTCTGCACCGCCCCCACCTCAAAACCCGTCTCTTCAATGGCTTCTTTGCGGATACACACTTCCGGCTCATCGTCGTCCAGCAGACCTGCACAGGTTTCAATCAGACGTCCGTCCGCGTTGCCATTGACCCATGTCGCGATGCGAAACTGGCGGATCAGCACCACGCTTTGCTTTTCACGGTTATACAGCAGAATGGTTGCACCATTGCCCCGGTCGTAGACTTCGCGTTTATGGCGAATGACATCCCCGCTCTTACGGGTGAGATCGTAAGTGATGTTACGCAGGACAAAGTAATTTTCAGAAAGGATTTTGTCTTTAATAACGGTAATGTTCAGGGACATACGGGCTCCACGGCAAAATGAGTCTGTTTATACTACGCCGTGATGCCCGCTTTGTCGCCCGTCTGCGTTAATGCATGTTGCGCGGCGGCACGCCAAGCCAGTCCATGATCCCCTGCGCGGCATGGCGCCCTTCCGGCATCGCGGTGACCACCAGATCCGCACCACGTACCGCATCACCGCCAGCAAAAATCTGCGGATTCGAGGTCTGGTAACGATAACGGCTCTCCACGGAGGCCCTGATGCGCCCCCAGTCGTCGGTTTCGACGCCCTGCGCCTGAAGCCACGGCATGGCGTGCGGATTAAACCCAAACGCCATGATCACCGCATCCGCTGGCATGACAAACTCACTGCCCGCCACCGGGACAGGACGACGCCGCCCCTGCGCATCCGGCTCGCCCAGACGGGTGCGCAGCATCCGGATACCGTTGACCTTCCCGTCGGTATCCAGCGTGAGCTCAACCGGCTGGACATTAAATTCAAACGCCGCGCCCTCTTCTTTCGCGTTTTTAACCTCTTTCTTTGAGCCCGGCATGT
Organism: Enterobacter cloacae complex sp. P29RS; assembly: GCF_014893445.1. NCBI lineage: Bacteria > Pseudomonadati > Pseudomonadota > Gammaproteobacteria > Enterobacterales > Enterobacteriaceae > Enterobacter > Enterobacter cloacae complex sp. P29RS. The sequence continues at coordinate 16,776 of NZ_JADBPZ010000011.1, read as the reverse complement.
TGGCCTCGTCCCGCCGATAGGCGCAGGTTACTTTCGCCGCGCCATGTCGCAGCGCGGTGCGCACGCAGTCCATCGCCGTATCGCCCCCGCCCAGCACCACCACGTTTAACCCCTGCGTGTCGATAAACGGCTCGTCTGCGGTAGGGTCAAGACCCATCACGTTCCGCGTGTTTGCCACTAAAAACGGCAGCGCGTCGTACACGCCCGGCGCGTCTTCATGAGGGATACCTGCTTTCATGGAACGATAGGTCCCTACGCCGATGAACAGGGCATCGTAGTCGTTTTGCAGTTGGACCATCGACACGTCTTTTCCCACCTCGCAGTTCAGCTCGAAGCGGATACCCATCGCGCTGAATATCTCTCTGCGCCGCGCTAACAGGGATTTATCCAGCTTGAAGGCCGGAATACCAAAGGTCAGCAATCCGCCGATTTCTGGATGGCGATCGTAGACCGTCACACCGATGCCGCTGCGCACCAGTACGTCGGCACAGGCCAGCCCTGCCGGACCGGCACCAATGATGGCGACGCGCTTACCGACCGGTGTAACGTGGCTGACGTCCGGCGTCCAGCCCATCGCCAGCGCCCGATCCGAGATATATCGTTCGATATTACCGATGGTTACCGCCCCTGACGCATCCCGCAGGGTGCAGGCGCCTTCACATAATCGATCCTGTGGACAGACGCGGCCGGTAATTTCCGGTAAACAGTTAGTCTGGTGAGAAAGCTCAGCCGCACCGATGATATCCCCCGCCCTGATCCGCTCAATCCACTGCGGAATATGGTTATGCAGCGGGCAGGTCCACTCGCAAATGCTGTGGTCGCCACATTTCAGGCACCGGGATGCTTCGCGCTGCGCCTGTTCCGGGCGAAACGGCAAGTAGATCTCGTTAAAATGGCCGGCGCGCGCGTCGGGGCTGAGCTTATCCGGCTCACCGCGCGCCGGGGTGTTTTGCATCTGTTGCCGTTTGGTTTGCGGAGGGGCTGATTGAACCGCCTCGCTGTGCCACGGCAGCGCGTCCAGCCTTGCGCTGCGCTGTCGGCGCTGTTTAACCAGCTTATCCAGCACGGCTGGGGTGGCGAGCGTAAGCACCTCCGCCGGGCAGTTTTCAACGCAGGCCGGGCCTTGCGGCCTTTCCAGGCAGAGGTCGCATTTGTGCGCCGAGGCCTTTACGCTGTCATTTTCAAGCGGGGTGATCAGCATGTCCATCGTGCCAAACGGGCAGGCCACCACGCAGGCTTTACAGCCGATGCATTTTTGTTGATTGACCTGTACGCTGTCGCTGTGTTGCGTGATGGCTCCGTTCGGGCAGCTTTGCGCGCAGGGCGCATTTTCACAGTGGTGGCAGGTCACTGGGCTTTTTCGCAAGCCAGAGGTAAGGACCGTAATGCGGGGATGAAAATGGCGCTCGCTCAGCGCGTGCTGCTCCCCGTTGTGCGCCATCACACAGGCAACTTCGCAGGCGCGACAACCGATACACTGTTGAGCGTTGGCCATAATAAAACGATTCATAACAACACCTGTTTTTGGTTCAATAACCTTATTCTTTATATTGTTATCGTATTTACCCACAGTGGCATGGCGACGCAATGTTCAAATGCCCAGGAAGGCGAACTATTTCCAGTGAACCTGTGGCAGATCAATTTAATTCAGGAAGCTGATGAGTGACCGTTAAACGCCCCGTATCGGGAAGCCTGGCTCGGGCTTTCTTTTCGATGATTGTCTTGTCCGTTCTGATCAGCGCCATTGCGCTGGTTACACTCGCCAGCAGCCAGCGCGACGCCGAGGCGATTAACATCGCCGGATCGCTGCGCATGCAGAGCTACCGCCTGGGCTACGAAATGCAGCGCGCCAGCCCGTCACTGGCAGAGCACCGCGCGGTCTGGCAGAAAACGCTGAGCGCGCCTGCGTTGCAGAAGCTAAACCGCTGGTATGTGCCAGAGGACGTCAAACAGCGTTACCAGCAGTTGCAGCTTGGCTGGCAGGAGATGGACACGCGTATCGCCAGCGGCGATACCGGGTGGTATCAGAGCCACATAGAGGATTTCGTGGGCCGGATAGATGCCTTTGTGCTGGCGCTACAGCACTACACCGAACATAAGATACAGCTGGTGATTTTCATGTCGCTGACGGGCGGCCTGGGCATCCTGCTGCTGGCGGTGGTGACCCTGCGGCGCATCCGCCGTCAGGTTGTGCTGCCGCTGAATAATCTGGTGGCAGCGAGCGAACGTATCGAACAGGGGCAGTTCGATACCCCCGCGCCGGATATTATGCTTCCCAACGAGCTGGGCCAGCTTTCCCGCGCCTTCAACCATATGTCGGCGGAATTACACACCCTGTACCGTTCCCTGGAGCACTCCGTTGCCGAAAAAACCCGCCACCTGAATGAAGCGCATCAGCAGCTTGAAATGCTGTTCAAATGCTCACAGGCGTTGAATACCGGGCAGATAGACAGCCACTGCTTCCGGCATATTTTGCAAATTGTGCATGACTATACGCAGATGAATTACCTGCAATTGCGCACCAGTGACGACTGGCAGCTTTACGAAGGACAGGAGTCCCCGGGTGAGAAAATGCACAATTTACCGGTATTAATGCAGGACACCCTGTACGGCGAACTGCGCTGGCAAAGCGCGACCGGGGATGTTCCGCTGCCGCTCATGGAAAGCGTGGCGACGATGCTGGGCCGGGGGCTCTATTTCAATCAGGCGCAGAAACATTATCAGCAGTTGCTGCTGATGGAAGAGCGTGCCACCATCGCGCGCGAGTTGCATGATTCGCTGGCGCAGGTGCTCTCCTATTTGCGTATTCAGCTTACGCTGCTGAAGCATGCCGTGCCGGGCGACAATGCCCCGGCGCAGACCATTATTACGGACTTCTCCCGCGAGCTGAATAACGCCTGGCATCAGCTACGCGAGCTGCTCACCACCTTCCGCCTGACGCTCAACCACGCCAATCTTCCTGCCGCGCTACAGGAGTCTCTCGACGGTTTGCAAAGCCAGACCAGCGCGAAGCTGGTGCTTGACTGCCGTCTCTCATCGCTTGCGCTGGACGCGCAAAAACAGGTGCACCTCTTACAGATTGTGCGTGAGGCAGTGCTGAATGCGATTAAACATGCCGACGCCAGCGAGATTGTGGTCAGCTGCGTCACCACCGCGGACGGTACTCACACGGTCACGATCCGCGACAACGGTATTGGTATCGGCGACGCCAGTGAACCGCCGGGGCATTACGGGCTGAATATCATGCGCGAACGCGCGGGACGGCTCGGCGGAACATTACACTTTTCTCAGCCGCCACAGGGCGGTACACAGGTCAGCGTGACGTTCCGGACACCTGCGGCGCAGGCTGAAAAATAGCGGGAAAGAAGGCGCGCTGAAAAAAGCGCATGATAATTTACATTATCTCCTTTATTTCTCCACGTTTGACCTGGGCCTTACCGCTAAAGTTAGGCGGGCAATAAACAATAATGACGTGCAGCAAAACGAGGTCACATTTTAATGGCGAATTTTTTCATCGATCGCCCCATTTTTGCCTGGGTGCTAGCAATCCTGTTGTGTCTGACGGGTGTCCTGGCGATTACTTCCCTTCCTGTTGAGCAATACCCCGACCTCGCCCCCCCTAACGTGCGTATCACGGCGAACTACCCTGGCGCCTCGGCACAGACGCTGGAAAATACCGTCACGCAGGTTATCGAGCAGAACATGACGGGTCTTGATAACCTGATGTACATGTCCTCGCAGAGCAGCGCCACGGGCCAGGCGACGGTAACCCTGAGCTTTACGGCGGGCACGGATCCGGACGAAGCGGTGCAGCAGGTGCAAAACCAGCTGCAATCGGCCCTGCGTAAACTGCCTCAGGCGGTGCAGAACCAGGGGGTGACCGTGCGTAAGACCGGTGACACCAATATTTTGACCATCGCGTTTGTTTCAACCGATGGCTCGATGGATAAGCAGGACATCGCGGACTACGTCGCCAGTAATATTCAGGACCCGCTCAGCCGTATCAACGGCGTGGGTGATATCGACGCCTACGGCTCGCAGTATTCCATGCGTATCTGGCTGGATCCCAACAAGCTGAACAGCGTGCAGATGACCGCCAAAGATGTCACCGACGCTATCGAATCGCAGAACGCTCAGATTGCCGTGGGGCAGCTCGGTGGTACGCCGTCCGTGGATAACCAGGCGCTTAACGCCACCATCAACTCCCAGTCGCTGCTCCAGACGCCTGAACAGTTCCGCAATATCACTCTGCGCGTGAATCAGGACGGTTCGGAAGTGCGTCTGGGGGATGTCGCCACCGTGGAAATGGGGGCGGAAAAATATGACTACCTGAGCCGCTTTAACGGCAATGCTGCGTCCGGCCTGGGGGTGAAACTGGCCTCCGGCGCTAACGAAATGGCGACCGCGCAGCGGGTGTTAGAGCGTCTGGATGAGCTGTCGCATTACTTCCCGCACGGACTGGAGTACAAAGTCGCCTACGAAACCACCTCATTCGTAAAAGCCTCCATCGAAGATGTGGTGAAAACCCTGCTCGAAGCTATCGCGCTGGTGTTCCTCGTGATGTACCTGTTCCTGCAAAACTTCCGCGCCACGCTGATCCCCACCATTGCGGTGCCGGTGGTGTTGCTGGGAACCTTTGCGGTGCTGTATGCCTTCGGTTACAGCATCAACACCCTGACCATGTTCGCCATGGTGCTGGCCATCGGCCTGCTGGTGGATGATGCCATCGTGGTGGTGGAAAACGTCGAGCGCATCATGAGCGAGGAAGGGCTTTCGCCCCGCGAGGCCACGCGTAAATCGATGGGGCAAATTCAGGGTGCGCTGGTCGGTATCGCCATGGTGCTGTCGGCGGTATTTATCCCGATGGCGTTTTTTGGCGGCACTACGGGCGCGATTTATCGCCAGTTCTCGATCACCATCGTCTCTGCGATGGTGCTCTCCGTACTGGTGGCGATGATCCTTACCCCTGCTCTGTGCTCGACGCTGCTCAAACCGCTGCATAAGGGCGAACACCACGGTCAAAAAGGCTTCTTCGGCTGGTTTAACCGCATGTTTAACCGAAATGCGGCGCGCTATGAAGCGGGCGTGGGTAAAGTACTGCACCGCAGCGTGCGCTGGATGGTGGTTTATGTCCTGCTGCTCGGCGGCATGGTCTTCTTATTCCTGCGGCTGCCAACCTCGTTCCTGCCGCTGGAAGATCGCGGCATGTTTATCACCTCCGTACAGTTACCGAGCGGCTCGACCCAGCAGCAGACCCTGAAAGTGGTGCAGAAGGTTGAGAACTACTTCCATACTCAGGAGAAGGATAACGTGGTCTCCGTCTTCTCCACCGTCGGCTCTGGCCCTGGTGGTAACGGGCAGAACGTGGCGCGTATGTTTGTGCGCCTGAAAGACTGGGACCAGCGCGACAGCGATAGCGGCTCCTCCTTTGCCATCATTGAACGTGCAACTAAAGCGTTCAACAAAATCAAGGAAGCGCGCGTTTTCGCCAGCAGCCCGCCCGCTATCAGTGGCCTGGGCAGCTCAGCCGGATTTGATATGGAGCTTCAGGATCACGCGGGTGCCGGGCATGACGCGTTGATGGCAGCTCGCGATAAACTGCTCGAGCTGGCCGGGAAAGAGCCGCAGCTTACCCGCGTTCGTCATAACGGTCTGGATGACAGCCCTCAGCTACAGGTGGATATCGACCAGCGTAAAGCGCAGGCGCTGGGCGTCTCCATCGACGACATTAACGACACCCTGCAAACGGCATGGGGCTCAAGCTACGTGAATGACTTTATGGATCGCGGTCGCGTGAAAAAGGTCTACGTTCAGTCTGCTGCCAAATACCGCATGCTGCCGGACGATATCAACCGCTGGTATGTGCGCAATAACACCGGCGGCATGGTGCCGTTCTCGGCGTTTGCGACGTCACGCTGGGAGACCGGTTCGCCGCGTCTGGAGCGTTACAACGGCTATTCGGCGCTGGAGATTGTCGGTGAAGCCGCGCCTGGCGTCAGTACCGGTACCGCAATGGACATTATGGAAAAACTGGTTCAGCAGTTACCGACCGGCTTTGGCCTGGAGTGGACGGCGATGTCCTACCAGGAACGGCTTTCCGGCGCGCAGGCGCCTGCCCTGTATGCCCTTTCGCTGCTGGTGGTGTTCCTCTGCCTGGCGGCGCTGTATGAAAGCTGGTCAGTACCGTTCTCGGTAATGCTGGTGGTGCCTCTCGGGGTCATCGGCGCGCTGCTGGCAACCTGGATGCGTGGCCTGGAAAACGATGTCTATTTCCAGGTAGGACTCCTCACCGTAATCGGATTGTCGGCGAAAAACGCCATTCTGATCGTCGAATTTGCCAATGAGATGAATGCCAAAGGTCACGAACTGATGGCCGCCACGCTGCACGCCTGTCGTCAGCGCCTGCGCCCGATCCTGATGACTTCTCTGGCGTTTGTATTTGGCGTCCTGCCGATGGCCACCAGCTCCGGCGCAGGCTCCAGCAGCCAGCACGCGGTGGGAACGGGCGTTATGGGGGGAATGATTTCAGCGACGATTCTGGCTATCTATTTCGTACCGCTGTTCTTTGTGCTGATACGCCGTCGTTTCCCGCTGAAGGATAAGCCGGAATAACCCGTTGAAATAAAAAAAGGCGGCTTTACAGGCCGCCTTTTTATTGTGTGATTCTTTCACACTATGGTTATTTTAGTTAATTAAGTGCTCTTGCATTTCTTACCGGAAATTCATTTACGAAGCATGCCTTCGATAAAATCTTTCCAGTTCCCCAGTTCATGTTCAATCATAACAACCTCTCTTATTATTATGTGCATTCTACGAAAACGTATCATCATTGTGAAGCCACTTTAACCGATTGCTGTGATTGAGCCTCGCTGTGCAGGTAGGTTTAGGATCACTATGAGCGTTGCCGGGTAAATTTTATGTGACCCACAGCAATATTTTGAAATAGTCAGAAAAATGACAGCATTTTTAATTTCCCCCTGAGTTTATTGGCAATTTATACAGAGTGGACAACTATGCTTAAAAGATGGAACACTATTCAGCGTACAGCTGTTCGTTGAATTATGGAGAATTGTAAATCACGAAAAATTCCGAATATGTTATATTCCACTTAAGGATATATCTTCGAAAATATTGAACATTTAACCCACACAAGAACAAAAGGATTCACTATGGTTGTGATGTACGGCATTAAGAATTGCGATACGATTAAAAAAGCCCGCCGCTGGCTGGAAGCACACAACATCGACTATCGCTTCCATGATTACCGTGCCGACGGGCTTGACCCCGCGTTTCTCCATTCCGCCATCAATGAACTGGGCTGGGAAGCGCTGCTGAACACCCGCGGGACCACCTGGCGAAAACTGGATGAATCTCTCCGGGCCACGATCAACAACGCCGACAGCGCAGCCAAACTGATGCTTGAAATGCCGGCAATCATCAAACGCCCATTGCTCTGCAAGCCAGGTCAGCCTATGCTGCTGGGTTTCAGTGAAACCCTTTATTCAGATTTATTCGTTGAGGTGTAGTCTATGTCATGCCCGGTCATTGAGCTGACTCAGCAGCTTATTCGCCGTCCTTCCCTTAGCCCGGACGACGCAGGTTGTCAGGCATTAATGATTGAGCGCCTGCGTGCCATCGGTTTTACCGTCGAGCACATGGATTTTGGCGATACGCAGAACTTCTGGGCATGGCGCGGTCAGGGGGAGACGCTGGCGTTTGCCGGACATACCGACGTAGTTCCCGCAGGCGACGCAGACCGCTGGATCAACCCGCCTTTTGAGCCAACCATCCGCGACGGCATGCTTTTCGGACGAGGCGCTGCGGATATGAAAGGTTCCCTGGCTGCGATGGTCGTGGCGGCAGAGCGTTTCGTCGCCCAGCATCCGAACCATAAAAACCGTCTTGCGTTTTTGATTACCTCCGATGAAGAAGCCAGCGCCCACAACGGCACCGTGAAGGTCGTTGAGGCGCTGATGGCGCGCAATGAACGTCTGGACTACTGTCTGGTGGGCGAACCGTCCAGCACCGAAGTAGTGGGCGATGTGGTGAAAAATGGCCGCCGTGGATCCCTGACCTGCAATTTGACTATTCATGGCGTGCAGGGCCACGTTGCCTATCCGCACCTGGCGGATAACCCGGTACACCGCGCCGCGCCGATGCTGAACGAACTGGTGGGCATTGAATGGGATAAAGGCAACGAATTTTTCCCGCCAACCAGCATGCAGATAGCCAACATCAAGGCCGGCACTGGCAGCAACAACGTCATTCCCGGCGATCTCTTCGTCCAGTTTAACTTCCGCTTCAGCACCGAACTGACCGACGAGATGATCAAAGCGCGCGTGATTGCGCTGCTCGAAAAATACCAGCTGCGCTATACCCTCGACTGGTGGCTGTCTGGCCAGCCGTTCCTGACGCAGCGCGGTAAACTGGTGGATGCGGTAGTGAACGCCATCGCGCACTATAATGAGATTAAGCCACAGCTGCTGACAACAGGCGGCACGTCTGACGGACGCTTTATCGCCCGCATGGGCGCACAGGTTGTCGAACTGGGTCCGGTTAACGCGACGATTCACAAAATCAATGAATGCGTGAACGCTGCCGATTTACAACTGCTGGCCCGCATGTATCAACGTATTATGGAGCAGCTCGTCGCCTGACGGGTGCTTAAAGAGGATTAGCGAATGGACTGGCTTTCAAAGTACTGGTGGATTCTGGTGTTGGTGTTTCTGGTAGGCGTGCTGCTTAACGTGATTAAAGATCTCAAGCGCGTTGACCACAAAAAGTTCCTTGCCAACAAACCGGATCTTCCGCCGCACCGTGATTTTAACGACAAGTGGGACGATGAAGACGACTGGCCGAAGAAGGACCAGAAGAAGTAATCGCTCTGTTTCCCCTCTCCCTAAGGAGAGGGGAAACCTCACATAAACTCGACGATATCATCGTCATTCGGCTTACCGCCGCTGAGCGCTTCATCAAAGTAGTGCTTCGGTACGGTATAACGCAGATGATCGAGCGCGAACTGCATGCTGCGATCGTCAATGGCATGCCCCAGATCGTCCACGATATCCAGCGTCACATCCCCGCCTTCACGCATCAGCGCGTCCTGGGCCGCAACCGCATGCGAAAGCTCAATTACCCGGTCTTCACCCCCATGAATGAGATGGATCGTGGTCTGCGTGGTCGCGCTTTGCGGTAACGTCGCAAAACGCCCATTGAAGGCAATCACGCGGGACACCAGTCCGGGCTGCGCTTTTACGCTTTCCAGCGACATGATTGAGCCCTGAGAGAAGCCAATCAGCGCTGTTGCATTGGCACCTACGCCGCTTTGCTGCTGCCAGTAACGCACGGTATTGATAAAGGCTGGCATAACGGCATCAATACGTGCCTGACGATTTTCCTCCGTCACGCCCTCGACGGAAAACCACTGCCGCCCGTCCGGACCGCAGGGCTCCACGCCGCCGATACTGACGATCAGCGCGTGTGGGAAAACGGGTGCAAACCAGCTGCCAATCTGTCCCATATTGACGGCATTGTCGCCCACGCCATGAAACAGAAGCAGTAGCTGTTTAGCAGGTGTATCCGGGCTTTGCACAACAAAATGGTCATGTTTCATGGCGATCTCCTTAATTGTTAAGCAGGATTTTACGCCTCTGCGGGGTAATGACCATGCCACTTTACTGAAGAAGTCATTGAAAAAATTGCCATTGCAAAATGTCGGCTTTCAGCCGCTGGCTACGAGAGTAATCAAGCCTTTCAAGAGCGTGAGCGGTTTCCTCGCGTAGCTTCGCCAGCAACGCTTTGCGCCCGAAATCGTGCGTATTCCCCTCCATTTTCCCACGCAGCGCCGGGAGCGGCATATCCACGGCTAACAACAATCGCGTTAGCGCCGCAACCGAGGTTGAAAACGCCCGGTGCGCAAAGGCAAACCCCGCCAGCTCCAGCCAGTCGTCACTATTAAGGGTAGCTTCCCATGCATCCATCACCGGGATCTTTTCGCCATTCCAGGCCGACAGGACGCGCATATCACGACATAAACGCTGATGCGCCTCTTCGCAGAGCTGATGCCCCGCCTCGCTCAGCGGCAGCAACGCCATCGCCGTATAGCACCCGCTGCTGGCCTCCCGGTGGCTGCCCATTCGCACCAGCACAAACCCGCACTGCCGCCAGAAACGCCACAGCTCGTCGGTATAGCCAAAGCTGACCGAGAGATAATCTTCTCCGCTGGCACTGCGGATCAGCCCCTGGCCGATGCCTTCCCGCTGGCGATGAGGATGAACCGCAATACGGCTGACGCGTCGGCCTTTCAGCGTCGCCGCGAGAGGCGATCCGCCGTGCGCCGCCAGCGACTGTGCCACCAGATTTCCACGCGGCCGACGAAACCCCGCCCATACTGCGCGGCTAAGTTCAGGGGGTAATCCCCCCTCCTCCACCAGCCAGAGCGCGCCAGCGATCTCCGCGCCCGCATGAGCAACAGCAAAGTGCTGGCCGGGGGCGTCCATCATCCGGCGTAAATCGAGGGGGGACGTCCGGTAGTGCGCGGCACACAGCAGTTCATACACGCCTGCCCCGCGCGCCGGATCGCTCTCCCACACCCCGGGCTCCAGCGACGTTAAACTTACCTCCCCTGCCGGTTTGCGATCGATAAGCGCATCGTCGAACAGCAGCGCGTTCGCCACGATTCGCTCAAGAGGACATCCGGCAGCCCAGCGTACAGGGGTTGATAAGGTATATCGCCGCAGACCGCTGAACCGGGCGCAGAACTTCAGCAGGAATCCCCTGCCCGTGCCTTCATAACCCTGCACCGTAGTGGTCAACAACACGCGGGGAAAGCGCATCGTCAGTTTCTCGAGCAGCGGGCCGGGGATGGCGGCCGCCTCATCGACAATCAGCCAGTCAGCTTCTGTTGTGGAGGCCAGCAGCGCATCCGGGGCCATAAAGTGAAAATGTTCCCCAGCGAAACGCGCGATGACATCCGTCGCCCCTTTTGCCGGTGCGGTCACTACAGCACTACCCTGAATGCCGTTGAGCAACATGCCCGCCAGGGCGGACTTTCCTCGTCCGCGCGGGGCCGTCACGGCAGCCACGCCAGCAGACATGGTCAGAAGCGCATCGAGGATCGCAGCCTGCTCGCGCTGCGGTTCACCGCTGGCGGGCTGCCAGGCGGGTAAATCTGGCGCAACGGGAAGGCACAGCGGACGATGTTGATGCCAGACGATAGCATCTGAATCGGCGGCCAGCTTCCGGCAAAAATGGTAAACAAAGTGCGGGGTGGCGATCGGCTCTGCGCTGTCGCTCCAGCGTAGAGAATCCGCGTCGGGCCTGTTAGCCCAGACGGAGAACGGCGGCACCAGCAGCACCAGAAGGCTTCCGGCGCGCAGGGTCCCGCTGAGGGCGGCGAAGGCCGAGACGTCAAACCCGCGACGCGCGTCAAAAACGGCGTGCAGATATTCACGTCCCAGCAGGCCGCTGATGGCCTTAGAGGGGTTTTCCTCCAGCCACAGCCAGTCTCCTGGTAACGTATCGCGCAGGATGGTCGCCTGGCTCAACGTCCACGCTTCATCGCCGCTAAGCACCACCAGCCGGCGGTGCCCGGTACGCTGAAGCTGGTTAACCAGCTGTTCAACCCCCAACATCACATAGCTTTGCCGAAGGTATTACACTGCGACGGGTTGCCGCTGTCAAAGCCACGCTTAAACCAGCTGTAGCGCTGCTCTGAGGTGCCATGGGTAAAGCTGTCCGGCACAACGCGCCCCTGGCTTTGCTGCTGCAAGCGATCGTCACCAATCGCCTGTGCGGCATTCAGAGCCTCTTCCAGATCGCCTGTTTCCAGCACGCCCTGCTGCTGCATGCTGTGTCCCCAGACGCCAGCGAAGCAGTCGGCCTGAAGCTCCATGCGTACGGAGAGATGATTCACCTCCGCCTGAGACGCATTCTGCTGCATCTGACGCACTTTAGGTTCAATGCCGAGGAGCTTCTGCACATGGTGGCCGACTTCATGCGCGATCACGTAGCCCTGGGCAAAATCGCCGTCGGCGCCCAGCTTGCTTTTCATGTCGTCATAGAAGGAGAGATCGATATAGACGGTGCTGTCCGCCGGGCAGTAGAACGGCCCCATAACGGACTGCCCGGTGCCGCAGCCCGTGCGGGTTGCTCCCCGGTACATCACCAGTTTTGGCGGCTGATAAGTCCGCCCCATTTTCTCGAACTGCTGACCCCAGGTATCTTCGGTCGTCGCGAGAATAACGGAAGTAAATTTCGCCGCTTCATCTTCATTCGGGCTGATGGAGCGCTGAGAATACTGCTGCTGTTGCCCGGTTTCACCGGTCATCAAACCGGTCAGGTCGACACCGTAGTAGCCCGCTACCAGCACGACGACCAGCAGAATAATACCGCCCTTGCCGCTGGGTAACCGGAAACCTGGCCCGCCCATAGACGGACCACCGCCACCACTGCTGCGTCTGTCTTCTACGTTGTCACTTTCACGACGCCCTTGCCAGCGCATAAACACCTCGAACTATTCCATTTATAATAGCTATGATCGTAGGCGGTTAATGAAAGGATTACCATAGTAAACAAGGATAAGACGCCAAAGGATGCCAACATCCTTTGGCAAATGCGCAGTTTAGTCGAGCTTAACGCCTAAACGGTGAGCAACCGCTTCGTACGCTTCGACCACGCCACCCAGACTCTGGCGGAAACGGTCTTTGTCCATTTTATCCAGCGTCTCTTTGTCCCACAGGCGGCTGCCGTCAGGAGAGAACTCGTCGCCCAGCACCACTTCGCCTTTGTACAGACCGAACTCCAGCTTGAAGTCGACCAGGATCAGGCCCGCGTCATCAAACAGCTTTTTCAGCACGTCGTTGGCTTTGTAGGTCAGTTCCTGCATGCGCGCCAGGTTCTCTTTGCTGACCCAGCCGAAGGTTTCGCAGTAGGATTCGTTGACCATCGGGTCATGCATGGCGTCGTTTTTCAGGAACAGATCGAACAGCGGTGGATTCAGTTCGATACCCTCTTCAATGCCCAGACGCTTCACCAGGGAGCCTGCGGCACGGTTACGGATCACGCACTCAACCGGCACCATATCCAGTTTTTTTACCAGACATTCCGTATCGGACAACAACGCTTCCATCTGAGTCGGGATACCGGCTTCGGCCAGTTTGGTCATAATGAAGTGGTTGAACTTGTTGTTCACCATGCCCTTACGATCGAACTGCTCAATGCGTGCGCCGTCTCCTGCTGACGTATCATTGCGGAATTCGAGCACCAACAGATCCGGGTTTTCCGTGCTGTATACGGTTTTCGCTTTGCCACGATACAACTCAGCTTGCTTCTGCATCTTCATTACTCCTGGTGTGATGATTTGTATTCAAAACTGGCTATATTATGCCACGCACACGTTTGCGTGGCACGAAAATAAAAAGGGCTGGATTAACCAGCCCTCACTATTATTTGCTGAATGCGGCCTGGAAGGCAGCGACCAGCGCATCGTTCTGCGCCTGGGTCAGCGTGTGTCCTTTCGGATCGATAAACTGCAGGCTGCTGCGGTTATCGAGGTCGCCGACCTGGATTTTGTAGTCACCGGAAGGCAACTGTGGATCGCTTGCCCCCAGCTCCTGCCAGGCACTTTCAGACAGCGGCTTATAGGTCGCTGTGATGCTGCCCGTTGAACGGGTGCTGTCGGTCACCTTCATGCCCACTTTTTCCAGCGTGGCTGGCAGACGCTGCCAGGTCTGGTTAAACGGCGCACGCACCACCAGCATTGGCAGGCCGGTATCGTCTGCACCGCTCTGCACGTCAAACGTTGAGCCGTTACGGTTCTGCGCGGCGTTTGCGGCATCAGCAGCGTTCTTATCCAGACCCGCTGCAATCACGTTCAGCATTTCGGTACTGTAGCGCTGCATGGCGGACGGATCGGCAACCGGTTTACCTGCCTGCTCAAGATTCAACAGCTTAACGGTAACCGCCTGCTGATAACCCTGCGGCTTAACGGAGACTTGATAACGACCACGATACTGCTGGTCTTCATCGAGACGGTTCCACTCAATCCAGTCGGTGGTTAAGGTCTGGCTGGCGTCGTCGCGTTTATCAATCGTATAGTTTTTCGACTGAATGACGCTCACAACCTGCGGCCACAGCGTGGTACCGCGTGCGCTTTCCACCAGCAGAGAAGCTGTATCACCGGTGAACTGCGTGCGCGCGCCACTCACCAGCGCCAGAGGCTGAGCTGGCGGACGAATATCGAGCGCTTTACCCACCAGGCCGCTGCCGTTGGTAACCGGAATATTATAATCACCGTTCTGGATCGGCAGGATCATGCCGGCAGGCGCGTGAAGTTCAGCAAGCGGCGGCGCATCCAGATAGGATTCATCACCGCTCACCTGGCGCTTGTAGCGCGAGTCTGAACTACAGGCAGCGAGGAGCATAACAAGCGAAACACCCGCAACCTTGGCCAGGCGCGACTTCTGTACTGAATAAGCCATCAAATCTCCCTAAACTTTACAGCAAACCGGCATGCTTCAGCGCGCCAGCGACAATTTCACGACCATGGTCGGTAATCGGTGTCATTGGCAGACGCAGCGTGTCGGTTGCTACAAGCCCCAACTCCTTACATGCCCATTTCACTGGGATCGGATTGGGTTCGACAAATAATTTATTATGCAACGGCATCAGACGCTGATTAATCACGCGAGCTTCATCAAAGTGACCGGCTGCGGCCAGTTTGCACATGTCAGCCATATCACGCGCCGCCACGTTCGCCGTCACGGAAATAACGCCGTTACCACCGAGCTGCATAAAGTCCAGTGCGGTCGCATCATCACCGCTCAACAGGATAAAGTCGTCTGAAACCAGCTCTTTGATCTGATGAACGCGGCTTAAGTTCCCTGTCGCCTCTTTAATCCCGATAATATTTTTTACTTTCGAGAGACGGCCAACGGTTTCCGGCAGCATATCGCAACCGGTACGGGACGGCACATTATACAGAATTTGTGGCAAGTCAGTATGTTCAGCGATGGCTTTGAAATGCTGGAACAAACCTTCCTGAGTTGGGCGGTTGTAGTAAGGGGTCACCGTCAGACAGCCAACAATGCCGCTGTCGTTAAAACGCTGAGTCAGGCTAATGGCCTCTGCCGTTGCGTTTGCGCCCGTACCCGCGATGACCGGAATACGCCCGTCCGCCAGTTCCAGGGTCAGCATCACAACATCGCCGTGCTCTTCGTGGCTCAGCGTGGCGGATTCACCGGTAGTCCCTACCGAAACGATCGCCGAGGTTCCATTGGCGACATGGTAATCAATGAGCTTCTTCATGCTTGACCGGCAGACATTACCTTTTTCATCCATCGGTGTAACAAGCGCGACAATACTTCCCGTGAACATGAGCCATCCTCTGTGCGAACAAGAGCCTCAATGTTACGTTTGGAACTGTAATAAAAGCAAGCGACCTGAGGCTCTCAGGCGGTTGTATGCATGTTTTTTTTATGCTTTCCTTAGGAAGACTTAACCACGCAAAGGAAGAACAGGTTTGACAACCTCATCACAACATTACCTGGTTATCACTGCGCTGGGTGCTGACAGGCCGGGTATCGTGAATACCATCACTCGCCACGTGAGCAGCTGCGGCTGCAATATCGAAGACAGCCGGCTGGCTATGCTTGGCGAAGAGTTCACGTTCATCATGCTGCTTTCCGGAACATGGAATGCCATTACCCTCATCGAATCTACCCTGCCGCTGAAAGGCGCAGAGCTGGATTTACTGATTGTGATGAAGCGCACCACCGCGCGCCCGCGTCCGGCTCTGCCTGCCACAGTCTGGGTACAGGTTGAAGTGCCTGATTCACCTCATCTGATTGAACGTTTTACGGCACTGTTTGACAGCCATCAGATGAACATTGCCGAACTGGTTTCCCGCACGCAGCCTGGCGATGAAAACGCCATCCCGACGCTGTTTATTCAAATTACCGCCCACAGCCCTGCCTCGCAGGATGCGTCAAATATCGAGCAAGCGTTCAAAGCCCTCTGTACAGAATTACACGCGCAAGGCAGTATAAGCGTCGTCGATTATTCGCAGCACGAACAGGATGGAGTTGAGTAATGAACCCACTGAAAGCCGGTGATATCGCACCGAAATTTAGCTTACCGGATCAAGACGGCGAGCAAGTAAATTTGACCGACTTCCAGGGACAGCGTGTTCTGGTCTATTTCTACCCGAAAGCCATGACCCCGGGCTGTACCGTACAGGCCTGCGGTTTACGCGACAACATGGATGAGTTGAAAAAGGTCGGTGTGGAAGTGCTGGGCATCAGCACCGATAAACCAGAGAAGCTGTCACGTTTTGCGGAAAAAGAGCTGCTGAACTTCACGCTGCTTTCCGATGAAGACCACCAGGTTTGCGAGCAGTTTGGCGTCTGGGGTGAGAAGTCCTTTATGGGCAAAACGTACGACGGTATTCACCGCATCAGCTTCCTGATTGACGCTGACGGTAAAGTTGAGCACGTGTTTGATGATTTCAAAACCAGCAACCACCACGACGTGGTGTTGAACTGGCTGAAACAAAGCGCCTGATAAACAGCAAAACGGCAACCCAGGTTGCCGTTTTTAGTGTTTGCCCCCTCTCCCCGTGGGCTGAGGGTTCCCCACAAATTAATGCGAGCACTGAGCAATCCCCTCGCCCCTCCGGGGAGAGGGTTAGGGTGAGGGGAACATACGGCAGTGGTGGTCATTCCGTTCACTTTATGTTCCTTGCTACTCTGTAACGATATGACCGGTGAACGTGCCAGG